>CAZOYA010000387.1:0-1509 GCA_964583815.1 uncultured Gemmatimonadaceae bacterium | reverse complement strand
CCGAGGGTCGTGTGCGCCGACACCGTGATCGAGTGGCTGGCGTCGTACTTCGCGAGCTCCTCGACCACCAGGATGTAGCTCAGGTAGTCGCGGCCCATGCCCCCGAGCGCCTCGGGAACGGGCACGCCGAGCAGCCCCATCTCGCCCATGGCCTTCACGTTCTCCCAGGGGAACGTGGCCGTCTCGTCGAGCTCCCGGGCCACCGGCACGATCGCCTCACGGGCGAAGGCGCTCACGCGCTCCCGCAGGCGGAGGTGTTCCTCGGAGAGATATCGGTCCATGGATCGATCCAGTCGGCTTCGTCGGTAAAAATCAGAGGGCGCCGTCGCAGCGGTCGCACGATCCGCAGCGTTCCGGCGCCCGCTCACCAAAGTAACGCAGCAGGGCCTTCCGGCGGCAGCCACGCGTGCGTCCGAACCGATCGACCGCCCGGAGCTTCGCCAGGACGCTCCGGCGGCGGGCAGCCGAGGTGCGGAGATCCGCCCCCTCGCAGACGAAAGCCCGTCCCGTGCAGAACCCCCCGGACGGGCCCGCTGTTCCCGCCCGCACCCCGGCGCTTCCCAGCGGCCCCGTGCCTTCCACGGCCTCGCGGCGCAGCGCCCCCGCGCGCTCGAGGGCGTCCAGGATGTCCCCGCCGAAGGACGGATCCACCGCCCCGTCCGGTCCCGCCGCCCGCTGCAGCGCCCGGTACGCGCGCCGGAGTCGCCGCGGCGGCGGGTGCTGCGCGTCGATCATGCCGCGCGCGAGGCGCAGGTCCGTCCGCGCGTGGAAGGCGATGCACCGCGAGGGGAGCCCGTCCCGACCGGCGCGGCCCGCTTCCTGGTAGTAGGCCTCCAGCGTGGAGGGGAGCTGGACGTGCACGACCACCCGCACGTCGGCCTTGTCGATCCCCATGCCGAAGGCGTTCGTGGCCACCACGACCCGGTCGCGCCCCTCCATGAAGGAGGCCTGCACGCGGGAGCGCTCGGAGCCCGAGAGGCCGGCGTGATACGCCCCCGTGCGGAGGCCGAAGGCGGCGAGGCGGTCGCGCACGACCTCGACCGTGCGCCGGGTCGGCGCGTACACGATCGCCGCGCCCCTTCCCCCCGCCAGGATCCGGTAGGTCTCCCGCACCCGCTCCGCCAGGGAGCCTCCGGGCCGGACGCTCCACGACAGGTTCGGCCGGTCGAACGACCGCACGACGACGAGCGGATCGCGGAGCCGGAGGTTCGCCTGCACGTCCTCGCGCACCTCCGGCGTGGCCGTCGCCGTCAGCGCGAGGACGGGACAGGAGAGCGCATCGCGGAGCCGTCCGATCCGGCGGTAGGAGGGCCGGAACTCGTGGCCCCACTCGGAAATGCAATGAGCCTCGTCCACGGCCAGCAGCCGCACGTCGAGCGCGGCCAGCTCGCGCCGGAAGCCCTCGAGCTCGAGCCGCTCCGGCGCGACGAAGAGCACGTCCACCCGCCCGGCCCGGGCCTCCGCCAGGACCCCGGCCCGTTCGGCGGCGGTGCGGGTCGCGCTCAGGTA
>CAZOYA010000386.1:0-1528 GCA_964583815.1 uncultured Gemmatimonadaceae bacterium | reverse complement strand
GGGAGCGAGGCGCTCCTCGGCGATCCAACGGGGACGCCGGTCCCCGGGGACGAGCACGAGCGCGAGGACGAACTCCTGCTCCTTGTCGGTCCGGTCCACCTCCCGGAGCACGCGGTCGCCGAGGTCGATGACGTCGACGAAGCCGCGTGACTCCAGGAACGCGAGCCGCGTCTCGAGCGAGGAGCTCACGCGGTGGACCCCGGCTGCGCCTGGGCCCGAGCCGGACAGTCGGTCCCGTGGATCCCGGTGCGGAGCGAGGTCGCGCCGCAATGGGAGCAGGGATCACCAAGGCTCGCGTTGAACTCCACCGTCGTCCGCGCGGCGGCGTTGTGCGCCTCGATCTCCTTGACCAGCATGCGGCGCGCGGTCTTGAGCTCGTCCTCCGCGCGCTGCACGCGCTCACGCGCCTTCTTCACGCGGTCGAACGCGTCGCTCTCGCGCTGGGACTGATCCTCCACGCTGTCGACGAGCTCCTCCAGCGTGCCCTCCCAGCCGGCGCGGAGGGCGGCCTTGAAGCGCCGTTCGGTGGCGCGCGCGAGCGGCGCGTTTCGGCACCGCACGCTGGCGGTCTCCCCGACGGGATAGACGCGCAGGGATACCTCGGTCCCCTTGCGCTTCACGAGTACGGTCTTGGGTCGTTCCTTCTTCGCGATCTGCACGGTTCGTTCTCCTGGTGAAACGGTAGCCTACTCGGGCGCGTCCGACCGGGTCGCCACGCCAGCGAGCCGCAGCGCCTCGTCGTGGTCGAGCCCGCCGCCCGAGAAGTACCCGAGCGCGAGGTCGAACGTGTCGAGCGCGTGCGCCTCGTCCACCTCGTCGCGCCACGCGTGGAAGCGCCCCATGCGAGCCAACGTGACCAGATCGCCGATGGAGTCGATCGCGCCCGCGAGCGTCTCCAAGGCGACCGAGGGGGAGCGCTGGCGGTCCAGCACACGGTTCCCGTTGACCAGCACGCGCACCCGACCGTCCCGCGTCTCGGCGATGCGCACGTCCACGATTCGCTCAGCCATCAAGCACCTCCTCCGCCCGCGCGTTGAGTGCGGCGATCTCGCAGTTCGGGTCATGGGGCTCCGGGTCCATGGGGCGCCCGTGTGGTGTCCTCATCGGCCCGGTCCACCGATAGCAGAGCGGGCAGCGCTGGACCTTGCCGAGCGCCTCCGTGACCGCGAGGAGCTCGGGAGCCAGGTTGCGAAGGGCGGCGATGGCGTGCGCGTCGTTGGCCGCGTTGCTCACGTTGGCGCCGAAGTGAGCGACGGGGTCATCGGGCCAACCCTCGCGCGTCGTCCGCACGTTGTGGTCGTGCCTCCCAAAGCCCTGCGCTATCCACGGCCCCGGGGTCGCCGCGTCCAGCAGCGCGCGGAGCTTGGCGAGGGAGCCTCCCTGCGCGTCCTCGCGCGCGTCCAGCACGATCGCGTCCGACGTGTCGATCAGCGTGCGCACCTCGGCGCCGATGCTCGCGAGATCGAGGCCGGCGAGATCGCCGTCGTCCTCGCCGGCGCCGTCTCCCGGGACCGCCGCACCGCAGTCG
>CAZOYA010000385.1:0-1554 GCA_964583815.1 uncultured Gemmatimonadaceae bacterium | reverse complement strand
GCCGTGCGCGACGTGGTCCGCGAGGAGGATCCCATCTTCCGCCCCGTCTGGAGCGGCCTCACGGCGCATCAGCAGAACGTGCTCCGGGCCGTCGCTTCGGGCGCGGACCAGATCTTCTCCAGCGACGTGCGCAGACGCTTCAGCCTTCCCACGTCGTCGACGGTGGCCGCGGCCGTCGACGCGCTGGAGGCGCGCGGTCTCCTCGTGCGGGACGACGGCGCGGCCGTGCGCTTCGACAGCCCGTTCGTGCGGCTGTGGGTCGAGTGGGAGGCGCTGCACGACGTGCCGCCGCTCGGCTGAGGTCCGCCGCCGGGTGCCGCCGCGGGGGCCCCTGGGGTCGCGTACCGGGTACCCCTCCCGACCCCTTGGACACGAACCGTCGGAGATCTTCCGTGGACGCCCATACCGCGCTACGCACGCGCACCACGACGCATCACTTCCGCCCCGATCCCGTCCCGCGCGAAGCCGTGATCCGGGCGCTCGAGGCCGGGATGGCGGCTCCGAACCACCGGCGCACGTGGCCCTGGCGCTTCCTGCTCCTCGGCCGCGCGTCGAGGGCGCCGCTCGCCGACCTGGCCGTCGAGCTGAAGCGGGGACCCGACGGGATGCTCCCGGGGGACGCGGCCGTGGCGAGGATCCGGGACAAGATCCTGACGCCCCCCTGGTGCGTGGTGGTGACGTGCACGCGCTCCGACGACGCATTCCGCCAGAACGAGGACCGTGCGGCGGTGGCCTGCGCCATCCAGAACATCCAGCTCTCGCTCCACGCGGACGGCATCGCATCGAAGTGGAGCACCGGCGCGGTCACCCGGCGACCGGAAACCTACGCGCACCTCGACCTGGATCCGGACGAGGTCGAGGTGACCGCGTTCCTCTGGGCCGGCCTGCCCGCGGAGTCGGCCCGGAAGCCCGAGCGTCCCCCGCTCGCGGAGGTGCTGACCGAGCGTCCGTGACGATCAGGTGCGCGGCGCGCGCGCGCGGATATCTTCAGGCGGAGCGTCCAGCCCCCGAAGAGTCCGGATTCCCGGATGAAGCTCTCCAGCCTCGAAGCTGTCTTCCGCGCCCTCAACGAAGCCGATGTCCGGTACCTGGTCGTCGGCGGAGTGGCCGTGAACGTCCACGGCTATCAGCGGGCGACGCAGGACCTCGATCTCGTCGTCGAGCTGGAGCGGGAGAACGTGCTGGCGGCGGTTCGTGCGCTCGCCGGTCTCGCTTACCGGCCGGTCCTTCCCGTCGACGCGGAACGGCTCGCGGACCCGGCGATCCGCCGGGAGTGGCACGAGCGCCGGAACGTGGAGGTGTTCTCGATGACGAGCGACATCCACCGCGAGACCACCGTGGACCTCTTCGTGAACGAGCCGTTCCCCTTCGCACCGGCTCTGGAGGCAGCCTTCGTTACGGAGCTGGCGCCGGGACTGCGCGTTCCGGTCGTGGCGCTCGACACGCTGATCCGGATGAAGGCGGAGGTGGATCGTCCGCGGGACCAGGACGACGTCCAGCACCTGAGGTGGCGCCGGAGAGCGGTCCACCGTATCGCCCGCCCACACCGCACCG
>CAZOYA010000384.1:0-1559 GCA_964583815.1 uncultured Gemmatimonadaceae bacterium | reverse complement strand
CCTCCCCCACCCCAAATGGTGCGCGCGGGCCGGCGGGGGGGGGGGGGGGGGGGCGCGCGGGGGGGGCGGGGGCGGCCGGGGGCGCCGGCCCCTCCCGCGGCGCGCTCGCCCGGCTCGCCGGCCCGCCCGTGGCAGGCCGGATGGCCGCGGCCGCCCTCCTGTTCGCCGTGCCGGCGCTGTGGGGCGTCCGGCGGGCGGCCTCGCTGGAGACGTGGCCGGCGCTCCGCGTGGCGGTCGTGCAGACGAGCCTCGCGCGGGGCTCCGCGCAGGACCGGAGCGCGGCGCTCCGCGCCGCCGTCGAAGCCGTCGACACGCTCCTGGCACGGGTCCCGGCGGGCGGGGCGGACCTCGTGGTGCTGCCCGAGGGCATGATCCCCTTCGACCTGGCCGCGCCGCAGGCCCGGGCGGCGCGAGACCTCCTGGCGCGGCACGCCGTACGGATCGGGGCGCCCGTCGCGGTGGGGACGTACGGCGGGGGACCGGAGGCGGGATCGTGGCGCAACGCGCTCGCCGTGGTCGACGCGGACGGCCGGCCGGAGCCGGGCTACCTCAAGCGCCGCCTCGTGCCCCTGGTGGAGCGGGACGCGCTCCTGTGGCCGGCGCTCTTCGGTGCCGGGGACGTCTCCGCGCCCCCCGCGTCCGGGCGCGAGGACCCGACGGGCGGTGCGACCGTCCTCGAGCTGGGCGGCGCGCGCCTCGGGGTGCTCGTCTGCTGGGAATCGGTGTTCGCGCGGGACGCCCGCGCCCGGCGGGCCGCGGGCGCGGACGTGCTCCTGAACCCCACGAACGATGCGTGGTACGGCGACCCCGCGGGGAGCGGCGGGGGCCTGGCGCGCGCCCAGCACCCGGCCCACCTGGTCCTGCGGGCCATCGAGACCCGCGCGGGCGCGCTCCGCGTGGCGAACGCGGGCGCCTCGGCGGCGGTGGACCCGACGGGGCTCGTGCGGCCCGGCCCGCCTGCGGGGGAGGCGGGGACGCGGGTCGTGGAGGTGCGCACGAGCGACGTCCGGACGCTGTTCGTGCGCCTCGGCGACCTCGCCGGCCGCGGCTCCATCGTGCTCGCGCTGCTCGTCTCGATCGGGTCGGCGAGGCGTCCCGGATCGCCCCTCCCCGCGGCCCTTTCGCGACTGGACCGCCCGAGCGGTCCCTTTTAGCTTCCTCGTCTCCCCGCGCCGGTCGGAAATCGGTGCGGGCGCCCGGACGGCACCCGCGCGTCCGGCCTTCCGATGCATCCGGAGCAGGACCATGAAGCAGGGCATCCACCCCGAGTCGAAGGTCGCCAAGGTGATCTGCGCCTGCGGGAACACCTTCGAGACGGTATCCACGGTGGACGAGATCCACGTGGAGATCTGCAGCGTGTGCCACCCGTTCTACACGGGGAAGCAGCGCCTCGTCGACACCGCCGGGCGCGTCGACCGCTTCAAGCGCAAGTACGAGAACCTAGCAGGTCGCTGAAGAAGGGGAGTGCCCCGCGCGCGACCCACGCCTCGGGCGTGGGTGCCCCGGCTTTCGCTGGTCAGGCAAGGAGCGACGACGAGTCGTAGCAGCGCTACGGCGAG
>CAZOYA010000383.1:0-1575 GCA_964583815.1 uncultured Gemmatimonadaceae bacterium | reverse complement strand
ACAAGTCCGTGCGCGGAAGCGATCCCGACGCGGCGCTCTACTGGCTCGCGCGCATGCTCGACGGCGGCGAGGATCCGCTCTACGTGGCGCGGCGGCTCGTGCGGATGGCCGTGGAGGACATCGGGATGGCCGATCCGGCGGCGCTCGGCGTCGCGGTGGCGGCCCGGGACGCCTTCCACTTCCTGGGCTCGCCGGAGGGCGACCTCGCGCTCGCGCAGGCGGCGGTGTACCTCGCGACCGCGCCGAAATCCGTGCGCGTCTACGAAGCGTGGTCGGCGGCGCTCCGGACCGCGCGCGAGACGCCGGGCGCGCCGGTGCCGCTCCACGTCCGGAACGCGCCGACCCCGCTCATGAAGGAGCTCGGCTACGGCCGCGGCTACGTCTACGATCCCTCGACCGAGCAGGGGGTCGCCGACCAGCGCTACCTCCCCGACGAGCTCGCCGGCCGGCGCTTCTACGAGCCGGGGCGCTTCGGCTTCGAGAAGACGGTGCGGGAGCGTCTCGAGTGGTGGGCGCGCCAGCGGCGAGGCGGCGGGGAGGAGGCGTAGGCGCCGGCCGCTCCGCCGCACGATCCGGTTCTATGCGGCCCGCCGCGTGAGTATCTTCGACGTGAGGCCGCCGTGACGGCGGCCGCACGCAACACACCCAAGGAGCGAAGGCGGATTCCGACGCAGCTGATCGACCTCCGCACCCCCGTGGACCGGGCGGTGCTGGTGGGTGCGCCGGTCCAGGACCTCGACGTCCGCCTCGTCGAAGAGCACCTCGAAGAGCTCGGACGCCTCACGGACACCGCCGGGGGGCGCGTCGTGGGCGCGCTCGTGCAGCGGCTCGACCATCCCCATCCGCGCTACTACATCGGCGAGGGCAAGGCGCAGGAGCTCCACGATCTCGTGCAGGAGCGCGAGGCCGACCTCGTCATCTTCGACGAGGAGCTGAGCCCGGCGCAGGGGCGCCACCTGGAGGATCTCCTCGGCGTGCGGGTCATGGACCGTTCCGAGCTCATCCTCGACATCTTCGCGACCCGCGCCCGATCGAGCGAAGCGCGCATGCAGGTCGAGCTCGCGCAGCTCCAGTACCTGCTCCCCCGGCTCCGCCGGATGTGGAGCCACCTGTCGCGCATCCGCGGCGGCATCGGGCTCCGCGGGCCCGGCGAGACGCAGCTCGAGACCGACCGGCGCCTCATCGGCGCGCGCATCGCGGACCTCCGTCGGAAGCTCGATGCCGTTGGACGGGCGCGGGCCACCCAGCGCAGGGCGCGGGAGGGGAAGTTCCGCGCCGCGCTCGTCGGTTACACGAACGCCGGGAAGTCCTCGCTCCTGCGCGCGCTCTCGGGCTCCGACCTGTTCGTCGAGGACCGCCTCTTCGCCACGCTCGACTCCGCCACGCGCAGCGTCGACGTCGGGAGCGGCCACGAGGTGCTCGTCACGGACACCGTCGGGTTCATCCGGAAGCTCCCGCACCACCTGGTCGCGTCCTTCCGCTCGACCCTCGAGGAGGCGCGCGAGGCGGACGTGCTGCTCCACGTCATCGACGCCTCGCACCCCGACCGCGACGAGCAGCGCGAGGTCGTGACCT
>CAZOYA010000382.1:0-1576 GCA_964583815.1 uncultured Gemmatimonadaceae bacterium | reverse complement strand
AGAACTCGCGCATGCGGCCGAAGAGTTCCTCCGTGAACTGGCTGGCGTGCGCGCGCAGCGCTTCGATCTTGGTCTCCAGCACCGAGCTGATGTCCGCGCCAAAGTTGGAGGCGTTCGAGCCCCAGAGATACAGCTCGCGCACCTTGTGCTGAAGCACGTCGCCCAGATCAACGACGCGCTTGGCCTCGTTCACGACCGCACGCGCGAGGTGCGCCGGGATCGTGCGTCCACTGCCGCGCTCCCAGAGCGCGACGCGCTCGCTGAGGGTTTCCAGTTTTGTCGCTTCTTTTCTCTCGCTGGTCATGGTTCCTCCGTTACTACCTTGAGTCCGCAGTCACACACCGAATCGTGTGCCACACATGCGGCCTCGTCGCTGTCGAAGAGCGCGCACGAATCGCAGCGCTCAATCCCCGGTCCGCGTCCCATCGAGTCCTCCATGTGAAGCCAGCCGTGGCCCTCGCAGGCGCACTCGGGCTCTGGCGGGTCCGCGGGGATGTCCCGGACGAGGTCGACGATCGCGCGCGGGACGCGCCGGTGCAGCGCGTCGACGACGCGTTGCCGCATCGCCTCCGCTCCCGCCCACTGCCCACGCGTGAATCCCGCCTCCTCGGCAAGTTCCCACGCGCTCTTTGTTTTGGTCACGGTCTCCTCCAGCGGAAACGCGGCGCCGGGTAGCCCGTGCGCCGCGCGTTCCTGTTCTTGGTGATGGGTTGGCTACTCGTCGTCGAGCCCCTCCGCTGCCTCGCCGAGCAAGTCGGTTAGTCCCTTCATGTTGAGCGTCCCGTCGAGCGTCGTGACGTTGAGCCCGTGCAGCGCCGCGATGCGCTCGATCGCGCGGTTCGCGGAGGCGAGGTCGGGGTCGGGCAGGAGCACCGTGGTCGTGACGACCTTCCCGTTCTTGTCCTGCTCGCGGCGCGTCGCGGTCTTCTTCCTGGTCATCGACTCGGAGAAGACCCGCCGCGCCATGCGCTCCAACTCCATTCGGACCTGCTCGCGCGAGCGCTTGCCGCCCTCCTTCTCCCAGCGCTCCCGGATCCCGCAGAGGTCCTTCCAGATCGTTTGACGGCTCCAGTTCTCGTTCGTGTCCTGGAGCAGGCGCGACCGGATGTCCGCGAGGTTCATGCCCTCGATCCACCATTTCTCGACGAGCTCCCGTCGGCGGATCGTGACGTCCTTTGCAGGGTGACGCGGTTTCGTCCCCTGGTTCACTCGCGCGTGCCCTCCGCGCGGTACCTCGCGCGTCGGGTCGGGGGTCTTCTTTGCCATCTGGTCCTCGCTCAGCCGCGCTCCCCGGCGGCGCAGGATCGGGGACCGGGCGGCCGGGTTGCACGATGCGCCGCCCGTTCAGCCTAGCACTGCTCGCGCCAGGTTCGCCCCACAAGGCCCGAGCGCCCTCCCGGGCGGGATTGGTCGGGACCGGGCGCTCCAAGCGCGCAGGCGGCGACCTGCGCGCGCCAGGCCCCGAACGCGCGAACGCCCGCCGGGCGCTTGGCCGGGCGGGCGTTCGGGAGCTGGGGAGCGCGCTCAGCGGATCGGGAGCGGTCCCATGAGGTCCAGCGGCTCCCAGCTCGCCGAC
>CAZOYA010000381.1:0-1585 GCA_964583815.1 uncultured Gemmatimonadaceae bacterium | reverse complement strand
GGGCTGGTGGGTCAGATCATCGAGCACCAGCGCGAGCTGAAGTAGGGCATCAGGGTAGGGTATCCGGGGCCGCGACGGGCCCCGGACACCCGCCCTCTCAGGGCGCTTCCACCCGGATGATCCCCGTCATCCCCATCGCCTGGTGGGGCACGCAGTAGTAGGGGAACTCGCCCACGTTCTCGAACACGTGCTCGAACACGGAGGACGCGTTCGAGAGCTGGCCGGCCGACCACTCGCTGTGTCCGTCCGGCGTGACGGTGTGGCCTCCGTCCGTCGTGACCCAGCGCACCTTCGTGCCGGGCTCGATCGTCACGTCGTCCTCCGAGAAGCTCTGGCCGGCCGCGACGATCTCCACGACCGGCCCGTCGAAGTCGTCCACGATCGCGAACGAGGCGTTCGCCGTGGATCCCGCCGAGACGGTCGCGCCCTTGCGCGTCTCGTCGTCCTCGAGCACGAAGCCGTCCGGCACCTCGATCTCGATCTCGTAGCCGCCGGGCTCGAGATCGGAGAAGGTGGCGCGGCCGTCCGAGCCCGTGGTCTCCGTGTCGATCGGGTTCGTGCCGCCCGGCTCGAAGAGGTCCACGTCGACCCCCTGCCGCGCGGTGCCGTCCGCGGTCACGGTGACCTGGAGCGTGCCCGTCGTCGGCGGGTCGGTCGTGCCGTTCCCGTCGTCGCCGCCGCACGCCCAGACGGCGAGCGGCGCCCCGAGGAGCGCCGCGAGAATGTGCCCACGAAGGAAGCGTCTCATAGGGTGCCTCGTGTGCTTGAAGGTTGAACGGAGCCCTTCGGCGCAATGTACGGGTCACGATTCCCATGCACAACGCGCTACTTCACGAACGAATCGCGCGCGAAATGGTGACGGAGGCTTCGATTCGTTCGGGGGAGGATGGCGATCCGCGGGCGGTCGCGGGGGGTCCGCCGGGACCGGCTCAGGTCGCGGTGGCGTCCGGTCCCGAGCCGTTCCGCGCCGGACCCGGCAGGCGCTCCTTCGCGGTGCTCAGCACGATCGTCGTGCGGGTCGAGGCGACCGGCGGCAGCGGCTGGATCTTCTCGTCCAGCAGCCGGCCCAGCGCGGCGGTGTCCTTCACGCGGACCTTGAGGAAGAAACAGTCCTCCCCCACGACGCGGTGGACCTCCGTGACCTCGGGGATGCTCGCGAGCACCTCGGCGGTCTCGCGGGCGCCGCGCGCGCCCTCGCCGGTCTGCACCGCGACGAAGGCGAGCAGCCCCTGGTCCACGGCGCCCGGATCGATGTGTGCATGGTATCCGCGCACGACGCCCGCCTCCTCCAGCTTCCGCACGCGCTGGAAGACGGCCGAGGCGGTGAGCCCCACGCGCCGGCCGATCTCGGCGTTGGCGATGCGGGCGTTCTCCTGGAGGAGCTCCAGGATCCGGAGATCGATCTCGTCGAGCATGCCTGGAATGTAGCTTTTCGCTTCTTGCTCGGCCGCCCCCCGGCCGTCTATGATCCAGGGCCCAGCCGGTGATCCCTCGCCGCGGGCCCCCAGCCCCCGCCCGGGTGAGCCGGCCACAGCCGGGCCCGGGCTCGCGTGGGCGTGACTCCCGCAGGGCGCTCCCACGGGTC
>CAZOYA010000380.1:0-1605 GCA_964583815.1 uncultured Gemmatimonadaceae bacterium | reverse complement strand
GTGCACGATGCCGGTGCCGGGCGGCACGACCGAGAAGTTGTCGAAGGCCTCCTGGGCCCAGCGGAGCAGCGCGTATCGCTCGTGGTTCCGCTCGAACTCGCGGTCCACGTTGAGCGCGAACGCCCGCTCGCTCCCGAAGTAGTCGACCTGCACGGAGTGGTCGATCACGAGGTCCGCCGGGACCACGGGATTGATGCGCGAGGGGTCGCCGCCGAGCTCGCGCAGCCCGTCGCGCATCGCGGCGAGGTCGACTACCGCGGGCACGCCCGTGAAGTCCTGGAGCACGACGCGGCTCGGCATGAACGGCACGTCCGCCCCGGCGTTCGTGCGGCTCCAGCGCGCGACCGCCTCGACGTGCTCCTGGCTGACGTACTCCCCGCCGGCGTGCCGGAGGGCGTTCTCGAGCAGCACCCGGATCGAGAACGGCAGGCGGTCGATCGAGTCGAGGACGCCGGCCTCCACCAGACGCGGGACCCGGTAGAAGGAGGTGGGACCCTCCGGGAGATCGAGGGTCGTTCGGGCTCCGAATGGATCTCGCTTCACGTCCGCCACGGGTGGGGCTCCTGTTCGTCGTCGCGATGCGCCTTGGAGCCCTAATGATGCCAGAACGGAGGCGGCCTGTCAGGACCCGCGCGGGGCGACCGCGTTGAGCGGCCGGGGCCGCCCCCGTTAGGTTGCGGCTCCGCGTGCGGGCCGGGGTGGCGGAACGGTAGACGCGGCGGCCTCAAAAGCCGCTGTCCGAAAGGGCATGCGGGTTCGATTCCCGCCCCCGGCATCACGCGCCCGCCCGCCTTGGGCCCCGGCCCGGCCAGGCGTATAATATCAGGCTCTTCCTTACCAGGTGCGGGGAACCAGCCACCCAGACGGAGACATTCATGCCAGAGAGTGGAAGCGGGGGAACGGACACCCTCTCGATCCGGGACAACCGTACCGGACGCGAGTACGAGATCGAGATCCTCGAGGGGGACGTCATCCGCGCCATGGACCTGCGCCAGATCAAGGTCCACGACTCCGACTTCGGGATGATGGCGTACGACCCCGCGTTCACGAACACGGCGTCGACCCGCAGCTCGATCACCTACATCGACGGCGGGGAGGGGATCCTCCGCTATCGCGGCTACCCGATCGAGCAGCTCGCGGAGCGCGCGTCGCATCTGGAGGTGGCCTACCTGCTCCTCAAGGGCGAGCTCCCGACCAAGGCGCAGCTCGATGCCTTCGTGCACGAGGTGACGTTCCACACCTACGTGCACGAGAACATCACCGACCTCTTCGAGGGCTTCCGCTACGACGCCCACGCGATGAGCATGGTCATCAGCGGGGTGGCGGCGCTCTCGACGTTCTATCCCGAGGCCAAGCAGATCGACGACCCGGCCGTGCGCTGGGAGCAGATCGTGCGGCTGGTCGCGAAGATGCCCACGCTGGCCGCCTACTCCTACCGGCACCATCGCGGGCTCCCGTACGTCTATCCGGAGAACGAGTTCTCCTATACGGAGAACTTCCTCAACATGCTCTTCCGGATCGGGACGCGGGACTACAAGCCGAGCCCGGTGCTCGCGCGCGCCCTCGACGTGCTCTTCATCCTGCACGCCGATCACGAGCAGAACT
>CAZOYA010000379.1:0-1611 GCA_964583815.1 uncultured Gemmatimonadaceae bacterium | reverse complement strand
GGCACCCGCCAGGGCGGCGGAGGCCCCACGGGGGGGACCCCGCGCGAGTTCACGGACGACGAGATCCGGCAGTTCCGGAGCGAGTTCCGCGAGCGGATCGGGCAGGCGCGGGACCTGCGGCAGGCCCTCACCGACGCCGGCCGCTCTCCCGAGGAGCTGCGGGCGGTGATGGAGGCCATGGAGCGCCTCGCCGCGGACGGCACCTACGGGAATCCGGCGCAGGTGGCGGCGCTCCAGGCGCAGATCCTCGAGACCCTCAAGCGGCTCGAGTTCGGGCTCCGGCGCGAGGTGGAGGGCACCGCGCCACGCCGGGGCACGCTCGCGGGCTCCGACGAGGTGCCGGAGCGCTACCGCGAGCTGGTGGAGGAGTACTACCGCACGCTGGCGCGGGGCGCGGGCGGGAGCTGAGCCGGCGAGCTCAGCGCTCGGCTTCGCCCGCCTCCTCCCCGTCGGCGAGCACCTCGCGCACCTTCTCGCGGAGGCCCGCCACGGTGAACGGCTTGGAGATGTAGTTCACCTCCGCCACGCGGATCCCCTGCAGGAGCACCTCGTCCTCGGTGTATCCGGACATGAAGAGGAGGGCGGTGCCGGGGTGGCGCTCGCGGAACCGCTCGCCGAGCTCGCGCCCACCGAGGCCGGGCATGACCACGTCGGTGAGCAGCAGGTCGATCTCCCCCTCGTGCTCCTCCGCGATCCGGAGCGCTTCCTCACCGCCGAGTGCCTCGAGGATGTGATACCCGTCACGCCGCAGCACCTTGCTCGCCACCCGTAGCACGGACGGCTCGTCGTCCACCACGAGCACCGTCTTCACGGCGGTCATGCGTCCTCCTTGAAACGCGGACCGCGACGCTGTACGGCGCGGCCTCGCGTGGTGGTTCCGGATGGGCGGCAGGGAGTCTGAATGTGTACCGAAACCGCGCGGGATGCGCCATGCTCGAACGGGTCACCGTCCCCGCCTCCGCACCGGCCGCGGGCCCGGTCGGTCCGGCCCCCTCGTAGCTGTTAGATTCCCCGGCCCGGGGCCCGGGACGCGCCCCGTCATCCAGGCACATCCTCCGAACGAGCCATGTCCGGACCGCAGTTCATCTACCACATGCATCGCCTCTCGAAGATCGTGCCGCCCAAGCGGCAGATCCTCGAGAACATCAATCTCTCGTTCTACCCCGGCGCGAAGATCGGCGTGGTCGGTCCCAACGGATCCGGCAAGAGCTCGCTCCTGCGCATCATGGCGGGCCTCGACACCGACTTCCAGGGCGAGGCGTGGGCCGCGAGGGGTACGCGCATCGGCTACCTGCCCCAGGAGCCGCAGCTCGACGAGAGCCTCGACGTGCAGGGCAACGTCGAGCTGGCCGTGGCGGAGACGCGCGCCCTCCTCCGGCGCTTCGAGGAGGTGAGCCTCGCCTTCGGGGAGATCGAGAGCGACGAGGAGATGAACGCGCTGCTCGAGGAGCAGGGGAAGCTCCAGGACCGGATCGAGGCCGCGAACGCCTGGGAGCTCGACCGGCACATCGAGATCGCGATGGACGCGCTGCGCCTCCCGCCGGCGGATGCGGACGTGCGCACGCTCTCCGGCGGCGAGCGCCGCCGCGTCGCGCTCTGCCGCGTGCTCCT
>CAZOYA010000378.1:0-1636 GCA_964583815.1 uncultured Gemmatimonadaceae bacterium | reverse complement strand
GGAAGCGCTCCGGCGCGCCCCCGATGATCGCGAGCGCCATCGGAAGGCCGAGCGTGCCCGCGCGCACGGCGGAGGGCGGGTTGCCCCCCACGGCGATCCACACCGGCAGGGGCGACTGCCGGGGGCGCGGATAGACGGCGCGGTCCTCGATCGGGGGACGGTGCCGCCCGGACCAGCGCACCCGCTCCTGCGCCCGCAGACGGAGGAGGAGATCGAGCTTCTCCTCGAAGAGCGCGTCGTACTCGGAGAGGTCGTAGCCGAAGAGCGGGAACGACTCGATGAACGAGCCGCGCCCGGCCATGATCTCCGCGCGCCCCTCGCTGAGCAGGTCGAGCGTGGAGAAGGCCTGGAACACCCGCACCGGGTCGTCCGAGCCGAGCACGGTCACGGCGCTCGTCAGGCGGATCCGGCGCGTGCGCCCCGCGGCCGCGGCGAGCACGACGGCCGGCGCGGACGAGGCGTAGTCGGCGCGGTGGTGCTCGCCCACGCCGAACACGTCGAGGCCCACCTGGTCCGCGAGCTCGATCTCCTCGAGGAGATCGCGGAGCCGCTGCCCGGCGTCCACCTGGCGCCCCGTGGCCGGGTCGAGGCGCGTCTCCGCGAAGCTGTAGATGCCGATTTCCATGCTCAACCGCCCTCCACGATGCGCACGCGTGTCCCGGGCTCGAGCTCCGCCGGCGGGAACGGGACGACGAGCTCTCCCTCCTCGATCCCCTCCAGCACCTGCACCCGCTCGCGGCCCGAGCGACCGACACGGACCTCCCGGAGCCTCGCACGTCCCTGGTCGATCACGAACAGGGCCCATCCGCCGTCCGGGTCGGCGCCGGCGCCCGCGTCGGGGCTCCGGAACACCGCGCTCGCCGGGACGGACAGCACGTCCGCGCCCTCCCAGACGACGATCTCGCCCGTGACCTCGTACCCGGTCCCCAGCGACTCGGGGGGATGCGGGACCTCCACCAACACGTCCACGCGCTGTTCCTCGACCCCGAGCGCCGAGATCTCCGTGTAACCTGCGCGCGTGACCGTCCGGACGGTACCCCGGAACGGCTCCGGCCCGCCCCACGAGGTCACCCGCATCTCCTGGCCGGGCCGGATCCGCACGGCGTCGCGGGAGAGCACGTCCACGACGATCTCGAGCGCGTCCGTGTCGGCGAGCTCGAGGAGCGGCTCGCCGGCCGCCACGACGCGCCCACTCCGGTCCGGGAGGACGACGACCCGCCCGGACGCCGGCGCGGCTACGGGGACGGCCGCGTCCCCGTCGGGCGGGACCGCCTCCGGCGTCGCCCCCAGGAGGCGGGCTTCCGCGGTCTCGAGCGAAGCCTCCGCGGCCGCCAGGACCGCGCGCGCCGCTTCCAGCTCGCGGGCCGCGAGCTCCGCCTCCACCTCGACGCGCTCCATCTGCTCCCGGCTGAGCGCTCCCATGTCCGCGAGCGGCCGTCGCCGCTCCACTTCCAGGCCGGTCTGGCGCGCCCGGGCCTCCGCCGCCGCGAGCCGGGACGACGCCTGCTCGCGGGCGGCCCGGGCCGCCTGGACCTCCGCGCGGAGCGTGGCGACCGTGCGCGAATCCTGCGGCGCGGGCTGTATGCGGCCTAGGACGGGGCCGGCCTCGACGGTGTCCCCCCGGTCGAGGTCGAGC
>CAZOYA010000377.1:0-1637 GCA_964583815.1 uncultured Gemmatimonadaceae bacterium | reverse complement strand
GCGGTAGCGCTCGACCGGGCCCGCGGGCTCCGCCGGCGCGTCCGCCGCCGGCCGCCCCGTGACATCGGCGCCCGGCACCGCGTCCGGAGCCCTCGGTCCGGACCCGGACCCCGCCCGCTCCGGCGCGCCGCCCACCGGGCCCGCCCCGGCGTCCGTACCCTTCGCGTGCGCCGTGACCGAGATCCGCCGCACGCCCGCCGCGGCCATCGCCCCCCGCCGCTCCGCCGCCTCGCGCGCGAGCCGCTCCGCGTCCTCGACCCAGTCCTCCGCCAGCCGGTCCGCCGGCTCGGGCGGCGCGATCTCGAGCTCGAGCCCCGTCGCGTGCGCCTCCAGCCACGGATCGAGCGCCCTCCAGGGCGAGCGGTTCGTCCCCTCCGGCCGGCGCGACACGACCAGCTCGGCGCGCGCCCTCGTCACGGCGACGTACAGGAGCCGGACCTCCTCCGCCTCGGCGAAGCGCCGCTCGCGCTCCTTCCAGGCCGCCCAGCCCGGCGCGTGCGCCAGCACCGTCGGCCCGCCGAACCCGGCCGTCGGCACCGACACCTCGAGGTAGCCCCGGGCCCGCCCGTCGTCGTCCCGCGCCACGTGCATGGTGGGCGCCCGGTCGTTCTCGCCCGCGGGCTCCGCGAGGATCACCACCTCCGCCTCGAGTCCCTTGGCCTGGTGCAGGTTCATCACCCGGACCGCGTCCGGCCGGCCGGGCTCGAGCGGGGCTTCCGCCTCCGACAGCTCGAGCGCCCGGTCCAGCGCCTCGATCGCGCCCGGGAGGGAGGCGTCCCCCCCGAGCGCCGCGACCCGCACCGCCTCGAGCGCGTAGCCGAGCGCCCCCGCGCGCAGAGAGCCGAGCGATCCGGCCGCCGCGAACGGGAGAAGCCCGAGCTCGCGCACCAGGCGCTCCACGAACACGTCGGCCGGCTCCCGGGAGGAGATCCGCCACCAGTCGTGCAGGAGCGCGAGGGCCTCGAGCACCTCGGGCTCGCCCTCCGCGCCGGGGTGCACGACCTCGAAGCGCCCCCCGGCGAGGTGGTGATCGAGCAGGGCGTCGTAGTCGAGCCCGAAGAACGTGCCGACGAGCGTCGCCACGACCCGCACGGGATCGCCGGGATCGAGCATGCACGCGAGGAGCACGCGGAGCTCGGTGAGCTCCTCCTCCATGCCGACCCCCGCCCCCGTCACCTGGACCGGCAGGCTCCGGTCCTCGAGCGCCCGGGCGTACTCGGGGATCGAGGCCCGCGTGCGGGTGAGCAGCAGGAAGTCGCCGGGCGTCCGCTCTCCGGCATCGACGCGCGCCCGGATCCAGCTCGCGAGGCGCGCGGCGTCGTCGGCCGCGATCGCGTGCCGGTTCATCGCGTCGGGGGCGACGAAATGGAAGAACACGCCCTCGGGCGCATCCTCGAGCGGCGGCTGCGCGTGGAGCGGCTCGAAGCACGCCTGTTCCGCCGTCGCCTCGTCGGGGAAGAAGGACTCGCCCCGGAACAGCTCGTTCACGAGATCCCCGATGGGCGGGCGCGAGCGAAAGTTCGCGGTCAACTCGAGCACGTCGCCGAACTCCGCGAAGCGCGCCTTCACCATCTGGTAGAGCTGGATGTCCGCGCGGCGGAAACGGTAGATGCTCTGCTTGGGATCTCCCACGACGA
>CAZOYA010000376.1:0-1645 GCA_964583815.1 uncultured Gemmatimonadaceae bacterium | reverse complement strand
AGGACGACGACGGCTACGACGCGATCCGCCGCTATCTCGACGAGATGCGCCAGGATTACGCCGACCTCGTGCTCATCCACCGGCCGCCGCCGAAGGGTCTGGGGGTGCGCATCTGGGACGGACTCGTCCGCGCGCGCGCCGAGGGCTACGCGCGGGAGATCGGCGTGAGCAACTACTCGATCCACGAGCTGCGGCAGCTCGAGAAACAGGTCGGAGAGGCGCCCCTCGTGAACCAGATCGAGTGGACCCCCTTCGGGTGGAGCGCGGACATGCTGCGCTACTGCCGCGAGCGCGGCATCGTCATCCAGGCCTACAGCCCGCTCACGCGCGGCGAGCGCCTGTACGACGACGGGCTGCGCCGCGTCGCCGAGCGCGTCGGGGGGACGCCGGCCCAGGTCCTGCTCGCGTGGGCGATCGGGAAGGGCGTGGCTCCGCTTCCCAAGGCCAACCAGCGGGAGCATCTGCGGGAGAACCTGGGCGCCCTCGGGATCGGGCTCGCGGCGGGGGACGTCGAGGAGCTCGACCGGATGAACGAGGGATACTCGGCGCTCGGCCCCGCGCTGCAGTACGTCGAGCACGGATAGGCGACGAACGCGGCGCGGGCGCGCCGAACGCGTCCGATTTTTTTCGTGGTGCGCGGGGGCGGGGCGTGCTTAGCGTGGTAGCGGCACACCCACCTCTTCCGGAGTCCCTCCCTTGCTGCGCCCTTCGCTCGGCTCGTCCCCCGCGGCCGTTCTCGTTTCCGCATCCGTCCTCGCGCTCGCGACCGTCCACGCCACGCCCGTGGCGGCGCAGAACTGGAAGGAGGTGCCGGTCTACGGCACCATCGAGCTCGCCGCCGGCTTCCTCCCCGATCCCGTGTCGCGCTCGCTCCAGGCGGGCGGCGGCGACATGAACGCGATCCCGGCCGCGGGCTGCGCGGGCCACCTCAACGCGGCGGCGCCGGACTACCGGCTCAGCTACACCCCCGGGAGCGGCCCGCTGTACATCTACGCCCGCTCCCGGAGCGACGTCACGCTCCTCGTCCACGATCCCGCCGGCGCGTGGCACTGCAGCGACGACTGGCAGGGCACCGATCCGATGATCTCGTTCGAGACGCCGCTCGACGGGAGCTACGCCGTGTGGGTCGGCACCTATGCCGCGGGCGCGCTCCAGGAGGCCTCGCTGCACTTCTCGGAGATCGATCCCTCCATCGACGCGGACGAGCTCGCGGCGGCGTTCGCCGAGCTGGGCGCGGGGATGCCGGACATCTCCGCCGTGCCGGTCTACGAGACGCTGCAGCTCTCGTCCGGGTTCCTGCCGGATCCCGTCATGCGCGAGCTCCAGGCGGGTGGAGCGGATCCGAACCCCGTCGAAGGGGACGGGTGCCGGGGCTTCATCAACCTCGATGCGCCGGACTTCGACCTGAACTACAGCGCGGGATCGATGCCGCTCTACATCTACGCGCGGTCCGACGCCGACCTGACCCTGCTCGTGAACGACGCGCACGGCACCTGGCACTGCAGCGACGACGCGGACGGCAAGCACCCGGTCATCCGGCTCGACGGCCCGCCGAGCGGCAACTACAACATCTGGGTGGGGACGTACCAGGAGGGCGAGCTGCAGCCGGCCACGCTCTACGTGTCGGAGCGGGCGCCGCGGTAGA
>CAZOYA010000375.1:0-1650 GCA_964583815.1 uncultured Gemmatimonadaceae bacterium | reverse complement strand
AGCGACGTGTCGGCCGTCTCGGCAGCCGCCTCGCGCGGATCGACGGGCGGACCAGGGGCCGGCACGTCCACCTCGTCCGCCACGTGCAGCGCGGACAGCATCGCTATAGTCGGGTCCCCGCGGCATTCGTCGATGAGCTCCTGCCACTCCCGCACGCCCTCGACGGCCTCGTGGACCGGCTCCGCCCACTCGGCGCCGAGCGGGACCTGCTCGAGACGCTCGGTCGTACCGTAGAGCCGCGCGAAGACTTCACGGACGAACGCGCGCCACTCGGTGCCGGGGAATCGCGCCTCCACGCGCTCCTTGGTCTCCGGGTCCTCCAGCGCCTCGTCCCAGGAGTAGCGGATCCAGGCTCCCGTCTCGTAGACGAGATCCCGGTCCTTCATGTGCGGGGGGAGCTCGTCAAGGACGACCCCCTCCAGCACCTCTTCGACCTCGGCCGCTTCGGCCTCGGCACCCATGATGGTCGCGAGATCCATAGCGCCCTCCTCAGCTCCCTTCCGGGAGCGCGGTGCCGAGGCCGTAGCGCTCGCGAAGCACAGCCCGGAGCGCGTTGAAGCGGGCCGCGACCTGCGTCGCGAAGCCCTTGATCTCCTCACGCTCGCGACCGTCCGCCTTCTGTGCGAGCCCCTGGAGCCGCTTGTGCCCGTCCTGGAGCTTGACCAGCGCCTTGGAGATGTCGTCCGACACGCGCGATTCGATGTCCGCCGGGACCTCCTTGAGCAGCACGTCGATGGCCTCACGCGCCTTCATCACGTAGGGCGCCGCCACCTTCCCGACGGTCTTCTCGACGTCGGCGATCTGGTCCTCCTTGTCCCAAAGGACTGAGCTGAGAACCTTGAGCGACGTCGTGTCGGCCTTCGTTGCGCCGGTGACGAGCGTGTACGCCCGGACGGCCTTCGCCGCCTTCACCCATCGCCGGTCCCCGTAGACGATCCCGTTCGCCTCCAGCTCGCGCCGCATGGTCATCATGGGATCGACGACCGCCTTCGGGAGCTCAACCTCGGTCAGGTCGAAACGATCGAGGCGCCGAAGGTCGAGCGTCGGCCGCTTTCCGGCGGGGCGGTGCTCACCGAGCATGACCGCGCGGCGCGCCTTGTCGCGGGCGAGCGGATGCACGAAACAGCGAAGCACGAGGCGGTCCCAGAGCGCTTGGAGCGACGGGTCGCTCGGGAGCTCGTTGCTCGCCGCCACGGCGACGCGCAGCGGGATCGGTAGCGCGCCCCCGCCCTGGAAGACGATGCGCTCGTTCAGGATGGGGAGGAGCGTATTGAGCGAGGCCGAGTTGCTCTTGAAGATTTCGTCCAGGAACGCGACCTGACACTCGGCCAAGCGCCCCGCCAGCACGCGCTCATACTTGTCTTGCTTGAGACCGCCGATCGAGAACGGTCCCAGGAACTCCTCGGGGGTTGTGAACTTCGAGAAGAGATACTCGTAGAAGTCGCCGCTGATGCACGCGGCGAACTCCCGCGCGAGCGCGCTCTTCCCGGTCCCCGGGATCCCCACGAGGAGGCAATGCTCCCGCGCGACGAGGGCGGTGAGGATGTTATCGATCGCGTGCTCCCGCTCGGGGAAGCACGCGACCAGATGACTCCTGATGTCCAGGAGGCTCATCGCTCGCTCCCCAGGGTGCGGCTCAGCCGGTTGGCC
>CAZOYA010000374.1:0-1671 GCA_964583815.1 uncultured Gemmatimonadaceae bacterium | reverse complement strand
GTGCCCGTGCTGTCACAGGCGGGCAAGCGGTCCGGCGACTGGCTCGAAGGTGTCATCGACCTCGTGCTCTTCGACCTCGCGCTCCAAAAGGTCGTCGCAGGTGAGCACAAGTCGACGGTCGGGGACGCGAGCACGTACGAGCTCAAGCTCTCCACCGATCCCCAGCTCCCGCTCTACATCTACGCGCTCCGGCATATGTTCGGGCCGGAGCTCGTGGGCGGCGGCGTGGTGCTGAACGTCATCCGCAAGAGCTACCCGTCCGAGCCGAAGGTCAACAAGGATGGCTCGGTGTCGATCGCCGAGGTCGACACGACGCGCGACGTCTACGCTCGTGCGATCGCGTCGCAGGCTCCGCCCTTGTGGATGATGAAGGCGGTCGACGCGCTCGCCGCCGCCAAGGCCAACGGCGACCCCAAGAAGGTGGCCAAGGCGCAGGCGGCCAAGGAAGCCGCCGACGAACGGCTCGCGGAGCTGCACGCGAAGCAGGCGGCGCGACGCGACGGCCTCCCGTCGATCGCCCGCTTCGTGTCGCAGTTTGAGGAAACCATCCCGGACGCTGCGGTGCACCGCGCGGCGCAGGGCGCTTGGAACGGGGCGCGGCTCGTGCGCCTGTTCCGTCGCGGTCAGCTCGTACCGTGGCGCGCTGGCGCCGCGTGTCGGCAGTTCAACAGGCTGTGCGAGTACCACGACGCGTGCGTCGAGGACGTCGTCGAGCCCGGCGACCTGCTGGTCAAGCGCGACGCGCGACACCGCGAGGTCGACGAGGCGCGTCATGGTCCGCAGCCGGACCTCGTTGCGATGCTCGAACACTTCACGCGGCAGACGAGCATGGAGAGCGGTCTCGATGCCTAAGTCCATCCGCGAACAGATCGCCGACAAGTGCGTGCACTTCACCGGCACCAGGAGCGACGCGTGCAAGCTCGGGATCCGGTACGACAGCGTCCGGGACCCGAGCGCACGCCCGCTCCACATCCCGTGCATCCGCGGCGAGGTGGAGTCGGGCACGTGCTCGTCGCGCCGCTTCCCGACCGAGGAGGAGGTCGAGAAGGAGGTTGCGCGCATCAGCGACGCGGCGGCGCGCTTCAACGCGGAGATGGAGGCGGGGCGCTGCCCTCACTGCGGCAAGCCGTCCGAGCCGCGTCAGCAGCGCGGGCGGTGCATCTACGCGGCGTGCGGGTGCCGCATCGGTCAGGGGACGTTGCGATGAAGGGAATCGAGAACGCGCCGCACTGTATCGGCCGTGGAGGCGGCGGAGGCTGCGGCTACAGCGGCGGGCGCAGCGGCGGCACGTGTCCCGAATGCGGAGGGGGGCTGCTCTCGGCCGAGTCAATCAAGGCTGCGGATGAGCTGGCGCGTTCTTGGAACGTGCAGTGCGGGCGCGACTGCTCGTGCTGCTCATTCGAGGATGGGACTGTACCCTCCGACCACGACCGGCGGTGCGACATCGTCTGCCGAGTTGACGGCGTTGGCGTGCCCTTTGAGTGCACGTGCGGCGCGTCGAGCAGGACGAGGGAACGTCGTGGCTGAGTGCCGCCGCTGCGGCGCGGAGGTCTCGTGGTGCCGCACACCGAACGGCCGGATGATGCCGGTCGAACACGACCCCGAACACGGCGAGCTCGTGCTCGTCAACGAGGGCGACACGCACCCGACGTGTCGCACAGAACGAAAATA
>CAZOYA010000373.1:0-1673 GCA_964583815.1 uncultured Gemmatimonadaceae bacterium | reverse complement strand
ACCTGCGCTACTTCACGCTGCTGGGGCGCGAGCGCGCCGACGAGCTCGCCGACGCCGTGGAGCGGGAGCCGCACCGGCGCGCCGCCCAGGCCGCGCTCGCCGAGGACGTCACCCGGCGGGTGCACGGGGAGAGCGGCCTCGCCGAGGCCCGGCGCGCCACGGAGGCGCTCTTCGGAGGCGCGCTCGACGGCATCTCCGCCGCGGAGATCGCGGAGGTCTTCGCGGACGTGCCGTCCACGGAGCTGCCCCGCGCGCGCCTCGACGGCGGCCTCCCGCTCGTGGATCTGCTCGTGGAGACCGGCGTCGCCAGCTCGAAGGGCGACGCCCGCCGGGCCATCGAGGGCGGCGGCGTCTACGTGAACAACCGCCGGGTGGAAGGCGTGGACGCCAGCGTCTCGGCCTCGGACGCGATCGGGGGGCGCTACCTCGTGCTCCGCAAGGGGAAGCGCTCCTACCACCTCGTCCACCTGGTCGCCTGAGCCCCGCCCGAGCGCATCGCGACATGGCCACTCCCACGGAGGAGCGGTACGACCTCATCGTCGTCGGCTCGGGGATCGCCGGGCTCTACGCGGCCCTCGAGGCGCCCGGGCGGGTGCTCGTGGTCACCAAGGGCGGCATCGAGGAGGCCTCGACGCGCTACGCCCAGGGAGGCATCGCCGCGGCGGTGGGGCCGGGGGACGATCCGGCGCTCCACCTGAAGGACACGCTGGACGCCGGAGCGGGGCTCGTCGACGAGGAGGCCGCCCGGATCCTCTGCTACGAGGCGTCGGACCGCATCGCGGACCTCGTCCGTTACGGCGTCCGCTTCGACACGGCCGACGGGGAGGTCGAGCTCGGACGCGAGGCCGCGCACTCGCGCTCGCGCATCCTCCACGCCCGAGGCGACGCGACCGGCCTCGAGATCGAGCTCTCGCTCTCCTCGCTCGCGCGCCACCAGGTCGACGTGCTCGAGCACGCGCTCGCGAGCCGCATCCTCGTGGAGGACGGGCACGTCGCCGGCGTCGAGGTCTTCCTCGTCGACGAGGGCGTCCCGCGCACGTTCCGCTCGCCCGCCGTGGTCCTGGCGACGGGCGGCGCCGGACGGATGTACCGCACCACGACGAACCCGCCGGTCTCGACGGGCGACGGGGTCGCGCTGGCCTACCACGCCGGCGCGGAGATCATGGACATGGAGTTCACGCAGTTCCATCCCACCGCGCTGGTGCTGCCGGACCGGCCGGTGTTCCTGATCTCGGAGGCGGTGCGGGGCGAGGGCGCGCTCCTCTACAACGTGCGCGGGGAGCGCTTCATGCCCCGCTACGACGCGGAGCGGGCGGAGCTCGCGGCGCGCGACGTCGTGGCCCGCGCCGCGCTCCGGGAGATGCTCGAGACCGGGAGCGACCACGTGCTGCTCGACGCCACCGCGCGCGATCCCGCCTGGCTCGCGGCCCGCTTCCCGCAGATCTACGCCACGTGCCTCGAGGCGGGGCTCGACATGGCGCGCGACCGGATCCCGGTCTCGCCCGCGGCGCACTACACGATGGGCGGCGTGCGGACGAACACCTGGGGTGAGACCACGGTCCCGGGGCTCTTCGC
The DNA here is from genome assembly GCA_964583815.1 of uncultured Gemmatimonadaceae bacterium. Lineage (GTDB taxonomy): Bacteria > Gemmatimonadota > Gemmatimonadetes > Longimicrobiales > Gaopeijiaceae > JAWLHJ01. Next base: position 98 of record CAZOYA010000373.1, on the reverse strand, counting down.
CGTGGGGGAGGTCGCCTGCACGGGCGTCCACGGCGCGAACCGCCTGACCACCCACGAGTTCAACGGATCCGGCACGTCGTTCTTCGGCGCCGCCCTGA
>CAZOYA010000372.1:0-1674 GCA_964583815.1 uncultured Gemmatimonadaceae bacterium | reverse complement strand
GTGGCACGGCGAGCGCCTCGACACGGGCTTCGCCGTCCTGGTCCTGCGACCGCCCGCCGCGTGAGCGGCATCGGGCCGCGCCTTCGCGCCGCGCCTGCGGTCCCGGTTCTCGGGGCGCCCCCCGGCTCCTCCGGACCCCGCACCCACGCGCCCCTTTCGCCCGTCCCCCTCGCCCTCTTACCTTGTTGAGAGCCGTTATCATTCTCATGCGATCGACCCGGGAGCGCCGCCCGTGAGCCGCAAGCCTCTTCCTACGCAGACGCTCGACGCGCAGGCCGTCACGACATCCGTCGCGCCGGGCCTCGAGGCGGAGCTCCGCCTGAGCCAGGTGGCGCTCCGCGAGGAGGTCGAGTTCGTGGGCTTCGACATGCCCGAGGAGGCCTCGGAGCCCCTGCTGGAGCGTGGGATCCTCCCGGGGTGCCGGCTCTGTCCGGTGCGGGTTTCCCCCTTCGGGGACCCGGTGGTGATGGTGGAGGGAACGATGGTCGCGCTGCGTCGCGAGACGGCCGGCTGCCTCTGCGTCAAGCGCGTGCGGCACTGAGCCGCGCGCGGCGCGTCCTCTCCGGTGTCCACCCAGGCTCCCCGCGCGGATCGGCCGGGCTCCCCCGGCTCCGCCCCCGCGACGGCTGATCGACGGCGGCCCCTCGTCGCGCTGATCGGTCCGCCGAACGCGGGCAAGTCCACCCTCTTCAACCAGCTCACGGGCCTTCGGCAGAAGGTCGCGAACTACCCCGGCGTGACGGTCGAGAAGCACCTCGGCGCGGTGCACCTGCCGGGGGGCGGCACACTCGACCTGGTCGACCTGCCCGGGGTCAACGGCTTCTCCGCGCGCACCCTCGACGAGCGCGTCACCCGCGACGTCCTGGAAGGGCGCGTCGCGGGGCTTCCCGCGCCCGACGCGCTCGTGCTCATCGTGGACTCCACCCGTCTCGAGCAGCAGCTCATGCTGGTGGAGCCGGTCCTCGAGCGGGGCGTTCCGACGCTGCTCGTCCTGAACATGATGGACGAGCTCACGGGCCGGGGCGGCCACGTCGACGCGGAGGCCCTGGCCGAGGGGCTGGGCGTCGAGGTGGTGGGCGCGAACGCGCGCGCCGGCGAGGGCGTGGACCGGGTCCGCGCCTTCCTGGCCCGGGTGACGCCCCGCGAGGAGACCGAGGAGCCCGGTCCGCTCCGGAACGTGCAGCCGGGCCAGCCGCTCCCGGTCGTGGACGCCTTCTCCGGCCGCCGCGAGCGCGTGCGCGCGATCGCCCGCCGGGCCGGCTACCGGCCGCCGGGGCCCTCCACGTTCTCCGAGAAGATCGATGCGGTCGTCCTGCACCGCGTGCTCGGCCCGCTCCTCTTCCTGGGCGTCGCCGTCCTCGTGTTCCAGGCGATCTTCACCTGGGCGGTCCCGTTCATGGACGCGATCGACGCGTTCGTGACCCTCTCCGGGAGCTGGCTCGCCGAGCAGCTTCCCGCGGGATGGCTCCGGTCCCTGCTCGTGGACGGCATCTGGGCGGGCGTCGGCGCGGTCATCATCTTCCTGCCCCAGATCCTGATCCTGTTCCTCTTCCTCGGCTTCCTCGAGGACACGGGGTACATGGCGCGGGCGGCGGTGATCGCGGACCGGCTCATGTACCGCGTGGGGCTGCAGGGCCGGGCCTTCCTGCCGCTCCTGTCCGGCTACGCGTGCGC
>CAZOYA010000371.1:0-1677 GCA_964583815.1 uncultured Gemmatimonadaceae bacterium | reverse complement strand
CGGTCGCGCACACGACCGCGCCCTTGCCCGCCGCGAGCCCCGACGCCTTCACCACGATCGGCGCGCCCATTTCCAGGATCCATGCCCGGGCGGCCGCGGGATCGGTGAAGGTCCGGTGCCCGGCCGTGGGCACGCCCGCGGACGCCATGAGGGCCTTCGCGTACGCCTTGCTGGCCTCGATGCGGGCCGCGGCCGCGGTGGGACCGAAGACGGGCAGCCCCCGCCCGGCGAGACGGTCCGCGAGGCCGGCGGCGAGCGGCACCTCCGGCCCGACCACGGTCAGGTCGATCCGTGCCTCGTCCGCCCAGGCCGCGATGCCGTCCACGTCCTCGGGGGAGAGGTCGACCCCGGTGCAGTGCGGGGCCATGCCGCCGTTCGGGCGCGTGGCGAAGAGCTCCGCGCGCGGATCGTCGCGGCGGAGCTTCCAGAGGAGGGCGTGCTCGCGCCCTCCGTTTCCGACGATGAGGATGCGCATGGGCGGAGTGTAGCAGCCGGGCCGGGGCGGACGGTACCCCGGCCGCGGAGCTCCTACCGCCCGAAGCCGCTCATGAAGTCCTGGCCCATGCGGCGGACCGCGCCCGTCATCATGTCGAGGAAGTCCCGCGCCTCCTCCGTGTAGGCCCGCGCCGCCTCCCGCAGGTCCTGCTCGTAGGCCGGGTCGGGCTCGTCCTGGCGGGCGTACTCGCCGCGGAGGATCCGGTCGTAGTCGCCGGACTCCACCCACGCGCGCAGCTCGCTCACGCGGAGCACGTAGAAGGGGTGCGTCTGGAAGACGAGATTCAGGACCTTGAAGACCTGGTCCGCGACGTCCCCGCCCTGGCGGTACTCCTCGGCCTGCTGGATGAAGTCGGGCAGGTTCATCTCGTGGCTGTCGCCGCCGCCGGCCATCTTCATCATCGCCCGCATCGCGGTCTCGGGGTCCTGCAGGGCCAGCAGCCCGGCGCGGTCCGAGGTCAGCTCGGCCTTCCGCGACCACTCGAGCAGCGCCACGAGCACCGCGCGCGCCGCCAAGCCGACGATCGGGAAGCCCATGTTCGCCAGGTTGATGAGCAGCACCGTCATCGTGCGGTACAGCACGTGGTCGCTCAGGATGTGGTCGATCTCGTGGCCGATGACGTAGCGGAGCTCCTCCTCCTCGAGGAGCCGCACCGTCCCGGAGTTCAGGATGATGAACGGCTTCTCCATCCCGTAGGCGCCGGCGTTCACGATCGGCGTCTGGGAGATGAAGAGCGGGTACTCCTCGGGCGCGTCGAGGGTGCGGAGGCACTCCTGGTAGATCCGGTGCACCTCGGGGAACTGCCGCGGGCCCACGCGCACCGCGTTCGCCTGGAAGGCGAGCCGGATGGGCTTCTCGCCGAAGAAGCCGAAGACCTTCTTCAGGACCTCGTCGAAGACCGGCACGCGCCGGAGCGCCTGCAGGGCCGCCTTGTCGGCCGGATGCTCCCAGCTCCTCGGGGCGATGCCCGTGAGCACCCGCCGGGCCCGCGCCTCGCCCGCGCCCGGTCCGCCCGGGCCCCCGTTTCCTCCCTGACCGTCCGCCATGGCCCCTCTCCTGAGATCTGCGAGGTCTTCCGCTCCGTGCGCCCCCTACGCACCGCGCGCGGGGACGGTTTCGGGCGGACCCAGCGCGGTCCGCCCCACCGTCGCCGTCGCCGCGCGCCCGGCCGGTCTCCTACC
>CAZOYA010000370.1:0-1705 GCA_964583815.1 uncultured Gemmatimonadaceae bacterium | reverse complement strand
CGCGGGACCGCGGCCCGCACCGCCGGCTCGCCTGCCCGGCGCGCCCCTCACTCGTACCGCAGCGCCCGCATCGGCTCGACCGACGCGGCCCGGCGCGCCGGCAGCCACACGGCGAACGCCGCGACCGCGAGCAGGAGCGCGGGCACGGCCAGGAACGCGACCGGGTCCGACGCGCTCACGCCGTAGAGCAGGCCGCGCACGAGCCGGGAGAGCGCGAACGCCCCGACCAGACCGACGGCCGTTCCGGCCAGCGCGAGGCGCATCCCCTCCCCGACCACGAGGCGGAGGAGCCCGCCGCGGTCCGCCCCGAGCGCGACCCGGATGCCGATCTCGCGCCGGCGCTGCACGACCGAGTAGGCCATGACCCCGTACACGCCGATGGCGGCGAGCAGGAGCCCGAGGAGGCCGAAGGCGCCGAGCACCGACCCCGCGAGCCGCGCCGGGAAGAGGGCGACGCCCATGTGGTCCTCCATGGTGCGGACGTCGTAGAGCGGGAGCTCCGGATCGGCCTCGCGCACGGCGGCGCGGATCCGGGCGAGCGCCGTGCCGGGATCGCCCGCCGTGCGCGCGACGATCGTCATCCCGGCCTCGAAGAGCTCCCCGTGGGGGAGGTACAGGAAGTCGGACGGCTCCTCGCCGAGGCTCCGGTACTTGCCCGTCTCGGTGACGCCGACGACGAGCCGGTCCTCCCCCGCGGTGCGCACGATCTTCCCGATCGCGGGCTCGCCCGGCCAGAAGCGCTCGGCCATGTGGCGGTTCACGATCACGACCGGCGCGCCCGTCTCGTCGTCGGAGTCCGTGAACGTCCGTCCCTCGAGCAGCGGCACGTCCATCGCCTCGAGGTAGCCGGCGCTCACGACCGCGTACGGCAGGCTCCGCAGCTCCCCCTCCGCGAAGGTGTAGCCGGGGATCTCGACGCTGCGGTCGCTCGTGTCGAGCCCGAGCGGGAGCGCGTCGGCCAGGCCGATCTCCCGGATCGCGGGGTCGGCGCGGAGCGTCTCGAGGAGGCGGTCCCAGAAGGCCCGGCTGGCCTCGGCGTCGTAGCCCTGCAGCGAAGGATCCGCGGAGGCGACCACGACGGAGGACGGCTCGCCGAAGCCGGGATCCATCGCCGTCGCGCCCTGGAGGCTCCGCAGGAAGAGGCCCGCGCCCACGAGCAGCACGAGCGAGAGCGCCACCTGCGCCACGACCAGCCCACGGCTCGTGCGCGAGCGCCCCGGCCGGCCCCCGGAGACGCCCTTCATGGCCGCGACCGTGTCGGGGTTCGCCGCGTGCAGCGCGGGAACGAGCCCGAACAGCAGCGCCGCGGCGAGCGACACCACGAACGCGAAGGCGAGGACGGTGCCGTCCATCGTCACGCTCACGGCCCAGGGGCCGTCCACCGGAAGGCGGAACGAGACGAGGAGGCGGGAGGCGAGCGCGGCGAGGCCGAGCCCCGCGGCCCCCGCGAGGAGCGCGAGCACCAGGCTCTCGGTGAGGAGCTGCCGCACGATCCGCCCCCGTCCGGCGCCGAGGCTCAGCCGGATACCCATCTCGCGGCGGCGCTCCCGTGCCCGGGCGAGGAAGAGGTTCGCGACGTTCACGCACGCGATGAGGAGGAGCAGCCCCACCACGGCCATCATGAGCACGCTCATGCCGATCTGCGCCTCGCCGAACGCGGGATGGATCCCGGCGCGCGACTGCGGCACGACCGTGTTGCCGAGCT
>CAZOYA010000369.1:0-1722 GCA_964583815.1 uncultured Gemmatimonadaceae bacterium | reverse complement strand
CTCGGGCGAGGGCGTGCAGCAGGCCCTCCTGAAGATCCTCGAGGGCACGATCGCGAGCGTCCCGCCCCAGGGCGGCCGCAAGCACCCGCAGCAGGAGTACATCCAGGTCAACACCCGGAACATCCTCTTCATCTGCGGGGGCGCGTTCGACGGGCTCGAGAAGATCGTGGAGGCGCGGCTCGGCCGGCGACGGATCGGCTTCAGCGACGGCGGAGCGGAGCACCAGGACCGCTCGCTGCTGCGGCACGTGGAGCCCGAGGACCTGCAGCGCTACGGCCTGATTCCGGAGCTCGTGGGGCGGCTCCCCGTCACGGTGCACCTGGACGACCTGGACGAGGGCGCGCTCGTGCGCATCCTGCAGGAGCCGAAGAACGCGCTCGTGAAGCAGTACCAGAAGATGTTCGAGCTCGACGGGATCGGGCTCACCTTCGATCCGGCGGCCATCCGAGCCATCGCCCGCAGGACGCTCGATCGGGGGACGGGCGCGCGCGGGCTCCGCTCGATCATCGAGAACGTCATGCGCGACGTGATGTTCGAGCTGCCGTCGCGCTCCGACGTCCGCGAGATCGTGGTGACGCCGGAGTCGATCGAGCAGGAGGTGCCGCCGCTCCTCGTGCTGGATCCGGAACAGCGGAAGAAGGAAGCCTGACCTGCCGGACCGGACGGTCCGGTGGTGACATGATCCTCCGAAGCGGGGCGCCGGCGCATGGCCACCCTCAGAAGGGCGGACGAACGTATCGAGGTCCCCGATCGGCTTCCCGTCGTCGCCCTGAGGGACCTCGTCTTCTTCCCCTACGTGGTGCTGCCGATCCTCATCGGGCGGCGGCGCTCGGTTTCCGCCCTGGAGGACGCGCGCGAGGCCGGTGACGTCGTCCTCCTGCTCTCCCAGCGGGATCCGGGGGTGGACGACCCCGGGAGCGCCGACCTCTTCCGCGTCGGCACGGCGGCCCGGGTGCTCCAGGTATCGACGCTCCCCGACGGGACCTCGAGGGTCGTGCTCGAGGGCCTCGGTCGCGTGCGGGTCCGTCGGCTCATCCCCTCGGCCGCGGTGCTGCGCGCGGAGGTCGAGCCCTTCGAGCAGGGGGACGCCGAGTCGGACGGCGTCGCCGGGGACTCGAGTCTCGACGGCCTCGCGCGCTCCGTGGCCGACCTCTACGCGGAGTACGCGCGCCTGCACGACCGCGTCCCCGACGAGCTCCCCGAGAGCCTGACCGGCGAGGGCGACCGCGTCCGCTTCGCGCACCTGGTCGCCGGGCACGTCATCGTCCCGTCGCTGGAGAAGCAGGAGATCCTCGAGGCCGGCGACGCGCGCAGCGAGCTCCGGCTCCTGAAGGAGATGCTCACCCGGGAGCTCGAGATCCTCCGCATCGAGCGGAAGCTCGACCGGCAGATGCAGCTGCGCCTGCGCGGCGAGGACGTCCTCGACCTGACGCCGGGATGGCGCCCCCGCACGGAGCGGCCCGAGGAAGCGGACGAGTGGGACGAGCTCGAGGAGCGGATCGGCTCGGTGGCCCTCCCGGCCGGCGTGCGCGAGCGGGCCGAGCGCGAGCTCGGCCGCCTGCGGAAGCTGAATCCGGTCGCCCCCGAGGCCGCGGTCATCCGCACGCACCTCGACTGGCTGCTCGCGCTCCCCTGGGCGGAGCGCTCCGTCGACAACCTCGACGTGCGGCACGCGACGGACGTGCTCGACGCCGAGCACTTCGGCCTCGAGGAGGTGAAGGA
>CAZOYA010000368.1:0-1766 GCA_964583815.1 uncultured Gemmatimonadaceae bacterium | reverse complement strand
TCGCCACGAGCTGCCCCTTCACGCTGTTTCCCGCCTCGTCCAGGGGTGGGGCGAAGGTGCCGAGGCCACCCTTGCCGGGGGAGACGGTGACGATGCCGCCGCCGATCCCGCTCTTGCCCGGCAACCCGATGTCGTACAGCCAGTCCCCGGAGGTCTCGTAGAGCCCGGCCGTCACCATCACGGCGAGCACGTACCGGCAGGTCTCCGCGGCGACCACGCGCTCGCCCGTCCACGGGTTCACCCCCCCGTCCGCGAGGGTCGCGCCCATCACCGCGAGCGTCCGGGCGCTCACGCCGAGCGCGCACTGCCTCGTGTAGAGGTCGACGGCTTCCATCGGATCCACGTGGAGGCGCCCGCGGTCCCGCAGGAGGCGCGCGAGACTCCGGTTCCGGTCGTTGGTCGCCGAGGCCGACGCGAGCACGGACTCGTCGAGCCGCAGCGCGTGGCCGGCGAAGCGGGACAGCCCGTCGCGGACGAAGTCCCATCGGTCCTCGTGGGTCGCGCCGGGGACGAGGCTGGCCGTGGCGATCGCCCCCGCGTTCACCATCGGGTTCGTCCGGCCGTCCGGGCTCCGCTCGATCGCGGCGAGCGAGTCGAACGGCAGCCCGGTGGCGTTCACCCCGACCTGCTCGCGGACCGTCTGCACGCCCACCGCGTCGCAGACCAGGGCGAACACGAAGGGCTTGGAGACGCTCATGATCGCGAACTCGTGGCCGGCGTCGCCCGCCTCGTACGTCGCGCCGCTGGTCTCGACGACGGCGATCCCGAACAGCTCTCTCGGGACCTCGGTCAGCGCCGGGTAGACCTCGGAGTTCCTTCCTCCGGAGGTGCCCGCGAAGCGCGCGTGCGCCTCGGCGACGAGCGCGGCCACCCGTTCGTGGGGCGGCAGGTGCCCGGTCGACACGTACACGTCGCGAACCTCTTCACCCGCCCGCGGCTTCATTGCGTCGTGGCCCGGAGCGTGCGTCTCGCGGATCGGACGATCCAGAAGGCGAGGGCCAGCGCCAGGACCAGCCCGGCCATGCCGACGAGCATCGGCGCGCCGCTCCTCGTGTCGAGGATGATGATCTTCTGGGCCACGGCGATCAGCGACACCTCGAGCACCACCTCGACGTGGATCACCCGGTCGTAGAGGAAGCTCTTCAGGGTGGTCAGGAGCTCGAGCCCCACGAGCACCAGGAGGAAGAAGCCGAACAGCTCGAGCATCTCCTCCACGCTGACCAGCAGCGGGCCGGGCGTCACGACGTCCCGCACGAGCAGCCAGCCGAGCTCGAACGTGGCGATCGCCACCAGGACCATCAGGAGGACCATCAGGGAGAGTACCGTGACGGTCTCGAAGGGTCGGAGAACCCGCGCCATCCGCTCCCGGGTGTCCGTGCCTTCGGCTTCGCTCATGTCGCGGCGGCCGCGGCGCCCTCGGAGCGTCGGATCATGAACTCCGACAGCAGCGGGACGGGACGGCCCGTGGCGCCCTTCTCCTTTCCGGAGACCGCGTTCGTGCCCGCGATGTCGAGATGCGCCCACCGGTACTTCTTCGCGTAGCGGGACAGGAAGCAGGCCGCCGTCACGCTCCCGGCCGGCCGCCCGCCGAGGTTGCTCATGTCCGCGAAGTTGCTCCTGAGCTGCTCCTGGTACTCGTCCCAGAGCGGCATCTGCCACGCGGGATCCCCGGTGTCGGTGCCGCACTCGAGCAGCTCGGCGGCGAGCGCGTCGTAGTTGGCGAAGAGCCCGCTGGCGACGTGTCCGAGCGCGATGACGCACGCGCC
>CAZOYA010000367.1:0-1772 GCA_964583815.1 uncultured Gemmatimonadaceae bacterium | reverse complement strand
GACGTCGCCCGCCCGCACCTCGAAGCCACCCGGGGCGTCCGCGCGGGCGCGCCGGGCCCCCTCGGGATCGAGCTCGATCCCCACCACCTGCCATCCACGGCGGGCCAGGGCGTGCCCGTACCGCCCGCTCCCGCAGTAGGCGTCGACGACGCGGGGCCGGGTCGCGGTGGCGTCCGCGGGCGCGCGGTCCCCGGCGTCCCCCGCGCACGCCACCACGTGCGCGGTGAGGAGGTCGGCGGCCTCGCGGTTCACCTGCTCGAAGCCGGGCGCCGGCCCCGCGGCCTCGTCGGGGTCGGCCGCGGCGGCCTCCCGCCGCTCCGTCCCCGTGCCCGGCCGGTGCACGACCTCCGCGAAGGAGGGCACCGCCGCCCGGAGCGGCCCGGCGTCCCACCCCGCGGCCCCGCCCTCGACGAGGAGCGACACGCCCCCGGCTCCGGCCCGGAGCGTGAGGCGGAGCTGCCCGCCCGCCGGGAGCCGCGCCGCCCCCTCGCCCCACCCGCGCCGGAGCTCCGACCACGCGCGGGCCACCTCGGGCTCGGGGAGCACGCACTCGTCGTGCACGTCCACCACGTGGGCCGGCCGGTCGAGCGCGTGCAGGCCGGCCACCACCCGGTCCCGGCCCAACCGGCGGAGCGTCCACGACATGCGGCTCCGGTATCCCGTGGGGCGGGGCGACGCGACGACCTCGGGGGGCGCGACGTCGCGCAGCCCGCCGATGCGGCCCAGCGTCTCGGCCACCATCTCCGCCTTCAGGCGCCGCTGCGTCTCCTCGGGCACGTGCTGGAGCCGGCAGCCCCCGCAGACGCCGTAAAGCGCGCAGAGGGGCGCGCGGCGCTCGGGCGACGGCTCGAGCACCTCGACCAGGGAGGCGGATGCCCAGCGCCCCTTGTCACGCTCGATCCGGATCCGCGCGAGCTCGTCCGGGGCCGTGCCGGGCACGAAGACGACGCGCCCGTCGGGCAGGCGACCGACGCCCGCCCCCGTGGAGGAGATCCCGTGGATCCGAACGTCCACGGTCGGGGCCGCAGGGGCAGGGCCGCGCGCCCCGCGTCCGGCCGGACCGCGGCGGGCCCGGTCCGTCCGATCTCCCTCGCGGGGCGGGCGGCGCCCGCGAATCCCGCGGCTCATCGCAGCCAGGCCGAGCCGGCGCGCCTCCACGCCGACAGGTGGCCGTCCCCGGCCTCTCCGAGACGTGGCGTGGCGCGACGCGTGCGGTCCTCGTGCTCGAGGAGCGCGGCCACGACCGCCGAGGCCCGGAGCACCCGCTCGTCGTCCTCGGGCGCGAGCAGCGCCGGATGCTCCTCGAGGTAACGGATCGACAGGCGGCCTTCCCGGAAATCGGGCTCCGCCATGACCCGCCGGTGGAAGCTCTGGCTGGTCTCCACGCCCGCGATCACGAGCTCGGAGAGCGCGCGCTTCATGCGCTCGATCGCGTGCGCCCGGTCCGTGCCGTGCACGATCAGCTTGGCGAGCAGCGGATCGTAGTGGAGCGTGACCTCGGTGCCCTCGAGGATCCCGCCGTCCCAGCGCACGCCCGGTCCCGTCGGCAGCGAGAGGTGCGTGATCGTCCCGGTCGACGGGAGGAAGCCGTTCGCCGGATCCTCCGAGGTGATGCGGCACTCGATCGCGTGCCCCTGGATCTCGATGTCCTCCTGGCGGAACGGCAACGGCTCATGACCTCTATCGAAGGATGAAGAAGTATGACTCGGCTGAATACTTCTTCAGCAAAGCGATTGAAAGCGCGACCCGGATGTCGGGTGACAAGAGAGAAG
>CAZOYA010000366.1:0-1774 GCA_964583815.1 uncultured Gemmatimonadaceae bacterium | reverse complement strand
TCCAGCACGGCGAGGTGTTCGTCACCGAGGACGGCGCCGAGACCGACCTCGACCTGGGCCACTACGAGCGCTTCATCGACCGCTCGCTGTCGCAGGCCAACAACGTCACGACCGGCCGCATCTACCAGAACGTCATCAGCAAGGAGCGGCGCGGCGAGTACCTGGGCTCCACGGTCCAGGTCATCCCGCACATCACCGACGAGATCAAGGCCGCGGTGAAGCGCATCGCGCCCGAGAACGACGTGGTGATCGTGGAGGTGGGCGGCACGGTGGGCGACATCGAGTCGCTCCCGTTCCTCGAGGCGATCCGCCAGTTCCGCCAGGACGTGGGGCGGGACAACGCGATCTTCGTGCACCTCACGCTGATCCCCTACATCGCGGCGGCGGGCGAGCTCAAGACGAAGCCGACGCAGCACTCGGTGCGCGAGCTCATGGAGATCGGGATCCAGCCGCAGGTGCTGATCTGCCGCACCGAGCACGCGCTTCCGGAGGATCTGCGCCGCAAGATCGCGCTCTTCACGAACGTCGACACCGAGGGGGTCATCGAGGCCCGCGACCTCGAGAGCATCTACGAGGTGCCGCTCGCGCTGAAGGCGCAGCGGCTCGACGACGTGATCCTCGACCGACTCCGCCTCGAGGCGCCGCAGCCCGACCTCACGGAGTGGACGAGGATCGTGCGCCGCATCAAGGAGCCGAAGTCGGGCGAGGCGCGGATCGCGGTCGTGGGCAAGTACACGGCGCTGGTCGACTCGTACAAGTCGATCCAGGAGGCGCTCATCCACGGCGGCGTGGCCAACGACGTGAAGGTCACGACCGAGTGGCTCTCCTCGGAGCGCTTCGGCGAGGACGACGACGTGGGCGAGGTGCTCTCGCGGGTGGACGGGCTCCTGATCCCCGGCGGGTTCGGTCCCCGGGGCGTCGACGGGATGCTCGAGGCGATCCGCTGGGCGCGCGAGAACGAGCTCCCGTTCTTCGGCATCTGCCTCGGGCTCCAGTGCGCGGTCATCGAGTTCGCCCGCAACGTGTGCGGCCTCCAGGACTCGCACTCCTCGGAGTTCAACCAGGACGTGCCGGATCCCGTGATCTGCCTGCTCGACTCCCAGCTCCAGGTGACGGTGAAGGGGGGCACGATGCGGCTCGGGGCCTATCCGTGCGTGCTCGAGGAGGGCACCCGTGCCCGCGAGATCTACGGCGTGGCCGAGATCTCGGAGCGCCACCGGCACCGCTTCGAGGTGAACAACCACTACCGCGACCTGCTCGTGCAGAACGGCCTCACGATCAGCGGGACGTCGCCCGACGGGGCGCTCGTGGAGATGGTCGAGATCTCCGAGCATCCGTGGTTCCTCGGGGCGCAGTTCCATCCCGAGCTCAAGAGCCGGCCGACGCGGCCGCATCCGCTGTTCGCGTCGTTCGTCGCGGCGGCGGCACGGCGGCGCGCGGGCGAGCCCGCGGTGGCCGAGCGCGAGCGCGCGGGGGTGTGAGGACGACGTGAGGCTCTTCGACGACTTCCCGCTGATCGCCGGGCCCTGCGTCCTCGAGGACGACGCGCTCAACCTCGAGGTGGGCCGCGCCGTGGCCCGCTGGGCGTCGACCTTCTCGCTCCGGGCGATCTTCAAGGCGTCGTTCGACAAGGCCAACCGCTCGAAGCTGGGCTCGGCCCGGGGGCCGGGGCTCGAGGAGGGGCTCCGGCGCCTCGCCGTCGTGCGCGAGGAGACCGGGCTCCCGGTGCTCACGGACGTCCACGAGCCCGCCCAGGCCGAGCGCGCCGCCGAGG
>CAZOYA010000365.1:0-1822 GCA_964583815.1 uncultured Gemmatimonadaceae bacterium | reverse complement strand
CGGGGCGGAAGGGCGGTCGCACCCTGAGTCGTTCGCCGTCGAACGGGCCGGACACGGAAACCCCGCGTCGCGGGCCGCTGAAGGAGCTCCGCTCCCTCCTCCCCTACTACCGGCCCTACCGGCGCGGCTTCGCGCTGGGGATGGTCTGCGTGGTCCTCGCGAACGCCTTCCAGGTCGCGGGGCCGTGGCTCATCCGCATCGCCGTGGACGCGCTCGCGGACCCGACCGTGACCGCGGGGCGCATCGCCGGGCTCGCGGGGCTGATCGTGGTCGCGGCCGTGATCGGGGGCGTCTTCCGCTTCGCGATGCGCCAGCTCCTGAACGCGATCAGCCGCAGGATGGAGGCGGACCTCCTGAACGACTTCTTCCGCCACCTGCTCCGGCTCGACGCGACCTTCCACGGCTCCGTGCGCACGGGCGACCTGATGAGCCGGGCCACGAACGACACGCTCGCGGTCCGCATGGCGATCGGGCCCGCGATCATGTACACGGTCAACACGCTCGCGACCTTCGCGTTCGCGCTCGCGCTCATGCTGTGGATCAGCCCGCGGCTCACGCTCTGGTCGCTCGTGCCGCTCCTGGTCCTGCCGCCGATCATCATCGGCTTCGGGCGGGTGATCCACCGCCGCTTCGAGCGGATCCAGGAGCAGTTCTCCGCGCTCTCGACCTTCGTGCAGGAGAACCTCACCGGCGTGCGGATCGTGCGCGCGTACGGGCAGGAGCGGGCCCAGGCCGAGCAGTTCCACGGGTTCAACGAGGACTACCGGCGCCGCAACATGGAACTCGTGATCTCGACGGGCGCCTTCCACCCGCTGCTCACGTTCATGGCGGGCCTCGCGATGGTGCTCGTCACGTGGTTCGGCGGGCGGGAGGTCATCGCCGGCCGGATCACGATCGGCGACTTCGTCGCGTTCGGCTTCTACCTGACGCTGCTCGTGTGGCCGATGATCGCGCTCGGCTGGGTCGTGAACCTCTTCCAGCGCGGCGAGGCCTCGATGGGGCGGCTGAACCGGATCTTCCGGACCGAGCCGGCCGTCCGGGTGCCCGAGCGGCCGCGGCGGCTCGAGCGGGTGCGGGGCGAGGTGCGCTTCGAGGGCGTCTCGTTCGCCTATCCCGGCACGAAGCGGCCCGTGCTCGTCGACGTCGACTTCGAGGTGCCCGCGGGCGCGACGGTTGCGCTGGTGGGGCCGACGGGCTCGGGGAAGAGCACGCTCGTGGCGCTGCTCGCGCGGCTCTACGACCCGACCGAGGGGCGCGTGCTCGTGGACGGGGTCCCGCTGACCGAGCTCGACCCCGCGGACCTGCGCGCGCACATCGGCATGGTGCCGCAGGACGCCTTCCTGTTCTCGGACACGATCGAGGCGAACATCGGGCTCGGGCTGGCGGAGGGGGACGCGGATCCGCGCGCGGACGGGCGCCCGCCGGAGGCCGGCGACCGGCCCGAGCACGTCCTCGCGGCCGCCCGGGTGGCCCAGCTCGACGAGCAGATCCGGGAGTTCCCGCGCGGCTACGAGACCCTGCTCGGCGAGCGCGGGATCAACCTCTCCGGCGGGCAGAAGCAGCGGGCGACGCTCGCGCGGGCGCTCGCGCGCGACCCGCGCATCCTCGTGCTCGACGACGCGCTGAGCGCCGTGGACACCCATACCGAGGCGCGCATCCTCGCGGACCTGCGCGACGCCACCGCCGGCCGCACCACGTTCATCATCAGCCACCGGGTCTCGGCCGTCATGCACGCCGATCTCATCCTCGTCCTCGACGAGGGCCGGATCGTGCAGCGCGGCCGGCACGCCGAGCTCATCCAGGAGGAGGGCACCTACGCCCG
>CAZOYA010000364.1:0-1829 GCA_964583815.1 uncultured Gemmatimonadaceae bacterium | reverse complement strand
CGACGGCATGGGAGCCTCAGCGCGCCCCGGTGGGCTCGGTCAGGAGGAGGACGGCGTTGATCCCCCCGAAGCCGAACGAGTTCGACAGCGCCGCGCGCACCGGCTGGCGACGTCCCTCCGCGTCCCGCACGTAGTCGAGGTCGCAGCCCTCGTCGGGCTCCTCGAGGTTCAGCACGGGCGGGATCCAGCCGTCCGCGATCGCGAGGCAGGTGATGCCGGCCTCGATCGCGCCGGAGGCGCCCAGCGCGTGCCCGTGATAGGACTTCGTGGCCGTGACGCTCACGTGGTCGGCGTGGGCGCCGAGCGCGGCGCGGACGGCGGCCGATTCCGTGGCGTCGTTGAGCGGGGTCGAAGAGCCGTGCGCGTTCACGTGGTCCACGTCCCCGGGCGCCAGCCCGCCCGCCTCGAGCGCCGCGCGCATGCACGCCGCCGCCTGGCTCCCGTCCGGGCGCGGAGCCGCCATGTGGAAGGCGTCGTTGTTCGTGCCGTATCCCCGCACCTCGGCATAGATGCGGGCGCCGCGGGCGCGGGCCCGGTCCGCGCGCTCGAGCACGAGCACGCAGGCCCCCTCGCCCATCACGAACCCGTCGCGCTCCCGATCGAAGGGACGACAGGCGCGCTCGGGGTCGTCGTTGCGCTTGCTCATGGCGCGCATCGAGGCGAAGGCCCCGTAGCAGACCGGCGCCAGCGGGGCGTCGGCGCCCCCGGCGAGCGCCACGTCCACGACGCCCTCCCGCACGAGTCGGGCCGCCTCGCCGATCGCCATGGTGCCGGCCGCGCAGCTCATGGCGTTCGTGGCGTTCGGCCCCGTGATGCCGTACTCGATGGCGATGTGGCAGCTCGCCGCGCCCGCGAAGGTCGTGGTGGCGACCCTCGGGTCGATCGCCCGGGCGCCCCCGCTGAGGAACGCCCGGAGCTGCGTCTCGGCGTGCGCGATGCCGCCCATCGCGGAGCCCATCAGCACCGCCGTCCCCGGCCCCGCCAGCTCCTCGGGGCCGAGGCACGCGTCGTGGAGGGCGAGGCGCGCGGCCGCCAGCGTGAACTGGACGAACCGGTCGAGACGCCGCGCGTGCTGCGGGTCGAGAATCCGGGCCGGGTCGAAATCCGGGATCTCGGCCGCGATGCGGCTGCGGAACGGGGTCGGATCGAAGGAGCGCGCGGTCGCCACCGGCGAGCGCGCGGACCGGAGGCCGGCCCGCAGCGCCTCCACGCCGGTTCCCGCGGCCGTGACGGGGCCGATTCCCGTGACGACGACGCTGCGGTTCGCCCGCACCGACTCCTCCCGATGGATGCTCATGATCGTCCCCGCATTCCCTTGATTCCCGCCACGCGGGGGTGCAAGCTGCCTGACTTTCCGACATCAGCCCGGAGTAATGCGCACATGACCGACCGGCGCAAGGAAGCCCTCGACTATCACACAGATCGCCGTCCAGGCAAGATCGAGGTCGTGCCGACGAAGCCGGTCGCGACGCAGCGGCACCTCAGTCTGGCGTACTCCCCGGGCGTCGCGGAGCCCTGCCGCGAGATCCACCGGGATCCGCAGGAGGTGTTCAAGTACACCGCCCGAGGCAACCTCGTCGCGGTGGTCTCCAACGGAACCGCGGTGCTCGGTCTCGGCAACATCGGCCCCCTCGCCGCGAAGCCCGTGATGGAGGGCAAGGGCGTGCTCTTCAAGAAATTCGCGGGCATCGACGTCTTCGACCTCGAGGTGGGCTCTGAGGATCCGGACGACGTCATCCGCTTCTGCCAGCTCCTCGAGCCGACGGTCGGCGGCATCAACCTCGAGGACATCCGCGCCCCCGAGTGCTTCTACATCGAGCAGGAGCTGC
>CAZOYA010000363.1:0-1856 GCA_964583815.1 uncultured Gemmatimonadaceae bacterium | reverse complement strand
CCACGACGACCCGGATCCCGAGCGGCTCGGCCCGGGTCTTCACGACCTCGATCGTCTGTGGGTGGCAGAGCTCCGAGACGAAGAAGAGGTCCGCGCCGGGCTTCGCGACGCCGTGCGCGAGGTGCATGGCCTCGGCCGCCGCCGTGGCCTCGTCGAGCAGCGAGGCGTTGGCGATCTCCATCCCGGTGAGATCCATCACCATGGTCTGGAAGTTCAGCAGCATCTCGAGCCGGCCCTGCGCGATCTCGGCCTGGTAGGGCGTGTACTGAGTGTACCAGCCCGGATTCTCGAGGATGTTGCGCTGCACGACTGCCGGGACGTGCGTGTCGTGGTAGCCGAGCCCGAGATAGGAGCGGAAGACGCGGTTGCGCCCGGCGAGGGCGCGAAGCCGCCGGAGCAGCTCGGCCTCGGGCGTGGCCGCCGGCAGGTCGAGCCGCCCGTCCAACCGGATGGAGGCCGGGACGGTGTCGGAGATCACCTCTCCGAGCGAGTCGTAACCGAGCGCCTCGAGCATCCGGGCGATCTCGCCCTCGTCCGGACCCAGGTGGCGCGCGACGAAGTCGGCCGGCGCGTCGATCCTGGTGGGGCGCTCCCCGGCCGACGTGGCCGGGCGCGGCGGTGCGTCAGTCGATGTGCTCAGCGTACGCGTCCGCGGAAAGCAGGCCGTCGAGGTCGGCGGCGTCGGAGATCCGGAGCTTCACCATCCACCCCGCGCCGTAGGGATCCGAGTTCACCAGCGAGGGATCTTCCTCGAGCGCCTCGTTCACGGCCACGACCTCCCCCGCCACCGGGCAGTAGAGGTCGCTCACCGCCTTCACCGCCTCGATCGTGCCGAAGACGTCCATCTTCTCGAACGACGAGCCCCGGTTCGGCAGCTCGACGAAGACCACGTCGCCCAGCTCCCCCTGCGCGTAGTCGGTGATCCCCACGAAATAGACGCCGTCCTCGTCGGTCGGCTTCAGATACTCGTGCTCCTCGCTGTAGAGGAGGTCGCTGGGGATCTCGGACATAACCGGACTCCAGGCGGTGGACCGCGGGGCGGGCGGGTGAGGCAGGGCGGCGGAGAGATGACGATGACGGGCTGCCCTGCCCGGGTCAAGATGGCTCCCGGCCGGGCCCGATACTGGAACTCGGCGACCCGCGCGCCCATCTTCGGGGGATGGCCGCCGAAGGCCCTCCTGCACCCCTTCCGACCACCCGTGCGCCGTTGATGCCATGAGCACGATCCTGACCGAGCCCCGGCCCGCCCTGACGACCCTCACCGAAGAGGAGGAGATGTTCCGCGCGGCCGTGCGGGACTTCGCGACCTCCGAGATCGCGCCGAAGGTCATGGCCATGGACGAGGCCCAGCAGATGGACCGGGGCATCATCGATCAGCTCTTCGAGCTGGGGCTCATGGGCATCGAGATCCCCGAGGCGCACGGCGGCACCGGCGCGAACTTCTTCACCTCCGTGCTCGTGGTGGAGGAGCTCTCCAAGGTCGACCCGTCGATCGGCGTGCTCGTGGACGTGCAGAACACGCTCGTCATCAACGCGCTCCTCCGCTGGGGGAACGAGGAGCAGCACGCCCGCTACTTCCCGCGGCTCGCGAAGGACACGGTGGGCGCCTACGCGCTGTCGGAGGCCGGAAGCGGCTCGGACGCCTTCGCGCTCTCCTGCCGGGCCACGCGGGACGGCGAGGACTGGGTGCTCAACGGCCAGAAGCTGTGGATCACGAACGGGAACGAGGCGGGGCTGTTCATCGTCTTCGCCACGGTGGATCCGGACGCCGGCTACCGCGGGATCACGGCCTTCCTCGTCGAGAAGGGCTTCGAGGGCTTCAGCGTCGGCAAGAAGGAGGACAAGCTCGGCATCCG
>CAZOYA010000362.1:0-1861 GCA_964583815.1 uncultured Gemmatimonadaceae bacterium | reverse complement strand
GAGATGGCGGAAGAGGTCGCGCCGAAGAACATCCTGATGATCGGGCCGACGGGCGTCGGCAAGACCGAGGTCGCGCGGCGTCTCGCCAAGCTCGCGCAGTCGCCGTTCCTCAAGGTCGAGGCGTCCAAGTTCACCGAGGTCGGCTACGTCGGGCGCGACGTCGAGTCGATGATCCGCGACCTCGTCGACATCTCGATCAACCTCGTGCGCGCCGACCGCGAGTACGAGGTCCAGGACGTCGCGGAGGAGCGGGTGACGGAGCGCCTGCTCGACCTCCTGCTGCCGGCGACGAACCCCGATCCGCCCGCGGAGGGCGGCGATGACGGCGAGCGGAAGCCCGCCGTCTTCGTGGCCGGGCCGGCCGGCGTGGAGCGCGAGGCCGAAGGGCTGCAGGATCGCCGACGGAGGACGCGCGAGAAGCTCCGGAAGCTGCTCGAGGAGGGCAAGCTCGAGGAGCGCGAGGTCGAGGTCGAGGTCACGCAGTCCCCGTCGCTCGACGGCATGATGATCCCGATGGGCGGCGGCGAGGGGCTCGACCACAACTTCACCGAGATGCTTCAGGACATGCTCCCGAAGCGCACGAAGCGCCGCACGGTCTCGGTGTCGGAGGCTCGCCGCATCCTCCTGCAGGACGAGCTCGACAAGCTCGTGGACATGGACGAGGTGGTGAACGAGGCGCTCTACCGCGCCGAGGAGATGGGGATCGTCTTCCTCGACGAGATCGACAAGATCGCGGGCGAGCGCGGGGCCCACGGCCCCGACGTGAGCCGCGAAGGCGTGCAGCGGGACATGCTGCCGATCGTGGAGGGCTCGACGGTCGCGACCAAGTACGGGCTCGTGCGCACCGACCACATCCTCTTCATCGCCGCGGGCGCGTTCCACGTCTCGAAGCCGTCGGATCTCATCCCGGAGCTGCAGGGCCGCTTCCCGATCCGCGTGGAGCTGAAGAGCCTCCGGGAGGAGGACTTCGTCCGCATCCTGAAGGAGCCGAAGAACGCGCTGCTCGCGCAGTACCGCGCGCTCATCGAGACCGAGGGCGCGAAGATCGACTTCACCGACGACGGCGTGGAAGAGATCGCGCGCATCGCGATGCGCCTGAACGAGCGGATGGAGAACATCGGTGCGCGCAGGCTGCAGACCGTGCTCACCACGCTCCTCGAGGAGGTGCTCTTCGACCTGCCGGACAAGGCCAAGGAGGACATCCTCGTCGATCGCGAGTTCGTCCGGGAGCGCCTCACGCGCGTGGCGGAGGACGAGGACCTGAGCCGCTACATCCTCTGACATGGGGCGGAGCGGACCTCGCCACTTCCTCTCCCTCGCCGATTTCGGCCGGGACGAGCTGCTCGGCCTGCTGGCGCGCGCGCGTCGACTGAAGGAGGGACGGGAGACGGCGCGGCTCGAGGGCCGCAGCCTGGCGATGCTCTTCCGCAAGAGCTCGACCCGCACGCGCGTCTCCTTCGAGGTCGGGATGACGCAGCTCGGGGGGCACGCGCTCTTCCTCTCCGAGCGCGACAGCCAGATCGGGCGCGGCGAGGAGATCGCGGATACGGCGCGCGTGCTCTCGCGCCTGGTCGACGCGGTCACGCTGCGCACGTACGATCACGACGAGCTACTCGTCTTCGCCGAGCATGCGACCGTCCCCGTGATCAACGCGCTCACCGATCTCCTGCACCCGTGCCAGGTGCTCGCGGATCTCCAGACGCTCGCCGAAGCGTTCGGCCCCGACCTGGAGGAGCGGACCGTCGCCTGGATCGGGGACGGGAACAACATGGCGAACTCCTGGCTCAACGCCGCGGCCCGCATCGGCTTCCGGCTGCGCCTCGCGTGCCCGGAGGGCTACGATCCCAACCCCGTGATCCTC
>CAZOYA010000361.1:0-1868 GCA_964583815.1 uncultured Gemmatimonadaceae bacterium | reverse complement strand
GCCCGGCTCGGACTCGTCGGCGTTGCAGATGAGGTAGTGCGGCTTCCCGCTGTCCTTCGGCATGAACGACCACTTCACGCCCGTCGGGAAGCCCGCCCCGCCCCGCCCGCGGAGCCCGGAGCCCTTCACGACGTCGACGATCTCCGAGGGCGCCATCTCGAGCGCCTTGCGGAGCGCACCGTAGCCGCCGCGCTCGACGTAGGTGTCGAGGCGCCGATGCTTCGGGTCGCCGAAGCCCTGGCTGACGACGCGGACCTCGCGGTCCGACACGTAGGGATAGGCCATCAGTCCTCACCCCGTCCGGCGAGATGCGACAGGATCTTCGGCACCTCGTCGGGCGTGACGTTCTCGAAGTACTGCGAGTTGATCTGGACGCAGGTCGGGAACCCGCACCCGGCGAGGCACTCCGCCTCGATCACGGTGAAGTTCCCGTCGCGGGAGGTCTCGCCCAGCTCCGTGCCCGCGTGGTCGAGGAACGCCCGGAGGACGTCGTCCGCCCCGCACAGGTTGCACGAGACGTTCGTGCACACCTGCACCAGGTACCGCCCGACGGGCGCCTTGTTGTACATCGTGTAGAAGGTCGCCACGCCGCGGACGTACGCCGGCGAGAGGTCGAGCAGCTCGGCCACCCGGTCCATCGACTCCGGGCTCACGTAGCCGCGCAGCTCCTGCGCCAGCGCGAGCGCGGGCAGGAGCGCGGCGCGCTTCGACGGATAGCGCGTCAGGATCTTCTCGAAGCGCTCCGCGTACTCGCCCTCGAACAGCGGCGCGTCCGGGTTCTTCTCCGGCAGCATGTACGGCATCGTGCCGGCGCCCGAGGGGTGTCCGCCGTGCCTCGGGCGGTCGCCCACGAAGTCCTCGCCGCGCACCTCGGCCTCGGTGAGGTCGAACTCGCCGGTGTTCCCCGCCCACCCCGGATTCCGGAAGGGGACGTCGCTCATCGGTCGATCTCCCCCAGGACGATGTCGAGGCTCGCGTTGATCATGATCAGGTCCGCGACGAGATGTCCTTCCGCGAGCTTCGGGAGGACCGAGAGGTTCACGAACGACGGCGGGCGGATGCGCCACCGCACCGGCTTCACCCCGCCCTCCTCGGCCACGACGTACATGCCGAGCTCCCCCTTCGAGCCCTCGACCGCGAAGTAGCAGTCGCCCTCGGGGGCCGGAATGCCCTCCGTGATCAGCTTGAAGTGGTGGATCATGCTCGCCATGTCCGACATGGCGTCCGTCTTGGACGGGAGCGAGACGTGCGGGTCCTCGACGTTGATCGGGCCGCCCGGGAGCCGGTCGAGCGCCTGGTGGAGGATCCGCACGCTCTGGCGCATCTCCTCCATCCGGCACAGGTAGCGGTCGTAGCAGTCGCCGTGCTGCCCGATGGGGACCTCGAAGTCGTAGGTCTCGTAGTCGTAGTACGGACGGTCCTTCCGCACGTCGTAGGGGACGCCCGAGGCGCGCAGGTTCGGGCCCGTGAAGCCGTAGTTGACCGCGTCCTCCGCGCTGATCGCCCCGACGCCCTGGGTCCGCCCGATGTGGATCTGGTTGCCCGTGAGGAGCCGGTCGACCTCCGCCAGCGTGTTCGGGAAGGTGCGCAGGAACGCGCGCAGCTCTTCCGTCCAGCCTTCCGGGAGGTCCGCCATCATGCCGCCGACCCGGGTGGCCGAGGTCGTGATGCGCGCGCCGGTGAGCCCCTCGTGCAGCTTGTAGATCCGCTCGCGCTCCTGGAACGTGTACAGGAACACGGTGAACGCGCCCACGTCGATGCCCGTGGTCCCCAGCCAGAGCAGGTGGCCGAAGATCCGGTCCAGCTCCATGAGGATGACGCGCACCACCTTGCAGCGCTCCGTCACCTCGATGCCCATGAGCTTCTCG
>CAZOYA010000360.1:0-1911 GCA_964583815.1 uncultured Gemmatimonadaceae bacterium | reverse complement strand
CAAGCACATCCGCGGCGACGTGAACCTCGCGTGGCCGCAGGCGGAGATCGCCGTGATGGGCCCCAAGGGCGCCGTCGAGGTCCTCTTCCGCAAGGAGATCGAG
Organism: uncultured Gemmatimonadaceae bacterium; assembly: GCA_964583815.1. Classification (GTDB taxonomy): domain Bacteria; phylum Gemmatimonadota; class Gemmatimonadetes; order Longimicrobiales; family Gaopeijiaceae; genus JAWLHJ01. The sequence continues at coordinate 1,808 of CAZOYA010000360.1, read as the reverse complement.
GCCGCCGACGATCCGCAGGCCGCCACCGACCGGCGGATCGAGGAGTACCGCGAGAAGTTCGCGCACCCCTACATCGCGGCCGCGCGCGGGTACGTGGACGACGTGATCGACCCGCGCGAGACGCGCCCCCGCCTCGTGTCCGCGCTCGACATGCTCCACAACAAGCGCGACGACAACCCGCCCCGGAAGCACGGCAACATCCCGCTCTGACGACGGGGGGCCGCCGGTCGCCGCGCGACGGCGTTCCGGCGGGCCGGTCCCCCGCTGCGGCCGGCCCGGAGGTATCCGGCTCCGGCAACCCTCGGGGCGTCCCGCGCATCCCACCCCGTGAGACCCGGACGGCCGTCGTTCGGGCACGTCATCGGGAGTGAGATCGATCATGAAGAGGGGACGAGGGAGCGCCCTCGCGCTCGCGGCCGCCGTGCTCGCGGCCGCCTGGCCGGTCGGGGCCCTGCACGCGCAGGAGACCCGGGAGCGCGATTGCCGCTGCGTGGACGAAGCGGGGCGGGAGATCGAGCGATGCGTCTGCGTCGTGACGCCGAACGTGGACCGCATCGTGAGAGGGCGGTTGTTCGGCGGCGCGGACCGCCCGCGGCTGGGCCTCAGCGTGGACGTCGGAGACACCGAGGCGCGCGGCGCGCGGGTGACGGACGTCCTCGAGGACGGGCCGGCCGAGGAGGCGGGCCTCCGCGCGGGCGACGTCATCACGCGACTGGACGGCCGCTCGCTGCTCGAGCCGATCGGCCCGGAGCGGGAGGAGGAGCTGGACCTCGACGGGTCGCTCCCCGCGCAGCGGCTCCTGGCCCTCGCGCGGGAGCTCGAGCCGGGCGACGAGGTCGACGTCGAGTACCTGCGGGACGGCGAGACGCGCACGGCGACCGTGCAGGCGGAGGACCTCGCCGACCGGATGCGGGAGTTCGCGTGGGCCGGGCCGCGGTGGAACTCCGAGGCGTTCGAGGAGGAGATGCGGGCCCTGTCCGAGCGGATGCGCGAGCTCCGCGGGCCGGGCGCGATGCGCGCGCCGCGCGCCCCCCGCGCTCCGGGAGCGCCCGGCACGCCTCGCGCGCCCGACGCGCCGAGAGGGGAGGGCCTGTTCCGCTTCCGTCTCGACGAGCCGGGAGCCGCCGGCATGGGCATGTTCCGCTTCGGCGGCGCGCGGGCGGGGGTCGAGCTCGTCGAGCTGAACCCGGAGCTCGGGTCGTACTTCGGCGTGGAGGGGGGCGTGCTGGTGGCGAACGTCGAGGAGGACTCGGAGCTCGGGCTCCGGCCGGGCGACGTGATCCTCGACATCGGCGGCCGGGCGGTCGACACGCCGCGACGCTTCTACGAGATCCTCGCCACCTACGACGAGGACGAGGGCGTGGTCTTCCGCGTGCGGCGGGAGGGCCGCGAGATCAGCGTCTCGGGTCGCGTCACCGGCTGACGCGGAATCGCTCCGGGAGCGGGCCGGGAGGCCCGCTCCCGGGGTTTTACTCCCCGCGCGGGGGCTGCTAGACTTCCGGGCTCCGACCGCTCCGTCCGCGTGCCGAGGAAGCCCGCCTTGATCCGCTCCGTGCTCGTCGCCAATCGTGGCGAGATCGCCCTCCGCATCGTGCGCGCCGCCCGGGAGCGCGGGATCCGGACGGTCGCGGTCTACTCGGAGCCGGACCGGCTCGCGCCCCACGTGCTCGCGGCCGACGAGGCGTACCTGCTCGGGCCGGCGGCCTCGGCCGAGAGCTATCTCCGGGGCGAGCGCCTCGTGGAGATCGCGAAGGAGACGGGCGCGGAGGCGATCCACCCGGGCTACGACTTCCTGGCCGAGCGGGCCG
>CAZOYA010000359.1:0-1914 GCA_964583815.1 uncultured Gemmatimonadaceae bacterium | reverse complement strand
TCGTGCAGCGCGGCCGGCACGCCGAGCTCATCCAGGAGGAGGGCACCTACGCCCGGCTCCTGCGGCGGCAGCTGCTGGAGGAGGACCTGGAGGCGGAGCGAGACGGCGCCCACGCCGCCGCCGCTGCGTCGCAGGACTGAGCTACGCTACGTCGCGAGGAGGAAGGCGGCGACGATTGCAGCGCCCCAGCTCAACAGCGAGCCGAGAAGGAAGTACTCCGTCACGTAGCCGATTTCCTCGGAGGACACTCCGTCGCTCGCCTCGTTCGTGGTGGGACCGACGGCACGGTTGATCTCCGGGAAGCGGACCAGGCTCTTCGCGGATACCACGAGGGCGGCCGCCGTCGGTGACTGCCCGACGATGAGTGCGAGAATCAGCCATCGCTCGAGGACTCCGATGATACGGCCGCCGCGGAGGCGCTCCCCGGAGTTCTCGAAGCGAGTGCCGCTCGCTCGGAGCACGGCCCGAATGAAGCCGTTGGTCGTCGCCGTGAGGACGAGCAACAAGCCCGCACCGAGCAGCAGAGAGCTGGGTCGGCTCGCGGCGATGAAGCGGATCGGATGTGTGGAGACCCACGCCTCCACGCGCTGCGGAAGCACGCCCTCCACGCTTGGGACCACGACCAGGACCGCGGTCATCAGCACGGGTAGAGAGGCCGCCGCCCACGCTGCGCGTCGCTCGGTGGGCGCTCCCACACGCAGGATCTGCCATACGCTCGTAGCGGCCGTCATGGCACCCGCGAGCAGGAGATTCCTCGCTGTCCAACCGATCACCAGGCAACCGGTCAGGAGAACCAGTGCCGATGTGATCGCACCCGCGGCAACGCGGCTCGCCTTTCTCGGCTGGCCCGAAATCCCCCCGGCCACCAGATCCGAGAGGCCCAGGGCGAGCAGCGCGAGCGCCAAGCCGATCATCGGCCTTCTACTCCTGCTGCTCGTGAGATCCGCGCAGCTCCGTCTCCACCGTGAACGCTTCATCCGCCAGGGCGTCGTGCGCCTCCAGCAGCGCATCGATGCCCTTCCTGTACTTCCGGCGGCTGACGGCGGCCGGATCGATCCCGAGGTCGGCAGCTACTCGCGCCTGCGTGGCCCCGATGGCCAATCCCAGGGCGATGCGCTCGTCGCGCTCGTCCATCTCCGCCAGGAGCCGATCGCGCAGGATGAGGAAAGCCTGCACCGCTCCCCCCAGCCTCGGCTCGACGCTGACGAATCCGCAGGTGCGACGACCTTCCGTTGGACCCTGCAACGCCTCGACCGATTCGATGGCGGCCCGCGCCCCCCACCACGCAGAGCCCGTCTGTCGCCACGGCCCTTCCCCGGGGGTCAGCGTGCGGACGGAGCCGTGCCCGATGCCGAAGCGAACCCGTACGTGCCCAGCCAGGCGAAGTTGGCACAGGAGCACCGCACGCAAAGCATCCGACAGGACACCGGCGACGCCCTGGAACTCGTCACCGATCGTCATCTGGAAGGGCTGCAGGAGACCCGGGCCCAGCGTCTCGTTGACCCACGCGAGCGCGGACTCGACGGCCTGGAAGAGCGCCATCTGGTCGGCGTAGGTGCGGGAGCCGCGCACATCGCCCAGGATGGCGAATACGCCCGGGTGAGAAGCCATTGACCCTATCCGTCAATCCAAATACAGATTGTCGCCTTACGACAATTATGTCGTCGCGTGACAAATATCGTCAATCATGACATGACGCGGAATGGCCGGATCGGCCTCGAGGATCCCCAGATCCGTCTTGGGTCCGCTCCTAGATCCGCTCCAGGATGAACCCCGGCGTGAACCGCGTCAGGTAGCCGCTCAGCACCGCGAACTGGCCGGTCACGAGCAGCAGCCCGAGCGCCACGAGGAGCGCGCCCGAGCCCTTCTCCACCACCGGGATCCAGCGGCGGAAGCGCTGGAAGGCCTGCAGGA
>CAZOYA010000358.1:0-1940 GCA_964583815.1 uncultured Gemmatimonadaceae bacterium | reverse complement strand
GGCCCGCACGCGGATGCCGTTGCGGAGCGCCTCGGCCACGGCCGCGGCGGTGGCCGTGCCCCACGGCATCTGGTACCCGACGCTCGCGGACGCCACGCGCTCGGGGCGGGCCGGCCGCTCGGAGGTGAGCATCTCGCCGGCCGCGCCCGTGGCGTCGTCCGCCTCGATGAGCTCGACGTCCCAGAGCAGCGACTGGCTCCAGGCCGTGAGGTCGTAGATCTCGTCCGGCTCCCTGCGCGACCGCAGGTCGATCTGCCGCTGGACGAACTGCTCGTCCATGGGCACGTGCGGGTCGAGCAGGTTGCGCGCCATCCGGCTCGCAGGCTGCGCCATCGGGATGATGAAGGTGCCGCTCGCCGGAAGCGTGCGGCCGTCGACCCGGACGTCGCCGGCGGCCTCGCGCACCTCGATGCCGTTCCGGACCATCAGGCGCGCGAGTCGATCGGCCGCGGCCGGATCGTGCGCCGAGTGCAGGATCAGCTCCTCGGGGCCGTCGCGCCCCAGCTCCACGCCCCCGCGACGGAACGCGACGTAGTCGCGAAGGATCCGCTCGCGGTTGCGCGCGGCCGTCTCCGCGGACGTGATCGCCGCGGTGAAGTGGTGGAGCACCCCGTCGCCGTAGGTCAGCAGGTCCCCGTCGTCCCGAAGGAGCACGAGGGCCCGCGCCGAGGCCTGCTCGAACGTCATCCCGAGCGCGCCGTGGCCCGTCGGCCATCCGTCGACGTACCCGGGATAGAACATGTCGTACACGTCCCGGTTGAAGTACGAGAAGCCGCGGGCGTCGAAGGCCGCCGCGTTCGCGCGCCCGAAGACGTCCATGAGCGCGAGCTGCCGCTCGCCGTACCAGGGGTTCATCGGCTGCGCCGCGGGCGGGAAGAAGTACGTCGAGTTCCCGCTCATCTCGTGCAGGTCGATGACGATGTGCGGCCAGTACTCGAGGAAGACGTCGATGCGCCCGCGCGTCTCCGGCTGGCTCTGGATGAAGAGGTCGCGGTTGAGGTCGAAGAGGTAGTGGTTCCCGCGCCCGCCCGGCCACGGCTCGTCGTGCTCGGCCGACCACGTCTCCGCGCTCGGCCAGCGCGCGCGCGCCTCCAGGTTCTCGTGCACGAAGCGGGCGCGCCCGTCCGGGTTCTCCGAGGGATCGATCAGCACCAGGGACTCGCGCAGGATCAGATCGACCACCGGATCCTCCTGCGCGGCGAGGAGGTGGTACGCCTCGGCCATCGCCGCGCCCGTCGAGCTGATCTCGTTGCCGTGGATCCCGTGCACGAGCGCAGTCACCACCGGCGTGCGACCGATCAGCTCCTCGACCTCCTGGTCGGAGAGGCCCTGCGGGTGCGCGAGCCGACGGAGGTCCAACCGCACCTCCTCGAGCCGGGCCATCCGCTCCGGCGAGCCGATCACCATCATGACGAGGGGCCGGTTCTCCCAGCTCCGGGCGTACTCGAAGAGATACGTCCGGTCGGGGGCGGCCTCCGAGAGCGCCTCCATGTAGCGGACGACGTCCTCGGGCGCCGTGATCTCCTCGCGGAAGTCGTGTCCGACCACCTGCTCCAGCGTGGGGATCTCCGGGTCGTAACGCGTGCCCGGGGCGAGCTCCTGGGTGGGCGCGGGGACCTGGAGGAGCGCGGCGAAGAGCAAGACCGTCATCGTGAGCCTCGGTGATCGTGGTGGGCCACCCCGGACGGGCGCGCCGGCGTCGGGGCGAGGACGCCGGCGCCCCGCGTCAGGCGACGCTGCAGGTCATGTCCTGCGCGCAGCACATCGGCGACTTGATCATCCCGTGCCCGCCGGGACACTTCGACACGGCCACCGAGCTGCCATCGTCGCGCCGCAGCGTATCGTGCACGAGCTCCTGGTCGCACGTCGCGCAGGTCATGTTCACGCTCATGCCGCACTTGTCACAGGTGTAGGTCGCCATCGGTCGCTCCTCGGGGTTC
>CAZOYA010000357.1:0-1972 GCA_964583815.1 uncultured Gemmatimonadaceae bacterium | reverse complement strand
ACGGACCTCGTCGGCGACTACTTCACGCTCGGCTACGAGGACATCATGACCGGCGTGGACCACCTCATCGAGCGCGGGATCGTGGATCCCGAGCGGATGGGCGTGCTCGGGTGGAGCGCCGGCGGCCACTGGTCCAACTGGATCCTCACGCACACCGACCGCTTCAAGGCGATCAGCTCCGGCGCGGGGACCATGAACTGGATCAGCATGTACGCGCAGAGCGACGTGCAGCGTAACCGCCAGTTCTACATCGGGGACGACTTCCTCTACGACGACCACGAGGCGTACTGGGAGCAGTCGCCGCTCGCCTACGTCCGCAACGCCTCCACGCCGACGATGATCCACGTCGTGCTCGGCGATCCCCGCGTGCCGAGCCCGCAGTCCGTCGAGCTCCACATGGCGCTCAAGAAGCTCGGCGTGCCGACGGAGTTCTTCGTCTATCCCGGCCAGTCCCACGGAATCCCCGACTCCCGCAACCAGCTCGTGAAGGCCGTCGCGGAGAAGGCGTGGATGGACCACTGGGTCCGGGGGATCGGCGAGGGCTTCGAGTGGCGTCAGGTCCTCGAGACGCTCGAGGAGGCCGCCGCGGAGCGCGCGACGGAGGACGGCGGGCCGTGAGGCGCGCCCGGGGACGGCTCCGGGCCGGCGGCCCCGCGGTCCGCTAGGGCCAACCGCGCACGAGCACGATCCCCAGGAAGACGAGGGCGAAGGCGAGCAGCGCGTTGAGCCGACCGAGCAGGGACGCGCTCCGCCGCAGGCGCGCCGCCTCCGCTCCGCCGGGGTCCTGCTCCATCGCGCGCGTGGCGCGCGGACCGATCACGAAATCGTGGACCGCGCTCACGACGAGCACGGCCGTGAAAGCGAGAATCTTGAGGATCACCGCGCGCGCGAAGGGCGTCGCGAGCCATTCCGGATCGGCCAGTCGGCCCGGCCGCACGCCGCGCAGCCAGAGGTTCGCCAGCCCCGTCGCGAAGAGGACGGCGAAGCAGATCCATCCCACGTCGCGGAAGCGCATCCCCGTGTCCCGGAGGAAGGCCCCGGCCGCGGCCCGATCCCCGCGCCGGAGCCACGGGACCACGACGAGGATCAGGAAGAAGATGCCCCCGATCCACACGATCGCCGCCAGGATGTGCAGGAAGACGAAGGCGAGATAGAGGGCCTGCATGGCGCCCTTCCTGTGCGCGAGATCCGGGACGGAGGGAGAGGGGCCGCTGCACGGGACCGCCCCCGGAATCCGACGGTAACAAGACACACGGGTTGTCGGAACGACCATCGCCCGCCGCCGCCACGACGGGCTCATCCCCGGGAGGCACGTCCATGAGCGTTCGGGATCTCTTGAAGCAGAAGCCGCAGGGAGTGGTCCTGGTGGAGTCCGGCGCCAGAACCGTGACCGCGGCCCGGATGCTCATCGAGCACGGCGTCGGCGGTCTGCCGGTGGTCGACGCAGAGGGACAACTCGTGGGATTCCTGTCGGAGCGGGACGTCGTGCGGGTGGTCGACCGCGGCCAGTACGATCCCGGGGAGCTCCCGGTCTCGGTGGTGATGACCAAGCCGGCCCCCACCTGTGCCGCGACCGACCGCGTGCGGGACGTGATGGAGCGCATGACGCGCGACCGCCTCCGGCACCTCGTGGTGCTCGACCGGGGGAGGATCTGCGGGGTGATCTCCATCGGGGACCTGGTGAAGCAGCGGCTGGAGGAGCTGGAGGTGGAGACGGGGGTGCTGCGGGATTACGTGTTGGGGCAGCGGGCGCGCCGCTAACTCTTTTCGTGGCGGGCGCGGGGCGCGCCGCGGCACCCGTCGTCGGGGGCGTTGCGCCGGATGTGCGCGGTGGGCCTACTCGGCAATGCGTTTCGGCCGGCTTCACTCGGGTGCCTTCGGCACCCAAGCCCCTCCTCGGGGTGCCGCGGCGCGACCCGCCCCGGCTGCCCGGTGGGCGGCGCGGCCGGGAACCGCGTGCCCCCACCAGGGG
>CAZOYA010000356.1:0-1990 GCA_964583815.1 uncultured Gemmatimonadaceae bacterium | reverse complement strand
AGCAGCGGCTGGATGGCCCGCTCGGCCAGGTTCCCGTGCCCGATCTCGCGCCGGGAGGTGCCGCGGTACGGCCGCGCCTCCCCCACGCTGAAGGGCGGGAAGTTGTAGTGCAGCATGAACGACTTCGAGACCTCCTCCCGGACGTCGATCGAGTCGATCCGCTGCTCGTCCCGGGCGGTGCCCAGGGTGACCACGCCGAGCGCCTGCGTCTGGCCGCGCGTGAAGAGCGCGGAGCCGTGCGTGCGGGGGAGCACCCCCACCTCGCAGGTGATGGGACGCACGACGTCGAGGCCGCGGCCGTCGGCGCGCTCGCCCTTCTCGAGGATGTGGCGCCGCATCGTCTTCTTCTCGATGGAGCGCAGGATCTCGCCGACCTCCTTCTCCTGGTCGGCCCAGTCGTCCTCCTCGCTGAGCGAGGCGACGATGTCCTCGCGCAGGGCGGCCATGGCCTGCTGGCGCTCCGTCTTCTCGCCGAGCCCCAGCGCCTCCTCCACCTTGGTGGCGGCCAGGTCCTGTACGCGCGCGCGCAGCCCCTCGTCGGGCTCGACGGGCGTCCATTCCATGTCGGGGACGTTGAGGCCGGCGAGGAGCTCCTCCTGCATCGCGCAGAGCTCCTTGATCGCCTCGTGGGCGACCGAGAGCGCCTCGAGCACGTCGGCCTCGGGCACCTCGACCGCGCCGCCCTCCACCATGGTGATCGCGTCGGCGGTGCCCGCCACGACGATGTCCATGTCGGAGTACTCGAGCTGCTGGAAGGTCGGGTTGATCACCCAGTTGCCCTTGATCCGGCCGATCCGCACGCCGGCCACCGGCGTGTTGAACGGGATCTTGGACATCTTGAGCGCGACCGACGCGCCGAGCAGCGCGATGACGTCCGCGTCGTTCTCCTGGTCCGCCGAGAGGATGAAGCACGCGACCTGCGTCTCGTGCATGAAGCCTTCGGGGAAGAGCGGGCGGATCGGGCGGTCGATCTGGCGCGCCGCGAGGATCTCCTTCTCGCCGGGCCGGCCCTCGCGCTTGAAGAAGCCGCCGGGGATCTTGCCCGCGGCGTAGCTCTTCTCGCGGTACTCGACCGTGAGCGGGAAGAAGGGGAGATGGGTCGGCGTATCCTGCACCGTGGCCGTGCAGAGCACGACGGTGTCGCCGAACTGGACCAGGCAGGAGCCCTGCGCGAGCTTCGCCATGCGGCCGAACTCGAGCGAGAGGGTCCGGCCCGCGAACTGGCGTTCGAGCCTCTGGATCATGTAATCAACTCACTTCGGGTTGCGCCGGGGCGATTCCCCGGCCTTCACGTGCACGCCGAAGCGACGCGGATCCGGAGGAGAGAGCGACCGCCGCCCGGGGCACGCCGCGCGTGAGCCGGTGATGCAGCAGTTGGAGAGGCCGTCTCCCGTCCGAGGCGCGCGCCGCGCCCGACGAATGGAACGGACGGCGGCAGCCCGAGGGGCGGCCGCCGTCCGGTACTGCGACTAATGGCGCAGGCCGAGGTCCGCGATGAGCGCGCGGTACTTCTCGACGTCGGTGCGCTTGAGATACTCGAGCAGTCGGCGGCGGCGGCCCACCATCTTGAGGAGACCGCGACGACCGTGATGGTCCTTCCGGTGGGCGTCGAAATGCCCCCGGAGGTCGTCGATGCGGGCCGTCAGGAGCGCGATCTGGACCGGGGCGCTGCCACGGTCGTTCTCGTGCAGCCGGTACTTCTCGATGATGCTGTTCTTGTCGATGGGCATGTCGTGCGTGCCTCCGCGAGAGACTGCGCTGCAAGGGAAGCAGGAGGGACGCGCCGCGGAGCCGCCGGCGCGCGATGGAAAAATGAGAACCGCAAGCTAGACAATTCGCCCGTCCGCGTCCACCGCACGGGCGGCGGACGCCACGTCGTCGCGGAGCTGCCGGACGAGCGCCTCGACGCTGTCGAAGGGGCGCACGTCGCGGAGGTGCGCGAGCACCTCCACGCCGACCTCCTCCCCGTACAGGTCCCCGTCGAAGCCGA
>CAZOYA010000355.1:0-2030 GCA_964583815.1 uncultured Gemmatimonadaceae bacterium | reverse complement strand
GTGGGGCGACCTGCGGGGGATCGCCGCGGAGGTCGGCATCTCTCCGGACGCGGTGGACCGGGCCGTCCGCTCCCTCGCGGGCCGCCGGAGCGTCCACGGACTCCTCGGGGCCCCGCTCGTCCGTCGCGCGGTGCGCGAGATGCCGGTCCACCTCGACGAGGCGGGGCTCCGGCGCCTCCTCGCCCGGGTCGAGGAGCGCACGGAGGGAGCCGGCCACGTCACGGAGGCGCTGGGAACCGTCCGTTGGACGTCCGAGGACCGGTTCGCGAGCATGCAGGTCTCGCTCGCCCCGGGCGAGGAGACGACCACGATCCAGGTCGTGGAGAAGATCCGGCCGCGGCTGCGTCGCATCTTCCATCTGATGCCGGCCGCCTGGGGCGCGATGATCGCGGGCACCGCCGCGAGCTGGGCGGAGTCTACGACCGGTGCGGCGGCGGGTCTGGCCGCCCTCGGGATCGCGGGCGGGCTCGCCCTCGGGCGCCTCGGATGGACGGCCCTGTCCGCGCGGAGCGCGGCCCGCGTCGCGCGACTGGCCCGGGAGCTGGCCGAGGGGACGAGCGCCGCGGGGACGCCCTCCTCCCCGGCGGGGCACGAGCGGGCCTCCTGAGGGGAGGCGGTGGCGCGACCCGGTCGGCCACCCGCGGCTGCCCGGCCACCCCCCGGACGGAGGGGCGGCCGGGCCGCGGTCGCTCAGGCCAGCGCCTGCAGCGCCTCGACGGTCGAGCGCACGTGCTCCGCGCTCGTCTCGAGGGCCTGCCGCTCCTCGTCGCTCAGCTCGACCTCGATCACCTTCTCGAGCCCGTTCTCGCCGAGCAGGCAGGGCACGCCCAGGAAGAGGTCGCGCATCCCGTACTCGCCCTGCAGCCAGGCGGCGCACGGCAGGATGCGGCGCTTGTCCTTCACGATCGCCTCGGCCATCTGCACGGCCGCGGCCGCGGGCGCGTAGTAGGCGCTCCCCGTCTTGAGGTACGCCACGATCTCGCCGCCGCCCTTGCGGGTCCGCTCCACGAGCGCGTCGATCCGGTCCTGCGCGAGGAGCTGCGTGAGCGGGATCCCGCTCACCGAGGTGTAGCTCGCGAGCGGGACCATCGTGTCGCCGTGGCCACCGAGCACGAGCGCCTGGATGTCCTCGATGCTCACGTCGAGCTCGAGCGCGATGAACGATCGGTAGCGGGCCGTGTCGAGCACGCCGGCCATCCCGATCACGCGCTCGCGCGGGAAGCCGGTCGTCTCGAGCGCGACCTGCGCCATCACGTCGAGCGGGTTCGTGACCATGATCACGACCGCGTCCGGCGCCACGCGCTTGATCTCGTTCGCGACCGAGCGGATCACGTTCGCGTTCGTCTTCAGGAGATCGTCCCGGCTCATCCCGGGCTTCCGCGCGATGCCCGCCGTCACGATGAAGATGTCCGAGCCTGCGGACCGCTCGTAGTCGTTCGCTCCGATCACGCGCGTGTCGAAGCCCTCGATCGGCGCGCTCTCCCACTGGTCCAGCGCCTTGCCCTGCGGGATGCCCTCGGCGATGTCCACGAGGATCACCTCGCGGGCGAGCTCCTTCATCGCGGCGAGCTGCGCGCAGGTGGCTCCGACGTGTCCGGCTCCGACGACCGTGATCTTCTTCGTGCTCATGGGGAGGGGTGCGCTCCGCGGCTGGATTTCTCGTGGATGTCGACGCTCCCGCGCTGCGGGAGACCGGAGCATACGAAAGCGGCCGCCGGAGGTCTAGACGCCTCCGCGGGACGCTCCCGCGCTCAGCCGCCCGTCTGCGAGAGGGCCACGAGCCCGCCGGACCCGACCGCGCTTCCCTGCACCAGGTGGTGCCGCTCCGGCTTCACGCGAAGCGTCTCCTCGACGAGGGGCCGGAGATCGGCGCCCGCGCGGAGCGGGTCGCGGAGGTTGGTCTGCAGGGATCCGAAGAGGCACGGGCGGAGCTGCCCGTCGGCGGTGAGGCGCATGCGGTTGCAGCGGTCGCAGTAGTTGTGGCTCATCGGGGTGATGACGCCGACCGTGCCGGGCGCGCCGGGGAACCG
>CAZOYA010000354.1:0-2041 GCA_964583815.1 uncultured Gemmatimonadaceae bacterium | reverse complement strand
AGCGCTCCATGAGGGTCGGGTCCACGTCGCTCATCTCTCGCACGTCCCAGCCGCGCTTCTTCGCGATGTCCCGGAGCTTGCGCTGGGCCTCCACGCGGCAGTTGTCGAGGTCCACGTCGTCGAGCGCGCGGACCCCGATGCGCACGTCGGGGTGACCCGGATAGGTCACGACGCGCGGACGCGTCGGGTTCGTGATGATGGTCCTGATCTGTTCGTCGCTGAATCTCGGCACGGTATCGGTCTCCTGGTACGCGAACGCGCGACCACTCGAAGAGTAGCCGCGCGCCCGTCTCGATTCGCCCTCTGGGTCAGATGATGGTCGGGGGGCGCGCCATCACGGTGAAACTGATGCTCGCCGGGGCATCCGTCGACTGCGTCGTCTCGACGTCGTCGATCCAGCCCTCGTAGACGTACATGCGCCCGGCCATGAGGTGCGTGATGGTGACGTCCGCGTTCACGATGCACTTCTCGACGAACTCCGCCTCGAGCCCGCCCTTCGGCACCGCGCTCTCGACCTGAATGTTCGCCGTGGCCGCGCCGCGACTCCGCCCGGCGAGACCCTTCTTCATCGTGGTCACCGGGTTGTTGTTGCCGTTGTTGGTCACCGAGATGGAGACCGCCTCTGCCATCGTCCGGTGATCGAACTGGACCTCGCCGGGTCCCTCGTACTTCTCGAGCGCCATTTCCTACCTCCTCAGAGCTGCCGGACGTCGGCCGCGAACTGGTGAAAGAGCTCGATCGGGTCGATGGGGATGACCGCGTCCACCCGCCCCTTGGCCACCTCGTTCCGCGTGAAGCGCGAGCCGGGGATGGTCACCGTGGCGAAGTTCTCGATGAGGTCGTTATCGAGCGGAGCGATGACGGTACCGAGCGCCCAGCTCCGAGCGGTCTCGCTCGTCGCGACGCCCGGCGGCGGCATCTCCCCTTCGACGACCACGCCGAGCCGCTGGTTCGGGAACGCGACCGGCCAGCCTTCCTCCAGCAGGTCGGCCACGAAGAACGCGACGTCGACATAGTGCGAGTCGAGCACCGAGTAATCGAAGGTCGACCCGCCCGCCTCGGACCGGCTCTTCGACGTGATGGAGCGCGACACCTTCACGTCGTTCCCCGACACGAACAGCGCCGTCAGGCCATTGTTTAGCGCCGAGGTGACCTCGGTCTCCGTGGCGCGGCTCCCGAGGTCCCACTGCGGCGTGAGGCCGTCGAGCTCCGTGCCGTCGAAGTTGAACGCGCGCGTCTGCCCCAGCCCGACGCTCAGCCGTCCGGCCAGCGCCGCCGCGAGCTCCGCCGGCGTCTCGTTGGCCTCCTGCTGCCAGGCGATCTGCACGAGCTCCTCGTTGAGCGTCGTGAACGCGAACGTCTGCGCGGTGCCGAGCGACTCCGCGTTGCCGACGATGAGCCGGCCGCGCTTGCCGATGAGCGGCTCCGCCTGCGCGTTCACGTGGTCGACGCAGACCCCGAGCGGCACCGCCTCCGCAGTCGTGCCGTAGGGCGCGGCGGTGAGGTGGAAGCGGACGCCCGTCGTGTTCGCCAGCAGCGCCGTCGGGTCGTCGGTCGTGGCCCCGCCCGTGAGCGACGCGCCCGAGGGCGCGAGCGTCGCGATGACCAGCCCCGCGCCGCTGCCCTCGGTGAACCGCGAGCGGACGCGGATGCCGTTGCCGCGCGGCCCCGTGCACTTCGCCGTCAGGACGACCGCCGTCGCGTTCTCCGCCGCGGTGACCGGCGAGTGTGGGACGGCGTTGAGCGCGGCGATGATGGCCGCCCGCACGTCGGCCGCGGTGTCGCCGTTGCGCACGCCCACGCTCACCGGCGTGTCCGGTCCGATGGTGAGCTCGATCGTGGCGTCCTCGGTCGCCGTGCCGGTGATGTCCAGCGACAGCGACGCGGCCGCGCCGGCCGAGCTGGGGATGGCCCCGATGTAGATGGCGGCCTGCGGATTGATCGCCGTCACCTGCCGGAACATCCGGTGCAGCTCCGAGCCGCCGCCGGTCCGCGCGATGACGACGTCCTCGTCGAAGACCTGCTCCATCGTCGAGTCCGG
>CAZOYA010000353.1:0-2044 GCA_964583815.1 uncultured Gemmatimonadaceae bacterium | reverse complement strand
CGGTGCACCCGGTCGGCCCCGCCACTCGGCGTGGGGAGCTCGCCGGGGAGCGGGTGCGCCCCACCCTTCGTCCGAAGCGGTGCAGGTGACCGGGCCGGGCGGGCGGGGCCGTCCCTCGCCCGAAGCGATGCAGGGCGACCGGACCCGGCTCTACGCCGGTCGGCCCCGGAGGGCCCCGGCGAGGGCGCCCCCTCTGGTACGCGTGTTGCACTCCGTGCTCCGCGTGCGGCGGCCCGGGGGCGCATCCCGGCTCGCCCCGAACGCACGACCGGGGAGGCGGCATGGCGGACGTCAAGCGGGTTGCGATCAACGGCCTCGGACGGATCGGCCGGGCGACGCTCAAGGTCATCCACGAAGCGCATCCCGACCTCGAGGTCGTGGCGGTCAACGACATCGCCGCGGCGGACGACCTGGCCTACCTCCTCCACTACGACAGCGTGTACGGCCGCTTCGGCGGGGACGTCCGGGCCGACGGCGACGCGATCGTGGTGGACGGCCGTCGCTACCTCCACCGGAGCGAGCGCGATCCGGAGCAGCTCCCCTGGGAGGAGCTGGAGATCGACCTCGTCTTCGAGTGCACGGGCCGCTTCACCGCGACCCCCGACCTGGAGAAGCATCTCCGCGCCGGCGCCGACCGCGTGATCCTCTCGGCGCCCTCGAAGGACCCGCAGGTGCCGATGGTCGTGCTGGGCGCGAACGCGCCGCCCGACGACGCCCGCATGGTGAGCTGCGCGAGCTGTACGACGAACTGCATCACCCCGGTCATCGAGGTGCTCGAGCGTCGGGTCGGGGTGCGCAAGGCGATCATGACCACCGTGCACGCCTTCACCTCGAGCCAGGCGCTCGTGGACATGCCGATGAAGAAGCGGCGCCGGGGCCGCTCGGGCGCGGTGAACCTCGTGCCCACGACCACGGGCGCGGCGATCGCCACCACGCGGGTGCTCCCGGAGCTCGAGGGCCGGTTCGACGGGGTGGCGATCCGCGCGCCGGTGCCGATCGGCTCCGTCTCGGACATCGTGGTGGTCGTGGACCAGCCCTCCTCCACCGAGGAGATCGTGGAGATCTTCCGGGAGGAGGCCCGGAGCGAGCGCTACCGCGACATCCTCGGGGTGAGCGAGGACGAGATCGTGAGCACGGACATCATCCGTGACCCGCGGGCGTCCATCGTGGACCTCGCGCTGATCCAGGTCATCGACGGCGATCTCGTGAAGGTCATGAGCTGGTACGACAACGAGTGGGGCTACAGCAACCAGATGGTGCGCACGGCCGAGGTGATGGTCGGCAACGTGCCGCCTCCCCGCATCGACGTCGAGACGGCGCAGCGCTCGTGAGGGGAGGAGACCGGCCGGACGAGGGCCGCCGCCGGGCGGTCATCGAGGGCGTCACGCCGCAGGTCGACGGAGGGCGCTTCGCCGCGAAGCGTATCCGCGGCGATCGCGTCACGGTCGGCATGGACGCGTTCTGCGACGGTCACGACGAGCTGAGCGCGGCGCTCCTCCACCGGCACGAGGACGAGGAGGAGTGGCACGAGGTCCCGATGGAGCCGCAGGGCAACGACCGCTGGACCGCCTCGTTCGTGGCCGAGGAGCTCGGCCGCTACCTGGTCCGCACCGTCGCCTGGGTGGACCACTTCAAGACGTGGCGGCACGACCTCGAGAAGCGCCTCGCGGCCGGACAGGAGGTGGGGCAGGAGCTGCGCATCGGCGCGGGGCTCGTCGAGGACGCCGCGGGCCGCGCCTCGGGCGCCGATCGACGCCGCCTCGAGGAGCTCGCGGC
Source organism: uncultured Gemmatimonadaceae bacterium (assembly GCA_964583815.1). Taxonomy (GTDB): domain Bacteria; phylum Gemmatimonadota; class Gemmatimonadetes; order Longimicrobiales; family Gaopeijiaceae; genus JAWLHJ01. Next base: position 268 of record CAZOYA010000353.1, on the reverse strand, counting down.
TGCGCTGCGGGGGGACCCGGACGCCGGCGGGGAGGGCGGCGACGGGCCCCGGCAGGGGGCGGGGCGGGGAGCCCGGTCGGCCGACCCGGACCGCGACGGCGCGTCCGGCGGCGGCGGGGGAGGCACCCGGGACCGACGCGCCTCCGGAGAGAAGCGGCGCGCCCGGGCCACGCAGGCCGGCGTCCGCACGGCCACCGCGCCGTCCCGCTCCCGGACACGGGCGCGGGCCGGGACGGAGCCGGACGCGGCCGGCACGAGCGCGCCGCCG
>CAZOYA010000352.1:0-2063 GCA_964583815.1 uncultured Gemmatimonadaceae bacterium | reverse complement strand
GTGCTTCATCCGCTTCGGGTCGACCTGCTCCGCGGGGATCTTCATGCGGCCCATCCCGGGGATGAGCTTCATGAGCTGCTCGAGCGGGCCCATCTTCTGGACCTGGCGCATGGCCGTGAGGAAGTCCTCGAGCGTGAAGCGGCCCTTGCCGAGCATCTTCTGCTCGAGCTTCGCCTGCTCCTCCTCGTCGACCGCGGCCTGGGCGCGCTCGACCAGCCCGACCACGTCGCCCATCTGAAGGATGCGGCCGGCGAGTCGCTGCGGATCGGCCACGTCCAGGTCGTCGACCGTCTCGCCCACGCCGAGGTACTTGATGGGCTTGCCGGTGACGCCCCGGATCGAGAGCGCGGCGCCGCCGCGCGCGTCGCCGTCCATCTTCGTCATCACGACGCCCGTGATGCCGAGCGCGTCGTCGAAGCCCTTCGCGATCGTGACCGCTTCCTGGCCGGTCATCGCGTCGGCGACGAGCAGGATCTCGTCGGGCTCGACGGCCTCCTTCACGCGACGGAGCTCGTCCATGAGCGCCTCGTCGATCTGGAGGCGGCCCGCGGTGTCGACGATCAGGACGCCGTGGTTGTCCTCGCGCGCCTTCCGGCGGGCGGCCAGCGCCGCCTCGACGGGATCGCCACCGAAGGCACCCGACACCACGGGAACGCCGATCTGGCGGCCGAGCGTCTCGAGCTGCTCGATGGCCGCGGGCCGCTGGAGGTCGCAGGCGGCCAGGAGCGGTTGGCGGCCGTCGCGTTGCAACCGTCGCGCGAGCTTGGCGGCGGAGGTCGTCTTTCCGGAGCCCTGGAGCCCGACGATGAGGACGGTCGCGGGGCGGCGGGCGTTCGGTGCGAGCGCCGCGCGGCCCTCGCCGAACAGGCTCGCGAGCTCGTCGTGCACGATCTTGACGATCTGCTGGCCCGGCGAGACGGACTTCAGGACTGCCTCCCCCGTGGCCCGCTCCTGCACCCGGCCCAGGAAGTCGCGCGTGACCTGGAAGTTGACGTCCGCCTCGAGGAGGACGCGCCGCACCTCGCGGAGGCCCTCCTTGATCATCGCCTCGTTCAGGACGCCGCGCTGTCGAAGCCTCGCGAGCGCCTCGTCGAGCTTGCTGCCGAGTTCGTCGAACATGTGAGCCTGCTGTTGCCGCGTGCGGGGTGGGCCGGGGCGTCCCCGGAACGACCGGGCGCGAGCCGAGCCGGCCGGGCGCGCCGTCACGGAGGGCGCGCGTGGGGTGGTCGCGCGGCCACCGGTCCCCCAAGCTAACCGGGGCCGGCGAGCGGCCTCAACGTCACTCCGGGACCCGCCCATGAACGTCCTCGTCCTGAATGCCGGCTCCTCCACGATCAAGTTCGAGCTCGTGCGCACCGACGCCGCGCTCATGCGCGCCGACGAGGACCGGAAGCTCGGCGCGGGCGTGATCGAGCGGATCGGCGGCGAGGCCGTGGTCACGCTGCGCCCCTCCGAGGGGGCTGCGCGCGTCGAGGCCGTGCGCATGCGCGACGTGCGCGAAGCGGTGGAGTGGCTCCTCCGGTGGATCGCCGCGCCGGACTCGGGGATCGACGTGGACAGCGTCTCCGCGATCGACGCCGTCGGCCACCGGGTCGTGCACGGCGGCGAGGCGTTCCGGGCCTCCGTGCTCGTCGACGACGAGGTGCTCCGGGCGCTCGACCGCACCGTGGAGCTCGCGCCTCTCCACAATCCGTTCAACCTCCGCGCGATCCGCGCGGCGCAGGAAGCGCTCGGGCCCGGCGTGCCCCAGGTGGCGGTGTTCGACACGGCGTTCCACGCGACGCTCCCCGAGCACGCCTACCTCTACGCGATCCCGTACTCGTTCTACCGGCGCTACCGCTTGCGGCGCTACGGATTCCACGGCACCTCGCACCGGTACGTCGCCTGGCGGCATCGCAAGCTCACGGGGATCCCGAAGGAGGAGCAGCGGATCGTCACGCTGCACCTCGGGAACGGGTGCTCGGCCTGCGCGATCGACGGCGGGCGGTCCGTGGACACGTCCATGGGCTTCACGCCCCTCGAGGGGCTCGTGATGGGTACCCGCTCGGGCGATCTCGACCCCG
>CAZOYA010000351.1:0-2084 GCA_964583815.1 uncultured Gemmatimonadaceae bacterium | reverse complement strand
CAGTAGAGACACGAACATTGCGCTCACCTCCTTTTTAGGGGTGTCGGCTTCCGGAACTCCGCTGTGGAAGCCGCATGCGCTTCGCTCTACCGCTCGCCTTCGCTCGCCAGGCGCACCGAGGGGGTTCGTTTCTCCGTGGTTGTGGTCAGGATGGGGGGCCCGCGGGCCCGGGCGTGACTACAGCAGACGGCCGCGGACCCAACGGTCCGTGGCCTGCAGCGTCGCGAGGATGGCCGCCCGGTCGGGAGATCCGGTGATCGGGATCGCGCCCGAGAGCGGCGTGATGTGGCGTCCGGTGATCGCGTGGACCGCGACCAGGACGTAGGACCGGTCGAACGCCTCGACGACCTTCACGCCGTCGAGCGCCAGGCTCACCTTGCGGCGATCGTCTCCGAGGCCCGCGTGCGTGGCCGCCTCGAGCGCCCGCAGGGTCGCCTCGCACACGGCCTCGAGCTTCGCCCGCTGGACATCGGGCGCCACGGCCTCTCCGCCGAAGCGCTCGCCGTTCCATTCGATCTCCACCCGATGCCGCAGCCTGCTCGTGGGCTCCGACTCGAGGTGATGGTCGTAGAAGAGGAGTCGTCCGGCGATCGGCTCGGGGGCGGGGGCCGGTGCGCCCGCGCCCTCGAGGACCTGGAGGTTGGGCACGGGAAGCTCCGCGACCGGGCGCGTCCGGTCGGTCTGGGCCACGGAGATCTTCCGGTGATCGACGGGCAGGTCGAAGTAGGAGAGCAGGGCGGACTCGACGTTCCGCACCGTCTGCTTGGGCTTGACCTCGTCGGTGGTCAGGAGATGGATCTCCTCGACCTCCCCTCCGGGCCGTGCCACCACGCGTGCGGAGAGCACGCCCTTCAGGGACAGCATGAGACGCTCGGCCTCCTGGATCGTCCACCGGGGGCGCTCGTCCTGCCGAACGTTCAAGGTCGTCTCCGTGCGATGCGAAGGGCGCCCGGGATGCCACGACCTCGGCGTCTCCGGAACGCGGAATCCACGGACGAGGCGGATGTGTCGCGGGCACGCGGCGCGTAGGCCACGGCCCGCCGCCGTCGTCGCGTGGCGAGACTTCAGATGTTTCTTGACGCCGGCTACAAATACGCGGCGCGCGAATCCAAGTCAAGAATGCTTTATGTACGGCGGTTCGCGGTCTCCTGCGTCACATGGCGGGAATGACGGAATGAGCGGAGTTCGGAATTTCGACCGGATGCCCTGCATGCCGCTGCCGCATCCGTGAGGCGGCTATGCCGCGCAGAGGCGACAGACACCCCAACGGGGGCCGGGAGTCAGACCCATGGGAACATCCACCCGCCCCGCCCTCCCGTGCATCGTTTCCGGAGCGTTCGGACGCCGTCTCATCCCGTGCCGGAGCCCCCGCCATGGACCTGTCTCTTCCCGGCCTCGCGCCGGCCCCGGGCCTCTTCTTCGACGAGCGGAACGTTCCGGACTTCCGGTCGGTGTTCGGCCACCTGATCTCCCGCGCCGGGGAGGTGTGGACGGCGGTGACGCGCATCCGCCTGAGCACCGTCGACCTGACCCCCGACGAGCTCGCGGGCGTGCGGCGCTTCCGCGTGCTCGTCACGGAGCTCAGCGCGATGATGCTCGACCGCGAGGCACGGGGCCTCGAGACCGATCCACGCCGATCCTCGAACCTCGCGCTCCTCCGGGAGATGCTCGAGAGCGGCCGGCTGGAGCTCCGCTCCGCGCCCCTCGGCGGCTGGTCGCCCGATTTCACCGTGTTCGGATCTTTGTAATGCCTTTGTGTCCCGTGGCCGACAAGCCGTCTTTGTAGTTGAGTGCAGAGTAGTGAACCCGGACGAGTACATCGCCCGGCGGAAGCTCTTCGATAGAACGTTCCACAATCTGTCGTTCAAATTTACCAGCGGGTGTTTCAGTAATTAAGAGTGATTTGTATTGCATGAGGTTTGAGGATTGTTCACCAGTACAGTTAAAAAACTATACCCGCTGTTTATCCATCCTCTCGACGGCCGGCGGCGCCGTGACTCATCGTCGATACTGCAGCTGCTATGACACATCGGTCTTCAGACCGCGCCATGCAGCGTCATCGATGCAGTAACGGCTATAGCGAT
>CAZOYA010000350.1:0-2086 GCA_964583815.1 uncultured Gemmatimonadaceae bacterium | reverse complement strand
CGGCCAGGATCACGGAGCCCGGCGTGGGCGCCTCCACGTGCGCGTCCGGGAGCCAGGTGTGCAGCGGGAAGACCGGCACCTTCACGCTGAACGCGAGCGCGAAGGCCGCGAAGAGCCACAGCTCCTCGGCGGTCGTGAGCGGGACCTGCAGCAGGTCCGCGTAGGCGAAGGTGGGCACGCCGAGGAGCGTCTTCGCCTTGAAGTACAGGTAGAAGATCCCCACGAGCATGAGCAGGGACCCGAACGCGGTGTACAGGAAGAACTTGATCGCCGCGTAGATCCGCCGCTCGCCGCCCCAGATGCCGATGATGAAGTACATCGGCACGAGCGTCAGCTCGAAGAAGACGTAGAACAGCAGCAGGTCCGTGGCCACGAACACGCCCACCACGCCCGCCTCGAGCAGGAGCATGAGCGCGTAGAAGGCCCGCTCGCGATTCTGGATGTACTTGAAGGAGCCCAGGATCGCGAGCGGAGTGGTGAGCGTCGTGAGCAGCACCATGAAGAGGCTGATCCCGTCGAGCCCGAGGGAGTAGCTCACCCCCCAGGACTCGATCCACGGGGTCATGCTCTCCATCTGCATGCCCCCGTAGCCGGTCTCGAAGCTCCACCACAGGCCCACGCTCAGCACGAACACGCCGAGCGACCACCAGAAGGCGATCGTCTTCGCCCGGGCCTCCTCGCCCCACAGGACCAGCCCCCCGCCGAGCACCGGGAGCCAGATCAGCGCGTGGAGCGCCCAGCCGCCGTAGCCGATCGAATCGAGGATCGCCGCCATCGCCGGTCTTTCCGCCTCAGAGGATCGCGGCGCCCAGCACGAACAGGACGCCGACGGTGAGGATGAACGCGTAGGTGTTGACCGAGCCCGTGTGCAGCATGCTCGCGACCCAGCCGGTGCCGCGCGCGAACCAGCCGACGGCGTTCACGAAGCCGTCGATCACGATCCGGTCGATGATGCGCCACGAGAAGCGCGAGAGGCGCAGGACCGGCTGCACGACGATGCGGTCGTACAGCTCGTCCACGTACCACTTGTTGTAGAGGACGAGCCCGAAGCCGCTCGGCTCCGGGGCCTCGCGGGCCGGAACCGTGGGCTGCCCGCCCACGTAGCGGACGGCCGCGAGCACGACGACGGCCGCGAGCACCGTGGAGACGAGCCCCCACACGAGCTCGCTCCCCCCGAGGGGCGACGCGTGCGCCGGCTCGCCGAGGTTCGCGAGCTGGACCTCGTGCGCCGCGGCCGTCACCGGCTCGAGCCAGTGGTGGAGCCACTCGCCCATCGGGAGGGCGCCGAAGCCGCCGAGGAAGGAGTTCTGGATCTGCTCCGGCACGTTGATCCACCCGCCGAAGACCGAGAGCACGGCCAGCACGGCGAGCGGCACCCACATGACCGGCGGGACCTCGTGGAGGTGCTTGCGCTCCGCCTCGCCGGTCCGGTTCGGCCCGTGGAAGGTGAGGACCATCATGCGGGTCATGTAGAACGCCGTGAGCATCGCCGCCGCGAGCGCGAGGATCCAGTAGAGCGTGTAGAGCGCCGGGAACGGAGCGTTCGCCGCCCCGGCCCACGCGCCCGCGTACCAGATGATCTCGTCCTTCGAGAAGAAGCCGGCGAAGGGCCAGATCCCCGAGATCGCGAGCGTCGCGATCCACATGGTGATCCACGTGATCGGCATGTAGGCCTTCAGGCCGCCCATGTTGCGCATGTCCTGGGCGTCCTCGTGGCTGTGCGTCGCGTGGTAGGCGTGGTGCATCGCGTGGATGACCGCGCCCGACCCCAGGAAGAGCAGCGCCTTGAAGAAGGCGTGCGTCATGAGGTGGAAGACGCCGGCCGCGTACGCCCCGACGCCCACGCCGACGAACATGTAGCCGAGCTGCGAGACCGTGGAGTACGCGAGGACCTTCTTGATGTCGTTCTGCTTCAGCGCGATGGTCGCCGCGAAGAGCGCCGTGAGCACGCCGATGCCCGCCACGGCGGCGCTCCCGACCGGCGAGAGCGCGAACAGCACCGAGGAGCGCGCCACCAGGTAGACGCCCGCGGTCACCATCGTGGCCGCGTGGATGAGCGCCGAGACCGGCGTCGGGCCGGCCATGG
>CAZOYA010000349.1:0-2109 GCA_964583815.1 uncultured Gemmatimonadaceae bacterium | reverse complement strand
GTCCGCGTTCTTCGCGCCGGCCCCGAGCACGCGCGAGCGCCACGTGCTCGGGTAGACGGTATGGATGCGGTTCGGTGGAAGGAAGGGAGCGACGAGATTGATCTGTTCCCTCCACAGTCCCCACGCCGCACCGAGCCCGGCCGCGGTCCGCGGGGTCATGTGCTTCCCGCCAGCCTGCCACTTCTCGCGAGCGATGATGAGGTCGACCTCGTCGCGGAGCGCGCGCTCGACGGCCTCCACCATGATCTCGGTCCGAGCCTGCGCCTCCCGCATCTCGAGCTGCGCGCTCATGACGCGCTTCCCTGCCGGACTGATCAGCCCGGCGCCCATGTTGCTGCCCGGGTCCACCCCGAGCACGTATGCCCTGATCATCGCTTCTTCCTCCTTCGCTTGGTCCCGGACGCCTCCGCCCTCAGACGGTCCAACTTCACTCGCTCCGACTCGTCTTTCGAGGTCGGCTGCTGACGCCACGCCGGCAGCGGAGCGCAAGCCCCGCAGAGATGGCGCGGCCACGTCCGCCCGTCGATGACCACGAACGCCAGGCTCCAGCCGTCCGGGAGCTTCGCCTCGCGCTGGTACTCGCTCTCGACTCCGCACGCGCATCGGTAGCGCACGCCGCTCTGTCCGAGGTCACGGGTCATCGAAGAGGCTCCCGACCTTCGGTGTCGACGCTACGCCGGCGGCGGCTTCCGCCTCCTCCTTCGACAGGAGCTCGCGCGGCATCTTGCGGCCGTGGAACATCCAATCCGGGATGATCTCGGACTCGCGCATCAACCCCTCGCACATCGCGAGCAGCGCTCGCTTGTCGACGAAGCCCGGACGGTCACGACCTTCTGGCAGTTCACCGACCGGCGGGGGCATCACCCCGAACTCGGCGCTGATGTAATCGTAGAGCTCCCGCACCTCCCGCGCGCGCTCGTCACCATGCGCGCGCTCAAACACGCGCGCGGCTTGGAGGAGTACGGTGAGGTTGCTGGCGTTCGTGAGCTCGACCGTGCGCTGCTCCAGGAGCCAGTCCCCGTAATCGATACACAGCGCGCGCTCGGTATCCTTGAGCTTGCGCCGGGAGTGCATGCGCTGGATGACCCGTCTCATCGACGGCCAGTCCTCGATCTCCTCTGGTGGTGGAAACCCGACGCGACGCTTGATGTGCTGGAGGTCCTGGAGGACGTACGTGGCCCACAGGACCCAGAGCGATTGCAGGTCGTCGTCTGACGTGACTCGCAGTTGATCGATCCTCTGAACCTCGCGAAGAAGCTTTGCCCACTTCGCGACGGAGCCGTCGCTCTTCGGCGGCCCATCTGTTGAAGGCATCCCGGTCTCCTCCTCTCTGAGCGCGCTTCTTGCGCTCGACGGCCTCGGCGATCTTCGCCTCCAGCTCGGCCCGCGACATCGCCGGTCGCGCGGGCTTGCGTCCGACCGTGTCGTCGAGCGGACTGTCCACCTCGACGGGCGCATCGCCCGAGTCGCGATGGTGCTCGAACTTCTCGATACCCCTTCCGAAGATGACGTCGATCGTGTCGTACCGATTCCCCCGGTCGTTCTCCCCGGCGTGGAACTCGGAGTCGGCCACGTTCGCGACCGCCTGCATCGCCTCCTCATCGGTCTTGGTCTTGAGGACCTTGGCCACCTTGCGGACCCGGTCATCGCTCACTTCGGTGCGACGAGGGTCGCGTCCGGTGCGGACGATCCAGTACCGCACGATTCGCTCCGCGCGCTGGCGCAGCTCGGCCGTTGCCGTCGCGCGCCGCTGCGCCGCCTGCTCGACGCCCTGCTCGCCGAGAATCGCGAGCTGCGTCCCGGACGGGAGGCTCGCCTTCAAGTCCGCCTGGTCGCCTCCGAGCGCCCCGTAAAGCTCGGTCAGCCCACGAAGCAGCGCGGGGCGGTCGAGAGTACCTTCGACCGCCCCGCGCGTGAGCTCCAGGAGGCGCAACGTGACGTCACGCCTGTTCACCGACTACAGCTCCAGCTCCTCGAGCTCCACCCGGACCCTGCGAAGGGTCTCCACGTTGCGCTTGGCGTCCTGGATGACCTCGTCGCTGCGGTCCGAGCTAAAGCTCGGCGACGCTTCTTCGTGCTTCTGCCGGGACAGCTCCCGAGCGATGAGAC
>CAZOYA010000348.1:0-2118 GCA_964583815.1 uncultured Gemmatimonadaceae bacterium | reverse complement strand
GTTCAGGTCCTCGCGCTTGAGCCACACGCTCTCGTGCCCTGCCGCCTCGCCGAGCCGGCGCGCGCGGTAGAGCGGCGTCGGACGGCCCACGAAGTCGCGCAGGAGCCCGTCGAGCTCGCGGCCGAACGCGGGGTCGGAGCGCGCCGCCTCGTAGGCGGCCGTGAGCTCCTCGAGCGCGGGCACGAGCGTCTCGGGCACGTACCGCCCGCCGAAGCGCCCGAAGCGATCGGATGCGGCGGGCCCGCCGTGGCCGCTCACGTGGCCGGAGCCCCGGCGCGCGCCACCGCCTCGACGAACGCGTGGATCCGGGCGGCGTCCTTCTCCCCGGGCCGGGCCTCGACCCCCGAGGACACGTCGACCACGTCGGGACGGTGACGCTCCACGGCGGCGCCGACCGACTCGGGCGTGAGGCCGCCGGCGAGCACGAAGGTGACGGACCGCGCCGGCTCGCGCAGGGGATGGTCCTCCACCTCGAGACGCGCGCCCCCGCCGCCGACGATCCCCTCCCGGCGACCCTCCAGCAGGAGCGCGTCGACCACGCCGCCGTACCGCGCGAGCGCTTCCTCGACGTCCGCGGGCGAGGCGGCGCGCACGGCCTTCCACACCTTCCAGGGGCCGAGCGCCCGGAGCGCCCACACGTCCTCCGGCGACTCCTCGCCGTGGAGCTGGGCGACCTGCGCCCCCACGAGCCGGGCGAGGCGCGCGGCCTCCTCCGGCGTCTCGTCGACGAGCACGGCCACGCGCGTGAGCGGGGTGCCTTCCAGGATCGCCGCGGCCCGATCCGGCTCGACGGAGCGCGTGAAGCCCCGGCTGAGCACCACGCCCGCGTACCGGGCCCCGGCCCGCTCCGCGGCGCGCACGTCCTCGCGGCGCCGGAGGCCGCAGATCTTCACGGCCACACCGGCCTCCGCGTCAGGATGCGGCAACGGGATCGCTCCTCGGCACGTCGGCCAGCGCCCGTGCCGCCGCCTCCGGATCGGGAGCCCGCAGCAACGACTCGCCCACGAGGATGGCCCCGGCGCCCGCGGCAGCCAGGCGCCGGACGTCCCCGGCCGTGCGGATCCCGCTCTCCGACACCAGCAGCGTGTCCGGCGGGACGGACGCGGCCAGCGCGAGCGTCGTGTCAAGGCGCGTCTCGAAGGTCGAGAGGTCCCGGTTGTTGATGCCGATGAGGTCCGCTCCGAGCGCAATCGCCCGCTCGAGCTCCGCGCGGTCGTGGACCTCGACGAGCACGTCCATCCCGTGCGCGGTGGCCTCGTCGTGGAGGAGCCGCAGGGAGGCGTCGTCGAGGATCCGCACGATGAGCAGGATGGCGTCGGCCCCGGCGGCCCGGGCCTCCCGCACCTGCAGCGGATCGAGCACGAAATCCTTCCGCAGCACCGGGAGCGGCACGGCCGCGCGCACCGCCCGCAGATCCTCGAGCGAGCCCCCGAAGTGACGCTCGTCCGTCAGGACGCTCAACGCGGACGCGCCGGCGCGCCGATAGGCCGCGGCGAGGTCCACCGGATCGAGATCCGGCCGGATCGGGCCCGCGCCCGGAGAGCGTCGCTTGCACTCCGCGATGAGCGCGACGCTCGGCCCCGCGGCGAGGGCCTCCCGGAACGGCCGGACCGGCGGCGCGCCTTCGAGGGCCGCCTCGACCACGCCCGCGCGCTCGCGGAGCCGGGTCACCTCCTCCCGCTTCGTGCGCACGATCGTTTCCAGCACGCCGGGGAGCTGCGCCGCTCCTTGCGATTCAGGCAACGTTCCGGTATCCTTGCTTCGGTTCCTGTTCGGGGTGGCCACGGTGCCTGGAGGGTGACATGCCGCTGACGAAGCGCCAGAAGGAGATTCTGGACCACATCGGCTCGTTCATCGAGGAGCACGGCTACGCGCCCAGCTTCGAGGAGATCGCCGAGGTGTTCGGCTACTCCTCCCTGGCGACCGTCCACGAGCACCTGAGCAATCTGGAGCGCAAGGGATACATAAGGAAGTCCTACAACGAGAGCCGCTCCATCGAGCTGGTGGGCCGCGACCAGGGCGTGCCGACGATCGCGCTCGCGCTCCTCGGCGCGGTCGCCGCGGGCCTCCCGATCGAGGCCGTCGAGCAGCACGAGACGCTCGCGGTGCCTCCGGACA
>CAZOYA010000347.1:0-2169 GCA_964583815.1 uncultured Gemmatimonadaceae bacterium | reverse complement strand
AACGCCGACGAGTCCGAGCCGGGCACGTTCAAGGACCGCGAGCTGATGCGGTGGAACCCGCACCAGCTCATCGAGGGCTGCCTGATCGGGGCCCGGGCCATCGGCGCGCGGCACGCCTACATCTACTGCCGCGGCGAGTTCTTCGAGACGACCCAGGTGCTCGCCCGGGCGCTCGAGGACGCGTACGCGAAGGGCTACGTCGGGGAGGACATCCTCGGCTCCGGCGAGCGGATCGACGTGACCGTGCACGCGGGCGCGGGCGCCTACATCTGCGGCGAGGAGACCGGCCTCATGAACTCGCTCGAGGGCCGCCGCGGGCAGCCCCGGGTGAAGCCGCCCTTCCCGGCGGCCGTGGGCGCGTTCGGGATGCCGTCCACGATCAACAACGTGGAGACGCTCTCCGCGGTGCCGCACATCGTCCAGCACGGGGCGGAGTGGTACCGGCAGTGGGGCACCGAGAAGAGCCCCGGCACCAAGCTGTTCTGCGTGAGCGGGCACGTGCGGAAGCCCGGCAATTACGAGCTCCCGCTGGGCTTCCCGCTCATGGAGCTCATCGAGGACGTGTGCGGCGGCATGCGCGACGGGAACGCGCTCAAGGCCGTCATCCCGGGCGGCTCCTCCGTGCCGATCATCAACGCCGAGGAGGCGTCGCGCTGCAACCTCGACTACGAGGGCTGCGTGGCGGTGGGCACGATGCTCGGCTGCGCCTCCGTGATCGTCATGGACGAGACCACGGACATGGTGAAACAGGTCCGCCGCATGGTGGACTTCTACGCCCACGAGTCCTGCGGGCAGTGCACGCCGTGCCGCGAGGGCTCGGCGTGGACCGCCAAGATGATGAAGCGCGTCGAGGACGGTCGGGGGACCGAGGAGGACCTCGAGAACCTCGTGCGCGTCACCGACAAGATGATCGGCACCACGATCTGCGTGCTGTCGGACTCGGTGGCCGCTCCGGTGCAGTCCTCGCTCGCGAAGTTCAGGGACGAATATCTCGCGCTCGTCCGCCGCGGCGAGCGTGTGGGAGCCGCCTGATGTCGGATACGGTGTCGCAGACGGTCACGCTCACGATCGACGGCCGCGAGGTCTCGGTCCCGAAGGGCATGACGATCCTGGAGGCCGCGCGGCAGTACATCGGCACCGAGGTGCCGCACTACTGCTACCATGCCGGGCTGTCGGCGCCCGCGATGTGCCGCCTGTGCCTCGTCGAGGTCGAGGGCGCGCCGAAGCCGATGCCGTCGTGCGTGACCACGGTCGCGGAGGGCCAGGTGGTGCGCACCCAGTCCGAGGGCGCGCTCGCCAACCGCCGGGCGGTGCTCGACTACTACCTGGTGAACCACCCGCTCGACTGTCCGATCTGCGACCGCTCGGGCGAGTGCTATTTCCAGGACTACGTGCACGCCGAGGGACCCGACCACGGGCACAGCCGGGAGCCGAAGCGGGTCCTCGGCCGCGACGACTTCGGCGGCGACATCCTGTTCTACGGCGACCGCTGCGTGATGTGCACGCGCTGCGTCCGCTTCATGAACGAGGTGGAGCAGGAGCCCCGCCTCACCGTCGTGGAGCGGGGGAGCCGCTCGGTCATCGACACCTTCTTCGAGGAAGGGCTCGAGGGCACGCACTGGCACGGCAACATCGTGGACCTGTGCCCGGTGGGCGCGCTGATCTCGAAGGACTTCCTGCACAAGGCGCGGGCCTGGGACCTCGAGCACACGCCCTCGATCTGCCCCGGGTGCTCGCAGGGGTGCAACATCGACCTGCACACGCGGGACAACCTCGTGCAGCGGCTGAAGCCGCGCGCGAACCTGGACGTGAACGCCTGGTGGATGTGCGACTACGGCCGGCTCGACTACGAGTGGATGAACGTCGGCGGCCGGCTCGAGGAGCCCGTCGTGCGCTCGGGCGGCTCGCGCACGGCGACCACCTGGCCGGACGCCCTGGCGGCCCTGCTGCGGCGGGTCCGTGAGCTCGGCGCGCGCCCGGTGCGGGCGGTCGTGTCGCCCCGCTCCTCGAACGAGGACCTCGCGGCGGTCGCGGAGCTGGTGGAGCTCCTCGGCGGCGGCGAGATCGTGTACCGGAGCCGCCGGGCGGCGGAGGAGCTTCCGCTGAAGGGCCACCCCGGCCTCGCGCGCCGGCGGGACCTCAGCCCGAACGCCACGGGCGCGGAGCTCG
>CAZOYA010000346.1:0-2170 GCA_964583815.1 uncultured Gemmatimonadaceae bacterium | reverse complement strand
CCCGGCCTCGCGCGCCGGCGGGACCTCAGCCCGAACGCCACGGGCGCGGAGCTCGTGGGCGCCCGGCGCGTCGGGGACGACGAGGGCACCGGCGGGCTCGAGGACGTCTCGGGCCACGACGGCATCGTGCTCGTGCTCGGCGACGACCTCCTGGACCAGGGGAGCGACTTCGGGCGCAACGCCGCCCTCTACGTGCACTTCGCGCACCGGGAGAGCCCGGCCACCGGCCACGCGCACTTCCTCCTCCCGGTCACGACGTTCGCGGAGCAGGAGGGCACGTTCACGAACTTCGAGGGTCGGGTGCAGCGCTTCTGGCCCGGCCTGATGGGGCCGGGCGTGGCCCGGCCGGCCTGGCTCGTCGCCGGCGCGCTCGGCGCGGAGCTGGCGGAGCGCGCGCCGGTCCGCACGGCCGCGGAGGCGTTCCTCGCCACGGGACGGCGCGTGCCGGCCTTCGAAGGCCTGACCTACGACGACCTCGGCACCCGCGGCGCGGTCGTGAACGAGACCGTGTCGCTGACCGGAGACTGATTCGAATGGAGTCCCTCCAGCCCATCTCGGGACCCTGGGCGCTGCTCGCGATGACGCTCAAGGTCACCGGCGTCTTCACGATCGTGATGGTGGTGGTCGCCTACGCGACCCTCGCCGAGCGGCGCGTGTCGGCGTTCATCCAGGACCGTCGCGGCCCGAACCGCGTCGGCCCGTTCGGGCTCCTGCAGCCGATCGCCGACGGCATCAAGAACATCCTGAAGGAGGAGACGCTCCCGGCGACCGCCTCCCGGCTGTTCTTCGTGCTGGCGCCGATCCTCGTGCTGTTCCCCTCGCTCGTGACCTTCGCGGTGATCCCGTTCGCGGCCCCGCTCCCGACGGGCGCGGGCGTCGTCGACATGATCATCGCCGACGTGCCGATCGGGATCCTGTACGTGATGGCCTTCAGCTCGCTCGCCGTGTACGGCGTGGTGCTCGGGGGTTGGTCGTCGAACAACAAGTACGCGTTCCTGGGCGGGCTCCGGGCCTCCGCGCAGATGGTGAGCTACGAGGTCGCGCTCGGGCTTTCGATCATCACCGTGCTCATGCTCACGGGGAACGTCACCCTGACCGGGATGGTGGCCCAGCAGCAGCAGCTCGGCCTCTGGTTCGCCTTCCCGCTCTCGCTCGCGTTCATCCTGTTCGTGGTGTCCGCGTTCGCGGAGACGAACCGGCTGCCGTTCGACATGCCGGAGGCCGAGTCGGAGCTCATCACCGGGTACCACACCGAGTACTCGGCCATGAAGTTCAGCGCCTTCATGATCTCCGAGTTCGGGCACATGGTGACGGCCTCGGCGCTCATGGCGACGCTCTTCCTGGGCGGATGGGACATCCCCTTCTGGCAGGGCGACAACGCCTTCTGGTACGAGGGCCAGCTCGTCGCAGGCTTCGCCACCGACGGCTCCGCGATCCCGGCCTCGCCCGCGTGGTGGAAGACGCTGCTCACCTTCCTGTGCTTCGCGGCCAAGACGCTGTTCTTCCTCCTGGTCTACATCTGGGTCCGCTGGACGCTGCCGCGGTTCCGCTACGACCAGGTCATGTCCCTGGGATGGAAGGTCATGCTCCCGACGGGGCTCGCCTACCTCATGCTCGTGGCGGGCACGATCCTGGTGCTCGACGAGCTGGGGGTTCCGTGGGGCTTCGGCTACGGCCTCGCGCTGACGGCCGTGAGCGGCGTGGCCACCCTCGCCTTCGTCTGGTTCATCGACCGCGGCCGCACGATCACCGGCGCCGCGGCGCAGGTGGGCCAGCGCATAGAGATCCGGAGCGTATCCCGACGACCCGCCCCGGTGGGAGAGTAGGACGATGACGATATCCGTGCGCGTCATGCAGCGGCCGGAGGAGGAGCGAACCTCCTACCTCCGGGCGACCCTCAGCGGCATGGCGCTGACCTTCAAGCACATGATCAACCCGCGGAAGGTCACGCAGCAGTATCCCGAGGAGCAGACGGAGCTCTCCCCGCGCTGGCGCGGCACGCACCGCATGGAGGTGCACGCGGACGGCCGGCCCAAGTGCGTGGCGTGCGGGCTCTGCCCGACCGTCTGTCCCGCCAACTGCATCCGTCTCGTGGGCGGCGAGGACGACGAGGGCAACCGCTACCCGATCGTCTACGAGATCGACGAGTTCCGCTGCATCTTCTGCGGCA
>CAZOYA010000345.1:0-2200 GCA_964583815.1 uncultured Gemmatimonadaceae bacterium | reverse complement strand
CGAAATCCCATCCACGATGTCCTGTCTATTCATGTCCAACCTCAGAACGGGATGCTGTCGTCGCCGAAGTCGTCGTTGCCCGGGAAGTCCGCGTCGGACGGTCCCGGGTCGTCGTCCCGGAACGAATCCAGGTCGTCGAGCTCCTTCTTCTTCTGGCGCTTGAAGCTCGCCTCCCATTCCCGCATGGCCGCGAGCTCGTCGCCCGTGACCTCCGTCTCCGGGTACTTGAGCTCGGCGTAGCCCGCGTCGTTGATCGTCACCGAGCTCTTGAGCGCGCGGCCGACCATCACGCGCTCCACGTCGCTCTTGTTGCCCGGGTCGAACTGCTCGGTGATGCGCATCGCACGGCACACCGCCGCGAGCCGCTTGTAGCTCGACGGCGACCGGAAGACCCGGTCGACGAAGGACGCGTTGTCCTGCGGTCCACCGATCACCACGAACGCGAAGCGCGTGTACTCCTTCCCGTTCTGCGTCGTGTCGTGCTTGATCGCCTGGCGCGTACCGAGGAGGTACGTGCCGGCCTTCTTGAGGTCGCGGAACTTCCCGGCCTCCGTGTCGTACTTCTTATCGTTGGGGTCGAACGACATCTCACTTCTCCTTCTTCTCGGTTTCCTCTTCGTCCTCG
The DNA here is from genome assembly GCA_964583815.1 of uncultured Gemmatimonadaceae bacterium. Classification (GTDB taxonomy): domain Bacteria; phylum Gemmatimonadota; class Gemmatimonadetes; order Longimicrobiales; family Gaopeijiaceae; genus JAWLHJ01. The sequence goes on along the minus strand of CAZOYA010000345.1, from coordinate 1,575 downwards.
GCGGCGGCCTCCTCGGCCGCGACCTCTTCCGGCACAGACGCGATCTGCACCTTGTGCTCGAGAGCGTGGAACCACGACGCGGCGTTCGCCGGCTCGCGCGGTCGCAGCGGATGCGCGACCTTCGACGACACGTGGTCGGGGGTTACGAACTGGACCCATCGCCGAGTGACCATGCGCCCGTCCTTCTTCCCCTGACGGAGCACGACCAGGCCGAGCGCGTTCACGGCGGTGATGAGCTTCTTCGCGAGCTGCCGCCCGGGCATGGCCGGACCGTAGTGCATCTCGGGATTGTCCTCGTCGCCGTGGTTCCGCTCGTCGACGAGGCACAGGAAGAGCACGTGGTAGGGCACGTCGCGGAACGCGCGGATGAGCGCGGCGCCCTTCTCCGTGATCGGCGTCCACGCCTTGAGCTTGCGGTAGGTGAGTCCCGAGCGATCGGTCTCCTGCCCGCCGTGCGCGTCGATGTGCGAGGCGATCATGTCGCAAGCCTCGCTGAGCGAGTCGAGCACGACCGTCTCCGGCTTCGCGTACGGGAGCGACGCGACGAGGTCCTCGCGGCTCGTCCCCGCCTCCATGAGCGCAACCTCGGTGATGACCTCGTCGTCGCGCATCATGGCGGCGATGGGGTCCTTCGTGTTCTGCGCGAGGATGGCCTGCACGCGCTTGAGCTGGGACAGCGTGCGGACCCAGATCACCGGCGGCATCGGCTCGTTCGCCATCTTCGCCGCCGTGCGAATGGTCTCGAAGCCGTGGCGCTCGAAGAGCAGGATGAGCGGCTTCGGAGCGCGCGCTCCGATGAAGGTCTTCCCACAGCCGCCGGGGCCGTAGATCGCGATCTTGTAGAGGGGCTTCTGCTGCAACGCGTTCAAGAGCATCGTCTGTCCTTTGGGTGAAGAGCGCCCGTTGTACGGGCCAGAAATAAGTGAGGCGCCTCCCCGACCAAAGGAAGGCGCCTCGTCCCGGCAAGCCGGGTCCCACAGGAGATGGGATAGCGGGAGGTGGATTCGAACCACCGACCTCCAGGTTATGAGCCTGGCGAGCTACCGACTGCTCTATCCCGCTTCGGTGCGCCTGTGTTGGAGCGGCGCCCTCCACCTCGGTTGTCTGGAGTCCGAGGCACCTCCGCTACCAGCGGATCTTGAGCTGACGCGAGTCCTCGAACGCCTTGCGCTCGGCGGCGCGCGCCTTGCTCAGCTTCTCCTTGAGCGGCTCGAGCTCCTGGCGACGGTGCTCCAGCGCGTCGTTCCACGTCTGCCACGCGTCCGTGACCGCCTCCAACTTCTCGCGGACGCTCTCCGCGTTGTCGTAGTCGACGTCGCGCTCCATCGCGCCCTTGTGGTTCGCCTTCGACTCGGAGACCTCCTGGTTGAGCGTCTCGCGATTCGACCGGAGCTCGTCCTCCGCGCGCATGCGACGGCCGCACGCCCTCGCGATGTCCCGGAGCGCGTCGAGCCGGGCGGCCTCCAGCTCGTCCTTCGTCATCGTCTTCGTGTCGCCGTACTTCGACGGCGGGTCCTGCTGCTCGGCCTTGGCGGCGCGCGACGGCTTGGCCTCGGCACCGACGAGCATGTCGTC
>CAZOYA010000344.1:0-2249 GCA_964583815.1 uncultured Gemmatimonadaceae bacterium | reverse complement strand
GCCGCCGGACCGCCGTGGCCTCGAAAGGCGAGCGCCACTCCTCGAGCATCCGCGAGGCGCAGGTGGTCGGGAGGCCGAGCGTGGCCAGGTTGTCCTTCACGGCCACGGGCACGCCCGCGAGCGGCCCGTCCGCTCCGGCCGACCCGGGCGCGAGCGCCTCGGGGTCCGCGAGGCTCAGGAAGGCGTTCAGCCCCTCCGGACCCTCCTCCGCCGACCGGATCCGCTCGACGAGCCGCCGGGCCCCGGAGGCGTCGCGCACGAGCGCGTCCTCGCTCATCGGTCCTCCTCTCCCGCGTGGATCCCGGGCGGCGGGGGCACCAGGAAGTAGCCGTCCTTCCACGCCGGCGCGAGCCCGCCGACGTCGCCGAGGGGCGGACGCTCCGCCTCCTCCCCGGCCCGCATGGAGGGCGTGTCCTGCAGCGTGAACGTCTCGAGCTCGCCGGAGCCCTCCTCGAGCTCAGCGAGCGCGTCCACGTGGTCCAGGATCGTGTTCAGGTCGTGCACCATGCGCTCGAGCTGGTCCTCCTGCAGCTCGAGGCGCGCGAGCGTGGCCATGTTCCGCACCACGGTCCGGTCCACGCTCACCGCGTCCTTCCTTTCCGTCGGCGCTCCACGCGCATCCTCCGGGTCCCTTCCATCATGGCCAGTCCTTCTCCAGGGCGGCGTAGCGGGCCAGCAGCTTCTTCCGGCCCACGGTGTCGAAATCCACGGTGATCCGGAGATCGCGCCCGAAGCCGCTCACCTCGACCACCGCGCCCGAGCCGAACGTGCCGTGCACGACGCGCTCGCCGGGCACGAAGCGCGGCAGGTCCTGGTTGTAGGCGTCGTCCGCGTCCTCCCAGGAGCGCCCGATCGGCTCGAAGCCGCGCGAGGCGGCGAAGCCCTCGTCCCGCCGCTCGCGCCGGTCGCCGCGGTGCGGGGTGCTGCTCCCCGCGAGCACGCGGAGACGGTCCGTGCGGCGGCCCTCGACGAGCCCCTCGGGGATCGCGTCCACGAAGGAGGAGCGGGTGTTGTGGTTGAAGTCCCCCGCCCGCCGCCGCTGTCGCGTCCACGAGAGCGTGAGCTTGTCCTCGGCCCTCGTGATGCCGACGTAGAAGAGCCGGCGCTCCTCCTCGAGCGCGTCCGGGTCGTCGAAGGAGCGTCCCAGCGGGAAGAGCCCTTCCTCGAGCCCCGCGATGTAGACGAGCGGAAACTCGAGCCCCTTGGCGTTGTGGAGCGTCATGAGCGTGACGGCGTCCGCGTCCGGGTCGAGCCGGTCCACGTCCGCCACGAGCGCGACCTGCTGCAGGTAGAGGTCGAGCTCCGTGAACCCGTCGAGGTCCTCGTCCTCCATGCTCGCCACGCGCGACGCGTCGAAGTCCACGGCGCCCGCCACGAGCTCGGCGACGTTCCGCGCCCGGTCCTCGCCCTCCGGCCCCTCGTCCTGGAGATGCCGCACGAGGTCGAGCCGCTCGACCAGGTCCTCGAGGAACAGCCCGACCGGCTGCCGGGCCGCCCGCACGGACAGGTCGCGGATGAGCTCGGCGAAGCGCACGAGCGCGTGGCCGCTCGCGGCGCGGAGGCCCGTGATCTCCTCGGCCCGGGCCGCCGCCTCGAGGAGCGGCAGCTCCCGCTCGGCCGCCCAGCGCCGGAGGTGCTCGAGTGTCGTCTCGCCGATCCCGCGGCGCGGGTAGTTCACGATCCGCTCGAACGCCCCATCGTCCCTCGGGTTCGCGACCAGGCGCAGGTACCCGAGCACGTCCTGGATCTCGCGACGCTCGTAGAAGCGCACGCTCCCCACGACCTGGTACGGCACGCCCGCGCGCCGGAAGGCGTCCTCGAGCGCGCGGGCCTGCGCGTTCGTCCGGTAGAGCACGGCCACGGAGCGGCCGGACCAGGTCGGCACGTCCGCGATCCGCGCCTGCAGGTCGGCGACGATCCAGTGCGCCTCGTCGGTCTCGTCGAACGCCTCGAGCACGGTGATCGGCTCGCCGCCCGTCCGCTCCGTCCGCAGGGTCTTCCCCTTCCGGTGGACGTTCTCGGCGATCACGTGGTTCGCGGCCTCGAGGATCCGCTCCGTCGAGCGGTAGTTGCGCTCGAGCCGCACGACGCGGGCGCCGGGGAACCCCTCCTCGAAGTCGAGGATGTTCCGGATGTCGGCCCCCCTCCAGCGGTAGATCGACTGGTCGTCGTCGCCCACGACCATGAGGTTGCCGTGGTGCGCCGCGAGCAGCTCCACGAAGCGGTACTGGGCCCGGTTCGTGTCCTGG
>CAZOYA010000343.1:0-2251 GCA_964583815.1 uncultured Gemmatimonadaceae bacterium | reverse complement strand
CTCGACTACCTGGCGACGGGCGAGATGGACGAGACCGTCGTGCCGGAGGTGGTGCGGGGGGTCGCGCTCGCCTGCCGGGAGAACGGCTGCGCGCTGCTCGGCGGCGAGACCGCCCAGATGCCGGATTTCTACGCCGCCGGGGAGTACGACCTCGCCGGGTTCATCGTGGGGCTGGTGCCGCGCGCGGGGATCCTGGACGGGTCCCGGGTCGAGGCGGGAGACGTGCTCGTGGGGATCGAGTCCTCCGGCCTGCACACGAACGGCTACACGCTCGCGCGCAAGGTCGTCTTCGACGTGATGGGGCTCGGGGTGGACGACGAGCTCCCCGGCACCGGCCGCTCGGCGGGGGACGAGCTCCTCGCGGTGCACCGGAGCTACCTGCCGATGCTCGCGCCGCTCCTCGCCGAGGGGCGTATCCGCGGCCTCGCCCACGTGACCGGAGGCGGGATCCCGGGCAACCTCCCGCGCGTGCTGCCGGACGGGCTCGGCGCGGTGGTGGACCGGAGCGCCTGGCCGGTACCGCCGGTCTTCTCGACCTTGCAGCAGGCCGGAGGGATCGAGCGGGACGAGATGGACCGGGTCTTCAACATGGGTGTCGGGATGATCGCGGTGGTCCGCCCGGAGGACGCCGGGGCCGTGGCCGCCGCCGCCGAGGACCGCGGCTGGGGCGCGTGGCGCATCGGCGAGATCGAGCGCGGCCGGGGCGTCCGCTACCGATGAATCCGCCGCGGGGGCGGGGTCGGACGCTTCGCCGCGTCCTGCCTCACCCGCTTCTCTTCGTCCTCGCGGCGGCCGCCCCGGCCGTCGCTTCCATTCCGGAGCCCGCGGCCGCCCAGACGCCGGCGAGCGTCCGCGCCGTCTGTGTCGAGTCCGGGGGGAGCTGGGACCGCTGCACCGACGCGGCCGTCGCGGCCCGCGCGCTCATGGCCGACGCCGGGCTCGTCGCCGGCCTGGGGTCCGAGATCGCCGGCTCCGCGTCGACGCTGGGTCGCCGGATCGGCGGCCGGCCGCGGCTCGCCTGGTCGCTCCGCGTCTCGGGCGCGCTCGCCGAGCTGCCCGACGTCTTCGCGGAGCCCGACCTCCGGGCCGGCACGATCTCCTACCTGCTCCCGGCGTTCCACCTGGGCCTCGGGGCCGGGCTGCTGGACGGATTTTCCCCGCTTCCGACGGTGGGCGGGGTCCTCGCGCTCGACGCGCTCGCGTCCGTGGCCTGGACCGTCCCTCCCGGCGGGCGCGGCTTCGGCGGCGGCACCACCGGCTACACGCTGGGGCTCCGCGCCGGGCTGCTGCGGGAGTCGTTCACGCTCCCGGGGGCCACGGTCTCGCTGTCGCGGCGCTATCCCGGCACCCTCGAGATCGGCGACACGGGGGTCGGAGATCCGACCCATCTCGGCGTGGATCCGGTCGTGACGTCCGTACGGGTCACGCTCGGCAAGCACCTGTACGGCGTGGGCGTGACGGCGGGCACCGGCTGGGACCGCTACGGCGCCGACGTCGTCCTCGAGCTCTCGGAGGACGGCGGGACCGGCGTCCTGCTGCCGACGTCGCTCGACGCGCGCCGGAGGCTCTGGTTCGGGGGGCTCTCGATGACCTTCCTCCTCCTGCAGGTCTCCCTGGAGGGGGGATGGGCGACCGGGCTCGACGCGGTGGAGGGGCCGCCCGCGTCCTCCTACGACCCTCGGCGTGGCACCGCCTGGGGCGGCCTCGCGCTCCGCTTCACGCCATGACGGCCTCGCGTCCGCCCGCCCCTTCGGACCCGCGCCGGCCGGTCTCCCCGGCCGGGGGCCCGGCGGCGTCTCGGGACCCGGACCCGCCGGTCCCGCCGGCCGCCCGGCCGCGCCCGCACGCGGAAGGCGCCACCGCCTCGACCGAGGACCGCACCTGGCTCGAGCGCGCCCGACGGCTCGGGCGAGGCGGGTGGGGCCAGGTGCAGCCGAATCCGATGGTGGGCTGCGTGCTGGTGAGGGACGGGCGCGTGGTCGGGGAAGGTCACCACGCGCGCTACGGCGGACCGCACGCGGAGGTGCTCGCCCTCGAGGCCGCCGGGGAGGCAGCGCGCGGCGCCACCGCGTACGTGAGCCTCGAGCCGTGCGCCCACCACGGGAAGACGCCCCCGTGCACGCGGGCGCTCCTGCAGGCGGGCGTGCGGCGCGTGGTCTACGGCGCTGCGGACCCCGGGGCGGAGTCGGGCGGGGGCGGGGCGGCGCTCGCGGCGGCCGGCGTGGACGTCGTCGGGCCCGTGTGGAGCGAG
>CAZOYA010000342.1:0-2260 GCA_964583815.1 uncultured Gemmatimonadaceae bacterium | reverse complement strand
CGTGATGCGCTGGGAGCTGCGCACGCGCCTGTTCCTGCGGACCTCCGAGTTCCTGTGGCAGGAGGGCCACACGGCGCACGCGACCGCCGAGGAGGCCGAGGAGGAGACGCGCACGATGCTCGGCGTCTACCGGCGCTTCATGGAGGAGTGGATGGCGATGCCGCCGCTCACCGGCCTCAAGTCCCCCTCCGAGACCTTCGCCGGCGCGGTGCGGACGTACGCCTGCGAGGCGCTCATGCAGGACGACAAGGCGCTGCAGGCCGGCACCTCCCATTTCCTCGGGCAGAACTTCGCCCGGCAGTTCGACCTGCGCTTCCAGACCGAGGCGGGCGAGGAGGAGTACGCCTGGAACACCTCCTGGGGCGTCTCGACCCGCCTCGTGGGCGGCCTCGTGATGACCCACGGGGACGACGACGGCCTCGTGCTGCCGCCGCGGCTCGCGCCGGCCCAGGTGATCGTCGTGCCGATCCTGCGCGGGGAGGGCGGGGGACCGGTGCTCGAGAAGGCCCACCAGGTGGCGGCCCGCCTGAAGGACGCGGGCCTGCGCGTGCGCGTGGACGCGCGGGACAACCTCTCGCCCGGCGCGAAGTTCTACGACTGGGAGCGGAAGGGCGTGCCGTACCGGATCGAGATCGGCCCCCGCGACCTCGAGAAGGGCCAGCTCGCCCTCGCCCGGCGCCTCGTGCCCGAGGGGGGAGCGCGCAAGGACTTCCTGCCGGAGGAGGAGGCGATCGCCCGCCTCCCCGGCCTGCTCGACGCCTTCCAGGCGGAGCTGCTGGAGGCCGCGCGGGCCCGGCGGGAGGCGGGCTCGGTGCGGGGCGTCGCCTCGATGGGCGAGCTGGAGGAGGCGTTCGAGTCGGGCGCCGGCTTCGTCTACACCGGGTGGTCGGGCGACGAGGCCGTCGAGGAGGAGGTGAAGGAGCGGACCAAGGCGACGATCCGGGTCATCCCGGACGAGGAGTTCCGCTCCTCCGAGCGCCCCGCCGGGTGCGTCTCGGGCGAGGGGCCCGCGCGCGACGAGGTCGTGTGGGCGAGGGCCTACTGATGGGCGCGTCGGAGCACGACCGCGTCCTGATCCTCGACTTCGGCTCGCAGTTCACGCAGCTCATCGCCCGGCGGATCCGGGAGGAGCGGGTCTACTGCGAGATCCACCCGCCGACCCGCGATCTCGGGTGGATCCGGGCGTGGGGGCCCAGCGCCATCGTGCTGAGCGGCGGACCCGCCTCGGTCTACGACGAGGGCGTGCCCACGATCGAGGCCGGCCTCCTCGAGCTGGGGGTGCCGATCCTGGGCATCTGCTACGGCATGCAGCTCCTCGCGCAGGCCGAGGGCGCCCGGGTGGAGCGCGGCCGCCGGGAGTACGGCCGGGCGGAGCTCCTCGTGCGACAGGCCGACGGGCTCTTCGCCGGCTTCGAGGCCGGGGAGCCGACCACCGTGTGGTGCTCGCACGGCGACCACGTGCTCGAGCCCCCGCCCGGCTACCGGACCCTCGCCTCCACGGCCACCCTGCCCGTCGCCGCCTTCGCGGCGCCGGAGCGCCGGATCTACGGGGTCCAGTTCCACCCCGAGGTCGCGCACACGCACCGGGGGGACGAGATCCTCTCGAACTTCCTCTTCGAGGTGGCGGGGTGCCGCCCGACGTGGACGGTCGGCGCCTTCATCGACGAGGCCGTTGCCCGCATCCGTGCCCAGGTGGGGGAGGGGCGCGCGATCTGCGGGCTTTCGGGCGGGGTCGACTCCTCGGTCGCGGCCGTGCTCGTCCACCGCGCGATCGGCGACCGGCTGACGTGCATCTTCGTCGACCACGGCCTCCTGCGTAAGAACGAGCGTGAGCAGGTGGAGCGCATGTTCCGCAACCACTACGACATGCGGCTCGTCGTCGAAGACGCTTCCGAGGCCTTCCTGGGCGACCTCGCCGGTGTCGAGGACCCGGAGGAGAAGCGCAAGACCGTCGGCCGCCGCTTCATCGACGTGTTCGCCGCGACCGCCGAGCGGGAGGGCACGGACGCGACGTTCCTGGTGCAGGGCACGCTCTATCCGGACGTGATCGAATCGGTCTCCGCGGGGGGGCCGTCCGTCACGATCAAGTCCCACCACAACGTGGGCGGGCTACCGGAGGACCTTCCCTTCGAGCTCGTGGAGCCGCTCCGCGAGCTGTTCAAGGACGAGGTGCGCCGGTTCGGCGAAGAGCTCGGCCTGCTCGCCGAGATCGTCTGGCGCCAGCCGTTCCCCGGCCCCGGCCTGGGCATCAGCATCATCG
>CAZOYA010000341.1:0-2283 GCA_964583815.1 uncultured Gemmatimonadaceae bacterium | reverse complement strand
CGATCCGGCCGAAGTCGTAGGGATCGTCGACGATGGGCGTGAAGAAGTCGGCCGTCACCACCAGCGCCCGATCCGGGGCGATGCGGTACACGGCGGCGTCGTCGCCCGTCGCGTGTCCGACGAGCGCGTTGGGATCCTCCACGGGAAGGACCTGACGCAGGACCTGCGTCAGCTCGGCCATGCCGAGCTTGCAGGCTCAGCCGGCGCCGTGGCTGAGCTGGGACAGCCGGATCTCCGGCCTCGTGTCCCGGGGCTCGTCCGCCATCTGCTCCTCCGCCGTGCGTGGGCGTTCGTGGGTGCGCGCTGCGGTCGGAAACTGGCGCCCCGCGGGCGCGTCGGGAAACCCCTGTCCCGAACGGTGTACCCGAAAGCGATCGCGGACCCGGAGTACCACCCCGTCGGACATCGTTGGTGAAGAGGAGAAGGACATCCCCCCGTGCTCTGCTCGCCGAGGAGCTCGCGCGCGCCGAGTCGGACATGGACCTGGCGCGGGCGGCGCTGCTGGTCGCGAAGGAGGAGTATCCCCAGCTTCCGGTCGAGCTCTACCTGGCCCGCCTCGACCAGATCGCCGAGGAGGTGAAGGACCGGCTCGCGGACGAGACCGCGCCGCTCCTCGTGCTCCAGGAGCTGCTCGACATGCTGTACCGGCGCCGCGGCTTCGGCGCGAACCGCCAGGCGTACTACGATCCGCGCAACTCCTTCCTGAACGACGTGCTCGACCGCGGGGTCGGGATCCCGCTCACGCTCGGGATCGTCGTGCTCGAGGTGGGCTGGCGGCTCGAGCTGCCGCTCGAGGGCGTGAACATCCCCGGCCATTTCCTCGTGCGCTACCGCGGCGACGCGCTCGACCTCCTGATCGACCCGTTCGACGGCGGACGGATCCGCTTCGAGGACCAGGCGCAGGAGCTCCTCGACCGCGCGTACGGCGGCATGGTGCGCGTGCAGGACTCGTTCATGCGCCGCGCGACGCGGCGCGACATGCTCGTGCGCATGCTCACGAACCTGAAGGGCGTCTACCTGCGCGTGGGCGACCACAAGCGGGCGCTCGCGGCCGTGGAGCGCACGCTCATGCTGACGCCCACCGCACCGTCGGAGAACCGGTCGCGCGGGCTCCTGCTGGCGCGGCTCGGCCGCCGGGACGAGGCCGCCGAGCAGCTCGAGAAGTACCTGCGGGTCGCGCCCGGGGCCGCCGACGCGGAGCGGGTCGAGACGATGCTGCGTGATCTCAAGGCGGGGCGCGACCCCGCCGACGTGGAGGGGCTGTGAACGGTCCAGGTGCGATCACGGCCGACCTGGAGCGCGGCTACGCCGCGGCCCTGGAAGGCGTCGCCGTCTTCGACCGGAGCGCGCGGGCGCGGCTCGCCGTCCACGGCCGCTCGCCCCGCCAGATGCTGAACGGGGTTCTCACCGGGACGCTCCCCGATCCGCCCGTCGAGGTGGAGCCGGGAGCGGTGGGCGGCCGCGCGACGTACCACGCGGTGCTCACGCCCAAGGGGAAGATGATCACGGACCTGTGGGCGTACCTCCCGCGCGACGAGGAGACCGACGGGTTCCTGCTGGACGTCCCGGAGGCGGGCGCCGCCGGGCTGCTCGAGCACTTCCGCAGGTTCCTCCCGCCCCGCTTCGCGCGGGTGGAGGACCGCTCGGAGGCGACGACCTCGCTCGCGGTGGCCGGGCCCGAGGCGCCGGCCGCGCTCTCCCGCCTGGCGCTCGGCCTCCGGGTCGAGCCGGCGTTCCTCTCGGCGATGGAGGAGGGCGCGTGGGTCGCGGCCCGCGAGCCGTGGTCGGCCGAGCCCGCCCTCCTCGTGGCGCGCACGCGGGACGTGGCCGCCGACGCCTGGGTGGTGACGGGTGCCGCACCCGACGTGCGCGCGCTCCGCGCGCGTCTGCTCGAGGCCGGGGGCGTGGCCGCTTCGTCCGACGCCTGGGACGTCCTCCGGGTGGAGGCCGGTCGCCCCGCGTTCGGCGTCGACATGGGGCCGGACACGATTCCCGTCGAGGCCGGGATCCACGACCGCGCGATCGACTACCGGAAGGGCTGCTATACCGGGCAGGAGGTCATCGTCCGGATCCGCGACCGCGGGCACGTGAACCGGCACCTGCGCCGGCTCGAGCTCGGAGGCGCGCCGGTGCCCGCGGCGGGGACCGAGCTCCTCCGGCCGGAGGACGGGAAGCCCGCCGGCCGGATCACCTCCGCGGTGCGCTCGCCGCGCTCGGGGGAGGTGGTCGCGCTCGCGTACGTGCGCCGGGGCGTCGAGGCCGTCCTCCTCGAGGGACGCACCG
>CAZOYA010000340.1:0-2290 GCA_964583815.1 uncultured Gemmatimonadaceae bacterium | reverse complement strand
ATCCGGCGAACCGGCTCGCGCGGGTCCAGCCCGGCGTCGTGAACGCGCGGCTGAGCGAGGCGACGCGCCGCCACGGTCTGGTCTACGCCCCGGATCCCTCCTCGCAGAGCACCTGCACCCTGGGCGGGAACGTGGCCGAGAACTCGGGCGGACCGCACTGCCTGAAGTACGGCGTGACCGGTCGGTACGTGAGCGGCCTCACGGTCGTGCTCGCGGGCGGCGAGGTGGTGCGCCTCGGCGGCGCGGGGCGAGCCCCGGACGGAGCGCTCGATCTGGTCGGGCTCTTCGTCGGCTCCGAGGGGTGCTTCGGGATCGCGACCGAGATCGAGGTGCGCCTCCTCCCCCTCGCCGAGAGCGTGCGGACGCTGCTCGGCATCTTCGAGTCGGTGGAGGACGCGGGGCGCGCGGTCACCCGGATCATCGCGAGCGGGCTGCTGCCGGCCGCGCTCGAGATCGTGGATCGCGCGACGATCCGCGCCGTGGAGGAGAGCGTCTTCGCCGCGGGATATCCGCGCGACGCCGGGGCGGCGCTCGTCGTCGAGTTCGACGGGACCGAGGAGGGGCTCGACGCCGACGCGGAGCGGGCCGACGCCTGCTGCCGGGAGGCGGGCGCGCGGGAGGTCCGGCGGGCCGTCGACGAGGCGGAGCGCGCCGCGCTGTGGAAGGGCCGGAAGAAGGCCTTCGGCGCGATGGGCCGGCTCGCGCCCGACCTCCTCGTGCAGGACGCGACCGTGCCCCGGACCCGCCTGCCGGACGTGCTGGCGGGCGTCGCCGCGATCGCGGACCGCTACGGCCTCGAGATCGCGAACGTCTTCCACGCGGGCGACGGCAACCTTCACCCGAACATCGTCTTCGACCGGCGGGATCCGGACGAGCTCGCCCGGGTGGAGGCGGCCTCGAAGGAGATCATGGCGCTCTGCGTGGAGGCGGGCGGCACGATCACCGGGGAGCACGGCGTGGGCGTGGACAAGCGGCGCTACATGCGGCTCGTGCACGGCGACGTCGAGCTCGAGCTGATGCACGCCGCGCGGCGGGCGCTCGATCCGGAGGGGCTGCTCAACCCGGGAAAGGTGCTGCCGGACCCGGGGCCGGCGGCGATGGCCGAGGCGGGCGCGTGAGCGGCGCCGGAGATGCGGTGGCGGGGCGCCTGGAGGCGCTCGGGGTCCGGGTGGAGGGCGTGGAGCGGCCGGGCACCGTCCAGGAGGCGTCCGCGGTGCTCGCGCGGGCCGCGCGGGAGGGCCCGCGGGTGCTCGCCGTCGGGACGGGTGCGCACGTGCCGCCCCGGTCGCTCCCGGAGCGGGCCGTCCTGCTCGCCCTGGACCGCCTCTCGGGCATCGAGCGATACGAGGCGGCCGATCTCACCGTCACGGCGGGCGCGGGCACGACGCTCGGGGAGCTCGGCGCCGCGCTCGCCGAGCACGGCCAGTGGCTCCCGTTCGACCCGCCCGACGCCGAGGGCCGGACGCTCGGCGGGCTCGTGGCCGGCGGTGCCGGGAGCCCGCTCGAGGCCGGATACGGGGCCGTGCGCAACCACGTGCTCGGCGCCACGGCCGTGCTGGGGGACGGGCGGGTGGTGCGCCTGGGCGGGCGGGTCGTGAAGAACGTGGCCGGGTTCGATCTCCTGCGCCCCCTGGTGGGGAGCGGCGGCACGCTGGCCGTTCTCACCTCGATCTGCGTGCGGGTCTTCCCGGTGCCGACGACGGACCGCGTGCTCGTGTTCGACGCCCCGGACGTCGACGAGGCCGCGCGGCTCGCCACGGCGCTCGCGCGGGCGCCGGTTCAGCCGGCCTCCGCCACGGTGCTCTCGGGCCCTGCGCTCGCCCTCCCGGAGGTGCGGCCGGAGGACGACCGGGGCGCCTTCCGGCTCCTCGTCCGGCTCCACGGAAGCGAGGGCGCGGTGGAGGCGGAGCAGGCGCGCCTCGAGCGGGTGCTCGGAGCAGGCTCGTCCCGGGTGGCGGCCGCCTCCGTCCCGGAGATGGCCGCGCGGGCGCGCGACTTCGTGTGGACGGGGGAGCACGGCGTGGGGCTCGTGCACGTCCTCCCGGACCGGCTCGCGCCCGCGCTGGACGCGGTGCTCGAGCTCGAGCGGCGGGGCTCCCGACCCGGGCTGGCCGCCGATCCGTTCCCCGCGCGGGTGCGCTTCTCCTTCGGGCCCGGGCACGTCGAGGCGCTTCCCGGCCTCCGCCGCTCGATCGAGCGCCTCGACGGCACGCTCGGGTTCGAGCGGGCTCCGGCCGGAGTGCCCGAGCTCCTCGCGGCCCTCCGCGCCGCCTCGTCGGAGCCCGGCGCG
>CAZOYA010000339.1:0-2291 GCA_964583815.1 uncultured Gemmatimonadaceae bacterium | reverse complement strand
GACCGCATCGCGAAGCTGATCCCGAACCCGCCGGGACAGGCGTTCACGGTGCAGGAGGCGGTCGAGAAGCTCCAGGAGGTGCGGGCGCTCTACGAGCAGGACGAGCGGCACCGTCAGCTCTTCGACTACTCGATGACGCTCGAGGGGCTCGCGCGGCACGCGTCGGTGCACGCGGCCGGCGTGGTCATCGCGCCCGGGCCGCTCGACGAGTACGTGCCGGTCAGCATCCAGACGGGGAAGAACGGGAACGGCAACGGCGAGGACGCCATGGCCGTGACCCAGTACGACATGACGAGCCTCGAAGAGGCCGGCATGCTCAAGATGGACTTCCTCGGGCTCAAGACGCTCACGGTCATCCACGACGCCGTGGAGATGGTCCGCGCGCGGCACGGCGTGCTGAAGAACCCGGAGACGGGCGAGACCTACGAGGACATCGACGACGTTCCCCTCGACGACCCGGCCGTCTACCGGATGATCGCGCGGGGCGGCACGGCGGGGGTGTTCCAGTTCGAGTCGAACCTCGCGAACGACAAGCTCCGGGGCATGAAGTGCGACCGCTTCGAGGACCTGGTCGCCACGAACGCGCTCATCCGGCCGGGACCGCTCGACTCCGGCATGACCGACGTCTTCATCGACCGGAAGCTCGGCCGGAAGGCGGTGACCTACCCGCACCCGAAGCTCGAGAAGATCCTCGAGCCGACGTACGGCGTCATCGTCTACCAGGAGCAGGTGATGCGCATCGCGTCCGAGCTCGCGGGCTTCACGCTCGGCGAGGCGGACGTGCTGCGGAAGGCCGTCGGCAAGAAGAACGCGGAGCTGATCCGCGAGGAGCTCGGGAAGTTCGTCGGGCGCGCCGTCGAGCGGGGCGTGGACCGGAAGATCGCCGAGGACCTGGCCGAGCAGATCGAGACCTTCGGCCGATACGGCTTCAACCGGAGCCACTCGGCGGCCTACTCGCTGATCTCCTACCAGACGGCCTGGCTCAAGGCGCACCACCCGGCCGAGTTCATGGCCGCGCTCCTCTCGTCGGTGCTCGACAACACCGACAGCGTGGTGAAGTACATCGGCGCATGCCGCGACCTGCCGCGCTACGTGCCGAAGCTCGAGGAGCCGGTGGAGGTCCTCCCGCCCGACGTGAACGAGTCGGGGTGGAAGTTCACGGTCACCGACGACAGCCGGATCCGCTTCGGCATGGGCGCGGTGCGCGGCGTCGGCCAGGCGGCCGTGCGCTCGATCCTGGAGGCGCGGGAGGCGGGCGGCCCCTTCGAGTCGCTCTTCGATTTCCTCGAGCGGATCGACACCCGCGCGCTGAACAAGCGCGCGTGCGAGGCGCTCATCGCCGCGGGCGCGCTCGACGCGTTCGGGCACCGCGCCCAGCTCCTCGCGGGGCTCGACACCGCCTACGCGGAGGTCCAGGCGCGCGCCGCCGAGCTCGAGGCGGGCCAGGGATCGCTCTTCGGCGACGCCTCGGCCCTCCCCCGCCAGGCGCCCCGGCTGCCGTCCGTGCCCGAGTGGCCGGAACCCGAGCGGCTCGCGCGCGAGAAGGCCGCGCTCGGGTTCTTCATCTCCGGGCACCCGCTCGATCGCTACCGCGAGGTCGTGCGCGCGTTCGAGGGCGTCGCGACCGACACGCTCGCCAGCCAGGCCGGCCGGACCGTGGAGCTACCCTGCGTCGTGACCTCCGTCGCGCGCCAGATCTCGCGCCGCGACAGCTCCGAGTGGGGCAAGATCACGGTGGAGGACTTCCAAGGCACCGCCACGGTGCTCGCGTTCCGCGACGCCTGGCAGGGCGCGAAGGAGATCCTCCGGCAGGACGCCGTCGTCCTCGTCACCGGCAAGGTGAGCGCGCGCGAGCAGGACGAGGAGGATCCGCCGATCTTCCTCGACGCGGCCCGCCCCCTCGAGGAGGTGACCGCCACGGGGGAGCTCGCGCTCCAGATCGAGCTCGAGCTGGGCTCGTCCGTCCCGGAGGAGGCGTTCGCGCGCGCGCGAGCCGTGCTCGAGGCGCATCCCGGGGTCTCGCCGGTGTGGCTGCGCGTGGGCGAGGACAACGGAGAGCCCGCGCCGCGGCTCCGCTCCCGCTCCCTGCGCGTGATGCCGGACGGCGAGACCGTGGAGGCGCTGCAGAAGCTGTTCGGACGGCGGAGCGTGCGGCTCGTGCGCGCCTGGAGCGCCGTGCCGGACGACGGTCCGGAGAGCGGCTAGCTCTCCTCCTCCTCCTCGCCGTTTCGATGGAGGGGCGTCACGCGCGTCCAGTAGGTCTCCACCTGGTCGCGCAGCGCCCGCACCCC
>CAZOYA010000338.1:0-2364 GCA_964583815.1 uncultured Gemmatimonadaceae bacterium | reverse complement strand
CCGCGTCAGGATGAGCGCGTCCTCCTTCGTGTAGATGTCGTTCGTGATCGCGCAGATGTCGTAGCGGTCCCGGAGCGTCTTGCAGAGATGCTCCATGAGCGCCGTCTTGCCGGATCCGACCGGTCCGCCGATGCCGACGCGGAGCGGGCCGTGGTGGGTCGTGGTCATGTCCTGAACAGCCTCGTGTACTGGGTCTCGTGCCTCATCGACGCGATGTCGCCGAGGATGGCCATCCCTCCGATGTCGTCGAGCGCGACCTCCGGCGCCCGCGCCGCCACGTCCGCGACCGCGCCCTCGAGGGCTGCGATCACGCGCTGCGCATCGGTCTGGCCGAGGGGGATCAGCCGGACGCCCGCCGAGACGAGGTTGGACGCCCAGGCGTGGAGCGTCGCGGACAGCGCCGGTCCGAGCGCGATCCCGTGGCCCGCCGCCGCGACGCCCACCGCCACCGGATAGGCCACCGGGCCGCTCCACGCCGCACGCAACCGCTCCACCGCCCCGCACGGCCAGGCCCGCTCCGTCACCGTGACGAACGCGTCGCCCTGGGCGCAGGTCTCGAGCCGCCGCTCCCGCGACGGCGCGAGCGCGGCCGCGAGCTCGCAGACCTCCGCGAGCCGCGCCTCGTCCCCGTCATGAGCGGCGGCCCACGCATGCCCGAAGAGCACGGCGTCCGTCCAACCCCCGCCCTGCCGCAGCAGCCCCCCGATCCAGCGATGGAGCCCCGGAGCGTCGGTCACGTCGCCGCATTCCACCGCCCACTCGATCCCGTGGCTGTAGCTGAACGCCCCGACCGGGTACGAGGGCGAGAGCCACGCCATCAGGCGATAGAGCCCCGCCTCACCGGTCGTGGTGATGGTGGTGTCCATCGTGGTGATGGTGTTGCCCATCGTCGTGGTGGTGATGGTGGTGGTGCTCGTGATCGTGCTCATGATCGTGCCCGTGCACCCGTCCGTGCCCGTACGCGCCCCCCTCCGGCTGGAACGTCGCGCGCACGGGCTCGACGGTCGCGCCGAGCCCCCGCACCATGTCCGCGATCACGTGGTCGTCGCGGATGCGGAGCGCTCCGGGCCGGAGCTCCGTCGGCAGGTGCCGGTTGCCGAGGTGCCAGGCCACGCGCAGGAGCAGGAACGGATCGTCGCAGGTGATCTCGAGCAGATCCTCATCCGCGCCGACGACCTCGACGACCCGCCCGTCCTCGAGCTCCAGCCCGTCGCCGTCCGCGAGCGCCTCGGCGCGCGGCAGGTCGAGCAGGAAGGCGAGCCCGCCCTCGCCGCGCATGGCGACGCGGCGCCGGTGCCGCTCGTCGTAATCGAGGCGGACCCGGTCGGCGGGAACGCCGCTCCAGGATCCGGAGGCGAGCACGCGGACGGCGCGAGGCATGGGTGAGGACGACATCACGGTCCCTGGAGAGTCGAAAGAAGCGTCAGAAGAGGAAATAGCGCTGCGCGAGCGGGAGCACGGAAGCCGGCTCGCACGTGAGGAGCACGCCGTCCGCCCGGACCTCGTACGTCTCGGGATCGACCTCGATCTCGGGGGTGGCGGCGTTGTGGATCATGGACGCCTTGCCGATGCCGCCGCGCGTGTCGCGCACGGCCAGGAGCTCCTTCGCCACGCCCAGCCGCGTACGCAGGTCCGAGGCCGCCGCGGCCGCGGACACGAAGGTCACGCTCGAAGCCGCGGTCGCGCCGCCCCAGGCTCCGAACATCGGTCGGTAGTGCACGGGCTGCGGGGTCGGGATCGACGCGTTCGGGTCGCCCATGGGGGCCGCGACGATCGTCCCCCCGAGGAGCACCAGGTCCGGCTTCACCCCGAAGAAGGCCGGATCCCAGAGCACGAGATCCGCGCGCTTGCCGACCTCCACGGAGCCGATCTCGTGATCGACGCCGTGCGCGATCGCGGGATTGATCGTGTACTTCGCGACGTACCGCTTCACGCGGGCGTTGTCGTTGTCCCCCGTCTCCTCCGGCAGCCGGCCGCGCTGGCGCCGCATCTTGTCCGCGGTCTGCCAGGTGCGGATCAGGACCTCCCCGACGCGCCCCATCGCCTGGCTGTCCGAGGAGATGATCGAGAACGCCCCCAGGTCGTGCAGGATGTCCTCGGCGGCGATCGTCTCCCGCCGGATCCGGCTCTCCGCGAAGGCCACGTCCTCGGGGATGTTCGGGTCGAGGTGGTGGCATACCATGAGCATGTCCAGGTGCTCGTCGATGGTGTTCACCGTGTAGGGCCGGGTCGGGTTCGTCGACGAGGGGATGACGTTCGGCAGCCCGCATGCCTTGATGATGTCCGGCGCGTGGCCGCCGCCGGCGCCCTCCGTGTGGTAGGCGTGGATCGTGCGTCCCCGGAAGGCCGCGATCGTGTCCTCCA
>CAZOYA010000337.1:0-2386 GCA_964583815.1 uncultured Gemmatimonadaceae bacterium | reverse complement strand
GTGCTCTCTTCGTCGAGCGTCACGGTTCGCTGCTCTTCGCGACGTCGCGCGAGCACCTCGCGCGGGTCCTCGGCGACCGAGGGGCCGCTGAATACGGTCTCGAGCGTCTCGAGGAAGTCGCCGCTGAACGCGGTCGCCATCGCGTCGCTCTCGCCGCTGAGGATCTCGCCCCACTGGTCGAGAAGGCTGACCTCCTTGACCTCTCCGTTCTCGATGCGCGTCTCCGAGAACATGCCGGTCGCGCTGATGCCCGCCGTGGCCACGCCGGCGAGCGCGAGTCCAGCGCCGACAGCCGCAGCGATCATCCCCGCACCTGCGGACGCAACGCCCGTCCCGCCGGCCGCCAGGAGCCCTCCGCCTCCCGCTGCTCCCGCTCCCGCCGCCGCCGTCCCTCCGGTGGCAGCCGTGGCCGCCCCACCGATCCCGAGCTTGCCGGCGAGCCCGGACAGCGCCACGCCGATCCCGGCACCGCCGGCGAGCGGCGCGGCCACGTTCGTCAGCATCGGGCTTTGGTCCTCGAGCTTGGTCAGGACCCCGGACAGCGCGGAGAAGCGCTCGATGAGCTTATCGCTCTCGGCCACGAGCATCGCCTCGCGCTCGATCCGCTGGCGGATGACTCCTCCGGAGGCGTCCTGGTTGAGCGCGACGAGCGTCTCGTTGATGACCTGGTCCGCGTGCGCCGGGTCCACGTTGACGCGCTGCGCCATGGTAAGCGTCCCGGCCTGCCCCGCACGCGCGCGGAGCTCCTGCTGACGGACCATGGAGAACGCGCGCGCGGCCTCCTGCTGTCCGAGCGCCGTGGTCAGGACACCGAGGTTCCCGAGTTGCTCGTTATCCGCGGCCATGCTCGCGATCTCGGCCATGCTGCGCACGTCGCCCGCCTCGTTCGTCACGTCGAGCCCGAGCTCGCGGAGGTTGCGCTGCACGCGCGGATTCGAGAGGTTCCCGAGGAGGTTCTCCTGGTACGTGCGCGCCACGCGCGGATCGAGACCGGACGCGCGGAGCGCCTGCGCAATCGCTTGGAACTCGCGGAGCGCGTCCATGCCGCTGATGCCCCGTGCGGCTTGGAAGGACGCGATGGCACCGGGGAACCGCTCGGCGAAGTCTCGCAGCGACAGCGAGCCGGCGAGCGCGCCCTCGGCCACGATCCGCATCGCCTCGCGCGTCCCCTCCGCGTCGAGGCCGAACTGCCGCGTGAACTCCCCGGCGGCCCCGACGACGTGCTCCATGGAGCTCCCGGTCGCGCGGGCGATGCGGGCGAAGAACTCGAGATTCTCGAACAGGTCATCCATCCCCTGCTCGCCGCCCTCGACGGCCGTCCCGATGTCCGAGAAGCGCTCCTGGCCGATGATGACGCCGCCGAGGATCTGTTCGGGGGAGACGCCGGTCCGGTTCGCGACACCAGCAGCGCGCTCGATGAAGCCCTGCACCTGGTTCCCGCGCATCCCGCCCGCGAGCGCCTGGCGAATGACCTCCTGCCGGAGGTCCACCATGCTCCCGAGGACATCCATCTGGGAGCGGATGCCGAACGCGCTCTGCATGTCGCGGCCGACACCGATCGCCGCCATGCCCGCGCCGCCCAGCGCGCCGCCCAGCGCGCCGCGCAGCCCGCCACGACCGCGGGACCGGCGCCCTTCGCTGAGCTGGGCGTCCCGGCGAACACGGCGCGCCTCGCGCCGCTGCGCCTGCGTACTCTTGCGCCGCTCGCGAGCGGTCTTCTTGATCTCGTCGCGCTTGCGCTTCTCCGAGTCGTGGACCGCGTCCGCACCTTCGCGCGCTGCGCGCTCCTCGGCGCGCAGCCCGTCCCGGGCGTTGTCCTCGCGCTCGCGCCGGGTCTTCTCCGACTCATCGCGCTGACGACGGTTCCCGCGTTGGTTCTCGCGCCGAAGGCCGCGGAGCGCAGCCAGCACCCGACGACCTCCAACAGCATCGATTCTCACCCGTACGGTCGCCATCTCACCTCCGAGTGCGGCGCGGTCGCCGCGGTCGCTTCATCCCCTGCTGGGCCTGCTTCTTCGCCGGCTTCTTCGCGAGCTCCTTCATCCGAGCGTCGTAGGCGATCCCGAGCTTTTGGAAGTAGAGGACTTGCCAGTCCGAAAGTCGTTGAGCCGCTTGACCGTAGAAATCAGCAAGCGCCGAAGCATGGCGGGCTCGATACCCGTCAAGGAGAGCTCGGCGCCTGGCCCTTTTCCCAGGGCGGCGATGAGCTCCTCCTCGCCGGCTGCGTCGAGCGTGAGGTTCGGGTTCTGCCACTCCTGGTTCTCGCCGTAGAGCTCCATGAGGTCCGTGACCCCGGTGCTCCCGATCCGGGACAATTGGTGCTCGTTGGAGAAGAAGGGGACCGGGTTCTCGTGGTCGATCGTGTCCGCGTCCACGAACGCGCGCA
>CAZOYA010000336.1:0-2386 GCA_964583815.1 uncultured Gemmatimonadaceae bacterium | reverse complement strand
GAAGCGCACGCCCGCGTCCACCATGCGGAGGGCGTACTGCGCCATGTACTCGGGGCTCGCCAGGTACATCTTCCGGTCGCCGACCGTGCGGGGGAGCCCCGCGTTCGGCTGGGCGGAGAGGGGGCGGTCCGTGACGGCCACCATCGTCTCGATGGCGTCGAGCATGACGGCCGGGCCGACGGAGCAGTTGAGGCCGATCACGTCCGGGCCGAGATCCGTGAGCGCCCGGGCGATCTGCGCGGGATCGGCGCCGTAGGCGGTCCGCCCGTCCTGCCCGACCGTCATCTGCGTCACCACGGGCAGCTCCGAGCGCGCGCGCACGGCACACAGCGCGCACTCGAGCTCCGTCAGGTCCGAGAAGGTCTCGAGCACGAACGCCTCGACGCCGCCCTCGAGGAGCCCGTCCACCTGTCGGCCGAAGTAGGCGCTCGCCTCCTCGCGCGCCGTCGGCCCGAACGGCTCGATCCGCACCCCGAGCGGCCCGATCGCGCCCGCGACCACGGCGCGCCCGTCCGCCGCGGCGCGCGCGAGCGCGGCGGCGGCGCGGTTGATCTCCTCCGTGCGTCCCTCGAAGCCGTACGCCGACAGCTTCACGGGGTTCGCGCCGAAGGTGTTCGTCTCGAGGATCTCGGCGCCGGCCTCCACGTACTCCTCGTGGATCGCCCGCACGAGCTCCGGTCGCTCGAGCGAGAGGGCGTCGTAGCAGACGTTCACGAAGACGCCCCGGCTGTAGAGCAGGGTGCCCATCGCCCCGTCGAAGACGTGGACGCCACCGTCCTCGAGGAGACGTCTCAAGCGACGCCCTCGGACGCGGCCCGCTCGCGCGCATCGCTCCGGCGTCCCGCGGCCCCCCGCACCGCATCGGCCGGCGCGTCCCCTCCACGCCCCTCGCCCGTCGGCCCACCGGCCGCCGACGCGACGGCGTCGTCGCGTCCCGGCTCGTACCCGAGGTTCGGCGCGAGCCACAGCTCGGCCTCCTCGAGGCTCCATCCCTTCCGCCCGGCGTAGTCCTCCACCTGGTCGCGCCCGAGGCGGCCGATCCCGAAGTAGCGCGACTCGGGATGCGCGAAGTACCACCCGCTCACCGACGCCGCGGGCATCATCGAGAAGCCCTCCGTCAGCTCGATGCCCGTCGCCTCCTCCGCCCCCAGCAGGTCGAAGAGCGTGCGCTTCTCCGTGTGGTCGGGGCAGGCGGGATAGCCCGGCGCGGGCCGGATTCCGCGGTAGTCCTCCCGGATCAGCCGCCCGTTGTCGAGGTCCTCGTCGGGCGCGTAGCCCCAGATCTCGCGGCGCACGATCCAGTGCATGCGCTCGGCGAGCGCCTCGGCCAGGCGGTCGGCCAGCGACTTCGCGAGGATCGCGGAGTAGTCGTCGTTCTCCGCGGCGAACGAGGCGGCGAGCTCCTTCGCGCCGATCCCCGCCGTCACGGCGAAGGCACCGATCCAGTCTTCGAGGCCGCTGTCCACGGGTGCGACGAGGTCGGCGAGGCAGTGGTTCTCGCGCTCGCCCTTGCCGAACTGCTGGCGGAGGGAATGCACGGTGGCACGTACCTCGCGACGGTCCTCGCCCGAGAAGACGAGCACGTCGTCGCCCAGGGCGGCGGCGGGGAAGAGCCCCACCACGGCCCGCGCCTCGAGCAGCCCCTCGCGCTCGATCCGGTCGAGCATCCGCTCCGCGTCCTCGAAGAGCGCGCGCGCCTGCTCGCCCGCGCGCGGGTCCTCGAGCACGTCCGGATACTTGCCGGGCACCTCCCACGCCTGCAGGAAGGGCGTCCAGTCGATGAACGGCCGGATCTCGGAGATCGGGATCTCGCGGAAGCAGCTCACGCCGGGGCGCAGGGGCCTCGGCGGCTCGTACGCGCTCCAGTCGATCCGCAGCTTGCGCCGCCGCGCCTCCTCCAGCGACAGGAGCTGCGTCTTCTCCCGGCGACCGGCGCGACGCTCACGTTCCTTCGCGTAATCGCCGGCGAGCTCCTCGAGGAAGGCCTCCCGCCGCGAGGCGTCGAGCAGGCGGCCGACCACCCCGACCGCCCGCGAGGCGTCCAGCACGTGGACGACCGGCCCCTCGTAGTGCTCCACGATCTTGATGGCGGTGTGCGCGCGCGAGGTGGTGGCGCCCCCGATGAGGAGCGGCAGCTCGAAGCCGGTCCGCTGCATCTCCTTGGCCACGTGCACCATCTGGTCGAGCGAAGGCGTGATGAGACCCGAGAGCCCGATGATGTCCACCTCCTCCTCGCGCGCCTTCTCGAGGATGCGCTCCGCGGGCACCATGACGCCGAGATCGACGGTCTCGTAGCCGTTACACTGCAGCACGACGCCGACGATGTTCTTGCCGATGTCGTGGACATCCCCCTTCACGGTGGCGAGGAGCACCTTGCCCTTCTTCT
>CAZOYA010000335.1:0-2399 GCA_964583815.1 uncultured Gemmatimonadaceae bacterium | reverse complement strand
CTCGACCCCCTTGTGGATGAGCAGCGTCGCGTCGCCGCCGTCGTCGACGAGCAGATCGGCGCCGGAGCCGTCGGGCCAGGTGAGCATCTGGTCCGTGCACCACCAGTACTCCTCGAGCGTCTCGCCCTTCCAGGCGTAGACGGCGGCTCCCTTCGGCTCCTCGGGCGTGCCGTCCCGGCCCACCACGACCGCCGCGGCCGCGTGGTCCTGGGTGGAGAAGATGTTGCACGAGGCCCAGCGCACGTCCGCCCCGAGATCGACGAGCGTCTCGATGAGGACGGCCGTCTGCACCGTCATGTGCAGCGAGCCCGCCACCTTCAGGCCGGCGAGCGGCTTCTCGGGCCCGTACTCCTCGCGGGCGGCCATGAGGCCGGGCATCTCGCGCTCGGCCAGGCGGATCTCGTTGCGGCCCCACTCCGCGAGGGAGAGGTCCTTCACCTTGAAGGGCGGCCGGTCGGTGGTCGTGCCGGCGCGGGCGCCCGGGCTCAGCGTGGCGGTGTCGGTCATGGTTCGGGTCCTCGGTGCCTGGGTGTGATCGAAAATTGGATGGTCGGGCTCGATGGTCGGGCTCAATGGGTCTCGGCCGCGGCCGTGCGGGGTCGCGGCTGCGTGTCGGACGCCGGCTTGCGCGCGGTCGCGAGGAAGAGCAGGGGCCCCCGCGCCGACGGGTCGGGCGGGAGTGGGTGGACGTGTGCGTCCGCGAGGCCGGCCTCCTCGAGCCACCCCGCGAGACGGTCCGGATCGAAGCCGGGCCACACGTGGCCCATCTCTTCGGCGTAGCCGACGCCGCGCTCGTGCGCGCGCATGTCGAGGACGACGACCCGTCCCCCCGGAGCGAGGACGCGACGCACCTCCGCGAGCACCCGCGGCGGCGCCACCACGTAGTGCAGGACGAGGGCCAGGAACGCCACGTCCAGGGAGCCGTCCTCGAGCGGGAGGGCCTCGAGCTCGCCCCGGCGGAGCTCCACGTTCGGCACGCCCTCGAGACGCAGCCGCGCGGCCCGCAGCATCTCCTCCGAACGATCCACGGCCACGACGCTCCGCACGAACGGCGCCAGCATGGCCGCGAGCGCGCCGGTGCCCGCGCCGAGGTCGCCGACCCTCCACTCGCCCTCGAGCAGGCCGAGCAGCGGCGCGGTGCGCACGCCTTGCCCGAACAGCTCCTCCCGCAGCTCGTCCCACCGCTCCGCGGCGCGCGCGAAGAACGCCGCCGAGCGCAGGCGCCGCTCCTCGAGCACCCCGACGGCCCGCTCGGCGTCCACCGCCCACGGACCGTCCCCGTCGAGGCGCTCCCGCACGATCCTCCACAGCGCCCGTCCGCTCTCGTCGAGCGCGGGCGCGATGCGGTAGTGACGCTGCCGCCCGTCCTGGCGCGCTTCCACCCATCCTTCCTCGGCGAGCGTGCGCAGGTGCCGGCTCACCGAGGGCTGCGGGATCCGGAGCACGGACGCGAGCTCGCCCACGGTGAACTCGCTCCGCTCGAGCAGGGCGAGGATGCGCAGGCGCGTCTCGTCGCCGAGCGCGGCCAGATGGTCGAGGATGGGGGCGGCTGTCTCATTCATGGATTCGCATGAAAAGATATGTCGAGACGGGCCGATGGAGAAGGGGTGGGCGGGCCGGAATCCCGGAGTCGACCTTGCGGATTTGCTTGGCCCCGGATATGCGGTTCCGTTAGGTTTCCATACCGCTGCCCCCCGACCGAGACGGAGCTCCACCCGCCTTGAGCCATACGCACGCTCACGCGCCGCACGACGACATCGTCTATCCGGCCGCGATCCCCTTCATCCTCGTCCACGCAGCGTGCTTCGCCGCGATCTGGACGGGGGTCACCACGACCGCGCTCGTCGTGGCGTTCGCGCTCTACGTGATCCGCATGTGGGGGATCACGGCCGGCTATCACCGCTACTTCAGCCACCGGTCCTACAAGACGAGCCGGCTGATGCAGTTCGTGATCGCACTCATCGGCCAGACGTCGGCGCAGCGCGGAGTGATCTGGTGGGCCGCCGTGCACCGGCACCACCACCTGCATTCCGACACGGAGCACGACGTCCATTCTCCGCGTCACCACGGCTTCCTGTACTCGCACGTGGGCTGGATCTTCAACCACAACAACTGGAAGCCCGACTACGGGACGGTGAAGGACCTGACGCGCTACCCGGAGCTCGTCCTCCTGAATCGCCTCAACTACCTGCCGGCGATCCTGCTCGGGGTGGGCCTCTGGTTCTGGGGCGGCTGGACGATGCTCGTGGTGGGCTTCTTCTGGAGCACGGTCGCGCTCTATCACGGGACGTTTTTCATCAACTCCCTCGCGCACGTGCACGGCTCGCAGCGCTATCTCACGGGCGACGACTCGCGCAACAACTTCTGGCTCGCTCTGATCACGCTCGGCGAGGGGTGGC
>CAZOYA010000334.1:0-2414 GCA_964583815.1 uncultured Gemmatimonadaceae bacterium | reverse complement strand
CTCTGGCAGCGCTTCCACCGCGAGGTGCAGCATCCGGAGTACCCGGTGCGGGCGGCCGACGAGGTCCAGCCGATGGACAAGATGCGGCGCCTCACGGCCGAGCACATGGTGCTCGCCAAGCGGGTGGCGCCGCACGTGCACTCGTTCATCGAGATCGACTTCTCGGCGATCGACCGGGTGCGCGCCGCGAACAAGGCGCGCTGGGCGCAGCAGAACGCCCGCGTCAGCTACACGGCCTTCGTGGCCTGGGCGGTCTCCCGCGTGCTCCGCGAGTTCCCGATGGTGAACGGGGCCGTGTCGGGGAACAACATCATCCACCGCGGCAACGTGAACCTCGGCATGGCGGTCGACCTGAACCCCGGGCTCATCGTCCCGGTGGTGCACGACGCCGACCACCTGAGCCTCATCGGGATCGGCAACAAGATCGTCGACCTCGCCGAGCGGGCGCGGGGGCGGCAGCTCATGCCCGACGAGATCCAGGGCGCGACCTTCTCGATCACGAACCCGGGCGTGCTCGGCACGATCGCTGGCCTGCCCGTGATCCCGAAGGGCACCTCCGCCATCCTCGGGACCGGCGCGATCGAGAAGCGGGTGGTCGTCGTGGAGGACCCGAACACCGGGACCGACGCGATGGCGATCCGCAAGCGCGCGTTCTTCACGCTCGGCTACGATCACCGGATCGTGGACGGCGCGGATGCGGCGCGCTTCCTGTCGCGGCTGAAGGAGGTCCTGGAGGATTTCCCCGAGGACGCGTGAGCCGGGACGTGGTGCGTGATCCGGGCCCCCGGAGCCGTGCGGCTCCGGGGGCCTCGGCGTCCCCGGGGGGCGCGGCGGGGAACGGCCCCACGCGCACGCTGGAGGTGCGGCGGCTCGGGCTCGTGCCCTACGCGCGCGGCCTCGAGCTGCAGGACGAGGCGGTCCGCCGCCGCAGGGCGGGGGAGATCCCCGACACGCTCCTCCTCCTCGAGCACCCGCACGTGATCACGCTCGGCTCCGGGGCGCACCCCGAGCACGTGCTGCTCGGTCCGGAGGAGCGCGCGCGGCGCGGCATCGAGCTGTTCGAGACCGGGCGGGGGGGCGACGTCACCTACCACGGGCCCGGCCAGCTCGTGGCCTACCCGATCCTCGACCTGAAGCCCGACCGGCGGGACCTGCACGCGTACCTGCGCGACCTCGAGGGCGTGGTCATCGAGGTCGTGGGCGGGTTCGGCGTCGAGGCGTGGCGCACGCCGGGACGGACGGGCGTGTGGACGGCGGGCGGCAAGATCGCGGCGATCGGCGTGCGCGTCTCGTCCGGCTGGATCACGTCGCACGGCCTCGCGCTCAACGTGAGCGCGGATCTCGACTACTTCGGCACGATCGTGCCGTGCGGGATCGCCGACCAGGGCGTGACGTCGCTCGAACGCGAGCTCGCGCGCGCCGTGCCGATGCCGGAGGTCGAGGACGCGCTCGAGGAGGCGTTCGCGGCGCGGTTCGGGGCACGGATCCCCGGCCGCGGCTAGCCGCCCCGGGCCGCCTCAGCCCTTTCCGAACCGCTCGCCGGGCGGCGCGACCTCGAGGTAGTCGAGATAGCGCCCCTTCTCGCGCTCCGCCTCGAGCCACTCCGTGAAGCCGGAAGGAACGAGGCCGCCGCTCGAGCTCCGCTCCCGGGCGGCCCGGGTGGCGAGCTCGTTCGCGTACTCGTTCTCGGGATGGCCGGCGTGGCCGCGCACCCAGCGCGGTCGCACCTCGTGGCGACCGAGGAGCCGGTCGAGCTCCTGCCAGAGCTCGAGGTTCTCGATGGGGCCGGCCTTCCGCTTCCAGCCCCGCCGCTTCCATCCCGGCAGCCACTCCGAGATTCCCTTCACGAGGTACTGGCTGTCCGAGACGAACTCGACCCGGCAGGGCCGACGGAGCGCCCGGAGCACCTCGATCGCGCTCCGGATCGCCATCCGGTTGTTCGTCGTGTCGGGCTCGGAGATCCAATAGTCGCGGCGCTCCCAGGAGCCGTCCCGCCAGATCTCCACGAGGCCGGCGGCCCCGCCGGGGTTCGCGCGGTTCCGGAACTGGTTCCCGAGGCAGGACTCGTCGGCGTGCACGTACAGCGTGTCCAGGACGTGGCTCCCGGTGAGGAGGAAGGGGACGGCCGGCAAGCTACAAGCGCGCGGGCCGGGCCGGGAGCCCGCGGGCGGGTGCCGGCCGGTCCGGGCCCGGAGCGTCGGGCCGGGCCCCGTCGCGGCATTGACCCGCCCTCGCCCGGGAGTAGGTTTCGCGCGAGCCTGCCCCCCACCGGAGCGCCCGTGCGAGCACCCGCCTATCTCCTGCTGGAAGACGGCCGTCGCTTCGACGGCCTGGCGCTCGGCGCCACCGACGTCGCGCTCGGCGAGGTCGTGTTCAACACGAGCATGACCGGCTACCAGGAGGTGCTCACCGAC
>CAZOYA010000333.1:0-2424 GCA_964583815.1 uncultured Gemmatimonadaceae bacterium | reverse complement strand
GGGCACGCGGAAGGGCACCTCCACTCCGAGCACGGCATAGCGCTCGGTGTTCGGGATTGCGATGTGCTCCAGGAACAGGTCGAGACAGCGGAGCGCCGTTTCCTCGTCCTGCGAGTGCTCGTCCCGGAGCGCGTCTGCCTCGCTGCCGACGAACAGGTCGGTCTCCGAGCCGCGCGCCTCGCGCGCCGCCCGCATTGCCACGCTCACGGCGTTGCGGATCTGCTGGTGCTGCGGCGGGCGCCCGATGACCTGCGCGCCCTGGATGCACCGATACGCCTCGGCGATCCCGAGGTGGACCAGCGTCCCCACGTTCAGCGCTCCGGTCCGCAGCTCGCCGCCGGCGGGCTCGAGCTGGAGCTCGTACTTGAGACGGTGCTTCCAGGCGCACGACCAGAGCGTATTCAGCTCCGAGTGTGTCAGGGAGACCGGGTTCTTGTGGTGCGACATCAACCCTCCTTTGGACCGTTCTCGGCCCAGAACTCGACATATTCCTCGTAGAGATCCTCCGCGCTGTCGTGGCCGAACGCGGCCGCGATCCGCTCGAAGTCGTCACGACTCAGACGGCCAGACTTCTCCGCGCTGGCGATGAGGTGGCTGAGCCGCGACCTGCTGATCCCGATCGCCTCCGCCAGCCGGCGCATGCCGCCCCCGGAGGGACGGCCGCGCCCGTTGCGCTGGTGAGGCCACGTGCGCGCGGCGCGCGCCTTTACGAAGGCTCGGAGCCCGACGAGATCGGTGCCGTCGTCCAGCCGCACGACGACGGGCGCGCTCACGCCTTCCATCCCAGCTCGCGAACCACGCGCTGCGCGACCTGCGCCTGCCCGGGCGTCGCCGCGTCGAGCGGGTCGCGCTCGTTGGCCAGGTACCGTCCCCGGAGCACCGCGGCGGCATCGCGAAGATGCCTGGCACCCTCGCGCTCCGGCTCCGTCAGGTCGCCCCACACATCGACGAGCTCGCCCGGTCGCGGCTTGTATCCATCGCTCCAGCCGGACGGTCCGAGCACGGAGACCATGGGGCTGAACTTCCGGTTCCGCACGACCAGGACGCCGGTCCAGATACCCATGCTCCCCGTCGCCTCGATCGCCCCGATCGCCTCCCCTCCAAGACCGGCGATGCACACCCGGAGGAACGACTCGATCGCCTTGCGCTCGACGAGCGCGCGCACCGGCGACACGTTCCACACGAACCGCTCACGGTCGACCAGCACCGACGAATGCATCGCAGGGATCTTGGCCTTGACCGTCCGCTCGTAGAGCTGCTTTCCCTGGTCGCGGAGCTGGACCATCGCGTTTAGGCTGTTCGGGTCTTCGGGGAACTGTGCCGTCTCGATTGAGACGGGGATCATTTCCATCGGATTCATGCCGTATCCTTTCGCAGTTGTGAGTGAATGTTGAGCGCCAGCGTTGTCCCGTTGTCCACGGACGACGCGGCGACATGCGAGTAATGCTGGCTGTGCTTCGACAGGACCTCGTGCCGTGTCTTGTCGGTCGTGACGTGGAACGTGAAGAGACGCGCGCCCGTCGCGTCGAGCTCGGAGCACGCCCGTTCCGTGCTCCCATGCTCGTACGCGCACGCGTCGGTCAGGAGCACGACGTCGGCCCGCTCCGCCTCGCTCTTCGGGAACTCCACCTGTTCACCGCTGACGATCTTCGTGCACGCCCTGATCGCCTTCGCAAGGTCGGTCCCGCCGTTGAGGAACGTCGTGACCTCGTCGAGGACGCTTCGGTTCATCGACTCACCGTTTCGCCAGACGGTGACCTTGGTCGTTCCGCTCCAGTGGACCACGGCGAACGTGCGCTTCTCCTTTGCGCACTGCCGCATCATGGTGAGCATGACGGCCTTGGCGATCTCGTTGCCCGTGTACTTCCCATGCGAGACCGACATCGAGCCGGACTCGTCGCAGGCGAACACGAGCGGCCCCTTGCCGGCCCGCTCCTCCTCGACGAGGCCGACCTGCCGGTTCTGGAGTAGACGCTGCTCGGCGAGCTTGGCCGCCTGGAGGAGCTCCAGCTCCGGGATGCCGGACACGAACAGCGCGCGCTCCATCGGGACCGCCTCGCCGATCGATCCGCCGAGCTTGACTCCGACGAGGTCCTCGCGGCCGAAGTCGCTTTTGACCGAGCCCTTGTCCGCCTCCAGCACCGCCTCCATGCGCCCAGCCAGGCGCGCGATCTTGAGGACGGTTTCGTTCTCGGCGACCGCGTGCATCCACGCGACCCGCTCCTCCTTCGAGACGCCCGACCCGCACGACAGCATCGCCGCCGCGGCCTTGTACTCGCGCGCGTTCTCGAGCGCCTCCTTGATGGCGGCGCGCGCCGAGCGCCGAGTGGCGCTCGCCGTGCGCGTGTCGCGGAACTCCTTGGCGCGCTCCTGCGACGCCTGAATGTCCGCGACCATCTGTTCGTGCGCGAGCTGTCGCTCTTC
>CAZOYA010000332.1:0-2445 GCA_964583815.1 uncultured Gemmatimonadaceae bacterium | reverse complement strand
CCGCACCGCGCGGCATGCCGCAGATCGAGGTCACCTTCGACATCGACGCGAACGGCATCCTCCACGTGTCGGCGAAGGACCGGGCGACCGGCAAGGAGCAGAAGATCCGCATCGAGGCGTCCAGCGGGCTCTCCGAGCAGGAGATCGACCGCATGGTGAAGGACGCCGAGGCCCACGCCTCCGAGGACGAGGAGCGGCGCCAGAAGGTCGAGGCGCGCAACCAGCTCGACTCCCTCGTCTACCAGGTGGAGCGGGACACGGGCGAGTGGGGCGACAAGGTCGGCGCCGCCACGAAGGAGCGGGTGGAGAGCGCGCTCACGAAGGCGAAGGAAGCGCTCAAGGGCGACGACCTCGGCACCCTGAACTCCGCCCGGGACGAGCTCATGCAGGCCTTCAGCGCGGCCGGCCAGGAGATGTACCAGGCGCAGGCCGCCGAGAGCGAGGCCGCCGCGAGCGCGGAGCCGGAGCCCGGAGCGGGGGCCGGCGCCGGCGAGCGTGCGGCCGCGGAGGACGAGGACGTGGTCGAGGCCGACTACGAGATCGTCGAGGAAGAGAAGTAGGGAGAGCGACTCCGCGGCGCCCGCCGCGGCCCTCCCGGCGGACGCGGGTCCGGTCTTCGGGCAACCCCCGGGGGCCGGACCCGCATCTCGTCATGGGGTGCGGGTGCCGGGAGCCCCCCTCCCCTTTCGTCGGCGCCTCGCCGGGCGGTTCGCCCCGGATCGCAGACGAACGTCACGTGTAGCTGAGGGAGCGCACGGGGGTGGCTGCCGCCGTGGGATCCCGCGGGAATCGGAGGTGTCTCCAGATGTACGACCCATTGAAAGCCAAGGCCAAGGTGGTCCTCTTCACCGGCACGGCCTTCCTGTTCGGTCTGGGCACGGCGAGCAGCCTCGGCTGGACGAGCGCGTCGCACGCGATGCCCACCGTCCAGGAAGCGCCTCAGGTCCCGGCCGAAGTGGTGCGCCCGGCGACCGAGCTGAGCGCCGCGTTCACCGCGCTCGCGGAGGCGGTGACCCCGGCCGTGGTGCGCATCGAGACGAGACGGCAGGTGACCACGGCTTCGCGCGGGCAGGTGCCCGACGCCTTCCGCCGGTTCTTCGATCTCCCGGAGGGTCGGGAGCAGCCCGCCCCGCCCCAGGGCGCCATCGCGGGCGGCAGCGGCTTCATCGTCTCCCCCGACGGCTACATCCTGACGAACAACCACGTGGTCGAGGGCGCAGACGCCGTTCGCGTCTTCTTCGCCGACCGCCGCTACTTCGACGCCGAGGTGGTGGGTCGCGATCCGTTCACGGACGTGGCCGTGATCAAGATCGACGTGCCGGAGTCGCTGCCGACGATCTCCTTCTCCGACTCGGACGATCTCCGGGTCGGGGAGTGGGTGATGGCCATCGGCAATCCCGGGTTCGGGGCCTCGACCCAGCTCGACTTCACGGTCACCGCGGGGATCGTGAGCGCGCGCGGGCGCGGCCTGCAGCTCCTCCAGCGCGACCTCTACGTGAACCCCGATTTCGGGCCGGACGACGCGCGCTGGGCGATCGAGGACTTCATCCAGACCGACGCGGTCATCAACCCGGGCAACTCCGGCGGTCCCCTCGTGAACCTCCGCGGGCAGGTGGTGGGCATCAACTCCGCCATCGCTTCGACCACGGGCGTCTACCAGGGCTACGGCTTCGCCATTCCGATCAACCTGGCCCGCCGCATCATGGAGGACCTGATCGAGTTCGGCGACGTGCGCCGGCCGCGGATCGGCGTGGCCATCCAGGACGTGGCGGCCGAGGACGCCGAGGTCTACGGCCTGCCCTCGGTGTCGGGCGTGCTCGTCGTCACGGTGGAGGCCGGCGGCCCGTCCGACGGCCAGCTCCGCCCCGAGGACGTGATCGTGGCCCTCGACGGGGAGCCGGTCGGCTACACGGCGGAGCTGCAGGCGGAGATCGCCGAGCGGCACCCGGGCGACCGGGTGAACGTCACCGTGTACCGGGACAAGCGCCCCGTGGACGTGACCGTGCGCCTCGACGAGGCCCCGATCACGGCGCGGCCGCAGCGCACCGTCGCGCGCGAGGTCCAGCCCGCGGACCGGCTGGGCATCCGCGTGGAGCCGATCGACGGCGATCTCGCCGCCGCCACCGGCTTCGAGGCGGGGAGCGGCGTGGTCCTCACGGACGTCATCCGGGGAAGCGCCGCCGACCGGCGCAACGTGGCCAGCTTCCGCGGCCAGCGCCTGGCGAGCGTGAACGACCGGGAGGTGCGCAACGCCGAGGAGGTCCGCGAGGCGCTGTCGGCGGTGAAGCCCGGCGAGGTGGTCTCGCTCCACTTCGAGGACCTCGAAGGGGTACAGCGCGTGGTGAACGTGCGGATGCCCTCCTGACCGGCGGCTCCGCCCGGCGGTCCGGGAGGGCGGCGACGCCCTTCGGCGCCGCACGGGCGAAGCCGGGCACACGCGGGACC
>CAZOYA010000331.1:0-2470 GCA_964583815.1 uncultured Gemmatimonadaceae bacterium | reverse complement strand
CCCGCGGGGGGGGGGGGGCGCCGCGGGGTGGGGGGGGCGTCGCGGCGCGCGGAGGTCTCGGCGACCGGGCGCCGGGAGTCAATCGGGCGCGAAGGTCGGGGCGCCCGGTGGGGCGTCGCGGTACGCGGAGGTTCCGGCGACCCGGCGGGGGGAGTTCGACCGACCCGACGTCGCTGCGCCGGGGGACCGAGGGCGCCGCGCCCGGACGAACGACCAAACTGCGCCCCGCGACGCGACCCGTCGTGACGAGGGCCGCGAAATGGCTGCTATACGACCATATCACGCCCCACGAGCGGGCGCGGCTGCGACGCGTGTGCCGAAATGGTCGTATAGCGGCCATTTCGCGCCCCATGCGACCCCACCCCCCTTCCCGGGGCGCGATATGGTCGCTGCGCCGTGCGCCCGCACCGCTCGTCACGGGGCGCCGATCCGCTCGGCCGCCCGCGGCCGCCCCGGTCCGGGGGCGCCGTTCCGGTTTGCGTCCCCGCGGCCGCCGTCGTCACGGGGCGTGATCCGCTCGGCCGGGGCCGTCCTCGCTCCCGGGCGCGGTTCCGGTTTGCGTCCCCGCGGCCGCCGTCGTCACGGGGCGCCGATCCGCTCGGCCGCCTGCGGCCGCCCCGGTCCCGGGGCGCCGTTCCGATTTGCGGCACCCACGCCCCGGGGGGCGGTGGCGGATTGCCTCCCCCCGCCCCCACACGGCCAGGACCCGGTTGCTCTCCGCGCCCAGACCGGCCCGCTCTCGCGGCGCGCTGTTGACCGCGCCCCGCGCGCGAGGCGAAGCTGACAGCCACCCCTTCTCCCAGGAGGCACGCACGTGAAGACGCCGGCCGGGCGCGCGCTCCGGCCCCCTCGCGCTGTCCCCGCCCGCGGCGCCGCGCTCCGGGCTCCCCGGTCCGTCCGGGCGGTCGGTCGTGCCGCGCTCCGGACTCCCTGGTCCGTCCGTGCGGTCGGTCGTGCCGCGCTCCCGTGCCTCGAGGCGGCCCGCGTGGTCGGTCGTGCCGCGCTCCCGCGCCTCCGTGCGACCCACGCGCTCCGCCCGCTCGTCACCGCTCTCCTGCTGACCGCGCTCGGCGCCTGCGGCGGCGACGCGCAGGAGCCGGCGGTCCGCGTCACCTCGTCCGATCCCGAGCTCCGGGCCATGGCCGAGCGCCTGCTCCCCGACCTCGCCGGCCGGGCGGGCCTCGAGCTGCAGGAGCCGGTGCGGCTCGAGCGACGCTCGCGGGCCCAGCTCGAGTCCTATCTCCGGGCGAAGCTCGACGAGGAGCTCCCCCCGGAGCGCGCGGCCGCGACCGTGGAGGCGTACGCGATGCTCGGCCTCGTGCCCGCCGACCTCGAGCTCCGGGAGCTCCTTCTCGATCTGTACACGGAGCAGGTGGCCGGCTTCTACGAGCCGGACTCCACGGCGCTGTTCGTCCTCGACGACCAGCCGCGGGAAGCGCTCGAGAGCCTGCTTCTGCACGAGCTCGTGCACGCCGTGCAGGACCAGTCCGCCGATCTGTCGGCGGTCACCGACCCCTCGCTCGGGAACGATCGCCGAACGGCCGCCCAGGCGGCGATCGAGGGCCACGCCACCCTCGTGATGCTCGAGTTCATGGCGGAGCGGATGACGGGCCGTCCGGTGGATCTCGCCCGCGCCCCCGCGCTGTCGGGCCAGCTCCTGCCGGCCATCGAGGCGATGGAGGCGCAGTTCCCGGCGCTGGCCTCGGCCCCGGAGGTCATCCGCCGGTCGCTCCTCTTCCCGTACGTGCAGGGCGCGGCGTTCGTGCAGGCGCTCTGGGCGGAGGAGGGTCGGGTCGCGCCCTTCGGGCCGCACCTGCCCGCCTCGACGGAGAACGTGGTGGAGCAGGACCTCTCGGACGCTCCGACCGAGGTGATCCTCGAGATCGTGGAGGGCGGCACCGAGGTGGACGGCGAGATCCTCGGGCACCTGGAGGTCGGCGTCCTGCTCGAGACGCACGCCGGTGCGGGAGCGGGCGCGTTCTCCGCCGGGTGGGACGGGGACCGCTACGCGCTGATCGAGCGCGAGGACGGCGACCGGGCGCTCGTGTGGGTGTCCGTGTGGGACACGCCCGAGCAGCGGGACCGGTTCGTGACCGCGCTCACCGACGCGCTCGACGGGTTCGACGCGGAAGCGAGCCTCGAGCCGGCGACGGTCGGGGAACGTCCCGCGGCGATCCTCCGTCTCGGCGAGAGCGAGGGACTCGTGGTGGAAGCCCGGCTCGGCGGCGAGGGATGAGCCGCGCCACCGCGTTCGCCCGGGTGCCCGTGGCCGCCGGGGGCGCCTCCTACGACGTCCTGGTCGGGCGGAGGGCCTCGGCCGACCTCCCGCGCCTCCTCGAGGAGCGCGTGGGCGCGCACCGCTACGCCTTCATCTCCGACGAGCGGGTGGCGGAGCTGCACGGCGCGCGTCTGCTGGAGCGGTGCCGCGAGGCGGGGCTCCGGGGCGACCTGCACACCTTCCCTGAGGGGG
>CAZOYA010000330.1:0-2472 GCA_964583815.1 uncultured Gemmatimonadaceae bacterium | reverse complement strand
GGCTTTCACGAGCCAGATCGTCGCGCTCGCGCTCGTCACGCTCGACATGGGCCGGCGCCGGCACCTCTCGGTCCTGCAGGGCCGGGAGCTCGTGCAGGCGCTCCAGCGCCTTCCCGAGCAGGTCGAGGAGGTCCTCCGCCTGAACGACGAGATCCGCGCGCTCGCCGAGGCCTACAAGGAGGCGCGCAACTTCCTCTATCTCGGACGCGGCTACCAGTTCCCGGTCGCGCTCGAGGGGGCGCTCAAGCTCAAGGAGGTCAGCTACATCCACGCCGAGGGCTATCCCGCGGCGGAGATGAAGCACGGCCCGATCGCGCTCATCGACGACGACATGCCGGTGGTGGTGCTCGCCCCCCGCGATCCGGTCTACCCGAAGGTCGTGTCGAACATCGAGGAGGTGAAGGCGCGCCACGGCCGGATCATCGCCGTGGTGAGCGACGACGCGCCCGAGCTCGCCGGGAAGGTGGACCACATGATCCGCGTCCCCCAGACGGTCCCGTGCCTCCTGCCCGTGCTCACCACGGTCCCGCTCCAGCTCCTCGCCTACCACATGGCCGTGCTCAAGGGCGCGGACGTCGACCAGCCGAGAAACCTCGCGAAGTCGGTCACGGTCGAGTGACCGGGCGCCCGCGCCGGTGAGGGTCCTGCTCCAGCGGGTTTCGCGGGCGGAGGTGCGCGTGGACGGCCGGACGATCGGCCGCATCGGGCGCGGCCATCTCCTCCTCGTGGGGTTCCGCGAGGGAGACGGGGAGGAAGAGATCGCGTGGATGGCCGACAAGGCGGTCGGGCTGCGCGTCTTCCCCGACGAGGAGGGGCGCATGAACCGCGCGCTCGAGGACGTGGGCGGGGCGCTCCTCGTCGTGAGCCAGTTCACGCTGTACGGGGATACCCGCAAGGGCCGGCGCCCGAGCTTCGTTGGCGCCGCGGACCCGAGCGTCGCCATCCCCCTCTACGAGAGCTTCGTGGAGGTCCTGCGCACGCGTGTCGCGCACGTGGAGACGGGGGAGTTCGGCGCCATGATGGAGGTGGAGCTGGTGAACGACGGCCCCGTCACGCTCCTGCTCGAGCGATGAGCGTGCCGCGCCTGGTCCTCGCGTCCGCCTCGCCCCGCCGCCTGGACATCCTGCGACAGCTCGGACTCGCGCCCGAGGTGCGCGCGGCCGACGTGGACGAGTCGCTCCTGCCGGGGGAGGGACCCGGCGCCCACGTGGAGCGGCTCGCGCGGGCCAAGGCGGCCCGGGTGGCCGCGGCCTCCGACGCCGGCGAGCCCGAGCTCGTGCTCGCGGGCGACACGGTGGTCGTCCTCGAGGGGGCCGTGCTCGGCAAGCCCCGCGATCCGGCGCACGCCGAGGAGATGCTCCTCGCGCTCGCGGGACGCGAGCACGAGGTGTGGAGCGGCCTCGCCGTCGCCGGGCCGGACGGTTCCGTCTCGGGCGCCGCGCGCGCCGTGGTTCGCTTCCGTCCCTTCGACGCCGCGCTCGCCCGGGCCTACGTGGCGACGGGGGAGCCGCTCGACAAGGCGGGGGCGTACGGGATCCAGGGGATGGGCGCGGCGCTGGTGGAGGAGGTGCGCGGCGACTACTACTCGGTCGTCGGGCTCCCGGTGGGCCTCCTCGTGTCGCTGCTCGCGCGGGCGGGGTGGCGCTACGGCTTCGGGCGGCTCGAGCCGCTGCCCGACCCCGCGCCGGGCGGGCCGGATGCATCCTTCGACAGGGGAGTTCCATGAGCACGCCCGCCGTCCTCGCGATCGACGAGGGGACCACCGGCAGCACCTGCTTCATCGTGGGCGCCGACGGTCGCGTGCTCGGCCGCGGCTACTCCGAGTTCACCCAGCACTTCCCGCGCTCCGGGTGGGTCGAGCACGACGCCCTCGAGATCTGGGAGGTGACCTGCCGCGTGGCCCGGGAGGCGATCGCGGCCGCGGGGGACGTGGACGTGCGGGGGGTGGGCATCACGAACCAGCGCGAGACCCTCGTGGTGTGGGACCGGGAGACGCTCGAGCCGGTCCACCGGGCCATCGTCTGGCAGGACCGGCGCACGGCCGGGCTCTGCCGCGCGCTCGCCGAGGCCGGCCACGAGGAGGAGGTGCGCGCCCGCACCGGGCTCCGGCTCGACCCGTACTTCTCGGGCACGAAGGTCACCTGGCTCCTCCGGGAGCGGCCGGAGCTCCGGCGTCGCGCCGAGGCGGGGGAGCTCGCGCTCGGCACCATCGACTCGTGGCTGATCGCGCGGCTCACGGACGGCGCCGTGCACGCGACCGACCCCACGAACGCGTCGCGCACGCTCCTCTTCCACCTCGAGGGGCGGTGGGACCCGCGGATGCTCGAGCTCCTCGAGGTGCCGGAGCGGATGCTTCCCGACGTGCGCCCGAGCTCGGGCGTGATCGGGGTGGCGGAGGGCCGCCACTTCGGCGTCGAGGCCCCCATCGCGGGGGTCGCCGGCGATCAGCAGGCGGCGCTCTTCGGGCAGGGC
>CAZOYA010000329.1:0-2477 GCA_964583815.1 uncultured Gemmatimonadaceae bacterium | reverse complement strand
TCATCGCGAGCGCGAGGTCCGCGTCGAGGTTCGCGATCCGGTTCACCTTCACGCCGGGCGCGGGCACGACCTCGTACTGCGTGACCACCGGACCGGTGGTCCGCCCGCCGAGCTCGCTCTCGATGTTGAACGTGCGGAGCTTCTCCACGAGGACCTTCCCGAGCTCGTCGAGGCCGCGCTCCATGCGCTCCCGGTCGATCCGCTCGGGCGGGCTCAGGAGGTCCACGGGCGGAACCTCGTGGCCGCCCGCCTCGGGATCGTTCGGATCCGGGAGCTCGTCGTCGTCGTCCGGGGCTTCGGCCTCCTCGGGGTCCTCCGCATCCGCCTGAGCGGCGGCCCGGTCCTCCGGCTCCTCGCCGTGGGCGCCCGCCTCGATCCACGGGAGATCGCCGTCGTCGGCGCTCCCGGAGAGGTCGTCCTCCGGCTCGCCCCCGTCCTCCGCGTCGGCGGCGGGCTCGTCGGCCGGCCCGGCCGCGGTCCCGACGGCGACCGGGTCCGCTTCGGCGCCCTCGCCCTCCCGCATCCACTCCGGCTCCATGCCCGCGAGGGGGGCCGTGTCCGCGGCGATGGCTGCCCGCGCGGCCGCGCGGGCCACGCGGGCCTCCGCCTTCGCCTCCGCCCGGGCCTCGGCGCGCGCCCGGCGCCGCTCGGACGCCGTGCGCATCCGCTGGCGCAGGGCGTCCCATGCGGCCGCGAGCCCCCGCGCGATCGTGCGGAGCGGGTTCCATCCGAGGGTGCCCACGGAGAGCGCCACGAGCGCGACCACGCACACGAGGATCGCCCCGAGCCAGCCGACCGCCGACACGAGCGGACGCCCGATGCCGGCGCCCAGCCAGCCGGCCGGCTCCGGCCGCGCGGCCGTGACCCAGACGCCCGTGGGGACCAGCACGAGGAGCCCCGTGCCGAGCACGCCCCCCCGGATCGCGGCGCCACGCTCGACCCAGCCGGCGAGGCCCACGCCCGAGAGCGCGATCAGGACCGGGACGAGGTAGGCGCTGCCACCGAGGAACGCCGTCAGCAGCCCGTCCACCGTGCCGCCGAGCATCCCCATCATGTTCCCGGACGGGAACCACTCGGCCGCGCGCGGCCCGACCACGCCGGCCGGCAGGAGCGCGAGCAGGACGAAGAGCGCCCCGGCCAGCAGCGCCACCGCCAGGATCTCGCGTCGCTGTTCCGCTGTCAGCATGGTCCCCCGCCGTCCGGCCGCCGCGCCGCGTGCCTCACCGCTTCGCGATCGTGATCGCCTGATCCCGTACCTCGGGGACGATCGCGTGGCGGTCCACGACCGCGCAGGCGTCGAGGTCGTCGCCGAGCCCGATCTCGATGAGCCTGCGGCCGGCCTCCGTCCCCTCCAGGAACGATCGGTCCGGAGAGAGCGACTTCGCCAGCGTCCTCGCCGCATACCCCGCATCGTCGAGCTCCGGCTCGCCGCCGGTCGCCTGGGCGATCCGCTCGATCAGGTGTCCCGCGCAGAGCGCGTCGTCGATGGCGAAGTGGTCCTCGCGACCGGCGCAGATGATCGCGAGCGTGGGCGCGCCCGCCAAGGCGGCGGCCACCGCCCCCAGGTTCGTGAACGCGCACGCGAGCAGCCGGGCGCCCTCGGCCCCGGCCACGAAGCCGCGCGTCCCGTTCGTCGTGCTCATGACCAGCCGCTTGCCGGCGACGGCGGCGCGCGTGAACTCGCCCGGCGAGTTGCCGAGGTCGAAGCCCTCGATCTTGCGGCCGCGCCGCTCCCCGCACAGCAGCGTGTCCTCGCGGCCGAGCGAGCTGGCGAGGCGCACCGCCTCCTCGGTGGAGGTCATCGGGAAGATGGCCCTCGCCCCGTTCGCGAGCGCCTCCACGATCGTGGTGGTGGCCCGCAGCACGTCGACCACCACGACGGTCGCCTCGGCGAGCGCGGCGGGATCGACCTCCCCGACGGTGAAGTAGGTATCGATCCTCACGGAACCGGCTCCGTGCCGCGCCGCTCGAGCTCCTCCGCCTGCATCCGCGCCACGAAGCCCGTGTCCACGTCGCCGCGCACGAACGCGTCGTCGTCGAGGATGCGCCGCAGGAACGGGATCGTCGTGTGGATCCCCTCGATGACGAACTCGTCGAGCGCGTGGCGCGCCCGCGCGATCGCCTCCGTGCGGTCCCGCCCGCTCACGATGAGCTTCGCGACCAGCGAATCGTAGTACGGCGGCACCGTATAGCCGGCGTAGACGTGCGTGTCGAGCCGCACCCCCGGTCCGCCCGGCGGGTGGAACGTGCGGATCGTGCCCGGGGACGGCGCGAAGCTGCGCTCCGGGTCCTCCGCGTTGATGCGGAACTCGATGGCGTGGCCGTGCAGCTCCGCCCCGTCGGGCTCGCAGAGGGGCTCGCCCGCGGCCACCCGGATCTGCTCCTTCACGAGGTCGACCCCGGTCGTCACCTCCGTGACCGGGTGCTCGACCTGGATGCGCGTGTTCATCTCCATGAAGTAGAACGACCCGTCCTGG
>CAZOYA010000328.1:0-2483 GCA_964583815.1 uncultured Gemmatimonadaceae bacterium | reverse complement strand
TTGCTGGCCGCGCCGAAGAAGCCCGCGCCCATCATCAGGCGCTGCAGCTCGCCGGGGCCGGTCGCGTCGGCGCCCACGCCGGCGTCGCCCTCCACGTCCAGCTGCCAGGTCTCCCACACCTCGGCGGGCGTCATGAAGGTGCGGTGCATGTGCCAGCGGCGGCGGTGCCAGGGGATGTGTTCGCCCCAGGTGCTGCGGACCTCCGGTGCGGAGAGCACGTCGACGGCGAGATTGCCTTTCCGCTCCGCGTGCGGCTTCTTCCCCCCGGGCTCGTGGTAGCCCACGCCGTGCTCGTCCACGAAGCCACGAGTTAAGACCTCGCCCTTCGCGTTGTAGGCCGCGTCCTCGACGTACATCTCCAGCGGCTCGCCCGTCTCCGAGGCCATCGGAGATCCGTCCGGGCCCTCGACCGGCACCATGCCGGGGCCGCGCCAGACGACGAGCTCGCCCTGCGTGGGGTCGATCCGGCTCTTCAGGTGCGCCCGCCCGCCGGGGATGAGCCAGGCGACGAGGCGGTCGATCACCTCGAGCATGTTGGTTTCGGCCCATTTGCTCTTGAAAATCGTGTCCATCACCTCCGCGAGCTGGGCGTCGTGCGCGTCGCCGCTCCGCGGGAGGAAGGTGATGATGGGCGGGTTCTCGGTGAGCCGGCTATGGGTGAGGACGAACCAGTGAAGGAGCTTGTTGAGGACCGGGCGCTGCCTCCAGCGCAGGTCCGAGGGCGTCATCAGCTGGGAGACGTCCACGAAGCGGCCGAGCATGTCGCTCCAGACGGTCCACTGCTGGCCGCAGAGCATGCGCACGTTCTCCTCGATCTGCCGGTCGCGGAGCCGGAGCGCGCTGTCCTGGCTGTGCCAGAGGCTCGTGACGTACTCGACCCGCTGCTCGTCGTACTCGTCCGCCTTGAAGGGGGACTTGCGGAGCGGCGGGATGTCGCGGTACGCCTTCGGCTGCTCGCGGGAGGAGGCCATGCGTCGGAGGTGCGGGGATCGGGCTCGGGCGGGGTGCGAGGCACCCCGCCCTATGAGCCCCAGACGGTCCGGGTAGCGAATCCGGTAGCCGTAGCATGGCACGAAAAAACCCGCCTCGTCAGCGGGTTTTCTCGGGGGGTGATTTGTGGGGGAGAACGTCAGACCTGGCCGCGAAAGTACCTGCGAATCCTCCGCATTCCGCCCCGGTTGCCGTCTGCCGGAAGGCGCATCGTCAGCCGCTCGATGTAGGAATCCACGGTGTAGACGGACAGCATCATCACGTCGGCGATCTCCTGGCGCGAGAGGTCCTCCAGGATGAGCGCCACCAGCTGCCGCTCGCGCGGCGAGAGGTGGACGCGCTCGTCGGCCCCCGCGCTCGCCATCATCCCACTCCGCCTGCGCGGGCCAGGAGCTCGCGCACGTGCGCCGCGGCCTCGTCGGGGTCCACGGCGCGCCCCTCGCGCTTCGCCATCGCCAGGAAGGCCTCGGTCGCCGCGCGCGCCTCGCTCTCCTCGATGCGCTTCTCCAGCTCCGCATCCGAGCCCGGGTCGGGCCGGAGCACCGTCGCGGTGAATGCGTGGTGGCGCGCGCCCTCCGCGTGGAGGCGGCGGTCGTGCTCGGCGTACCAGAGCGCGCCGAAGAGGGCGGCGAGGAGCCAGCCGACGAAGGCGAGGGGGGTCATCGGTTGCCCGTGTGCCGGTAGAGCGGGCGGCTGCGGTGCACCTGGCCGGTGTACCTGTAGACCTCCACCGACACGGAGACCGGGGAAGTCGATGGGATCTCCTCGGCGTCGACCAGGATCGACCGCAGGCCGGGGAAGCGGGGCACGAGGATCTCGTACAATGCGTCGTCCACCACGCGCACCTCGCCGTCCAGCGGGCCTCCCACGAACTCGACGCCGATGCTCACGGCACCACTCCCAGCATTCGCACCACCGTCCCGCCGCTCACTACGGGCGGCATGTCGGAGTTGTCCCACCACATCGGATGCGTCGAGGCGGTCACGTACTCGCTGCGCTGGCGCACCCACGCCGCGCGCTCGCACCCCGGCTCTTCGCAGAGCAGCCAGGGCGCATCGGGGCGGTGGCCGGTGTCGCGGCAGGTGGGGCAGGTCATGGAATCGCCTCGGCTCGCGGCTGATAGACCACGATGTCGCCCACCGCGAAGCGAGAGTCGCCGATGCGCAGCCAGAAGCCAGCGTCGTCCAGCTCAACCTTCGGCTCGCCGGTTGCCTGGAAGAAGCCGCCGACGCGCATGGTCACGTCCCAGACGCGCGGCGGCGGGGCCTTGCCCGCGGAGCTCCACGGAATGTCGTAGTCTCTCATCCCGCCCTCCCGATCACCGCGCCCACGAGCGCGACCACCACCAGGACGAGTCCGCCGAGTGCCACCCGGCGCCACATCCGGCGCGCCCTGTTGGCCTCCGCCCGGTTGAGCGCGAGCGCGGTGTAGCGGGCCATCTGGCCCACGGTCACCTTCCTGCGCCGGAGCTCCCGGCGCCCTCCTCGGCGGCG
>CAZOYA010000327.1:0-2518 GCA_964583815.1 uncultured Gemmatimonadaceae bacterium | reverse complement strand
GCGCTCGTTGCCAGCCCGCCGCCGCCGCCGAGCACGAGCGCGAGCACGAGGACGAGGAGCCGGTCCTTCCACGTGCTCGGCGGGTTCGGCGGAACGAGCATTCCGGCCGCGTGTTGAACCGGATGCTGCCCGGTCGTCTCGCTCTGCTGCTCCTGCATCGCGCTCCTCCTCAGAGAGACCGGAAGGTCCCAAAGGCGGACGGGCCGCCGCTCTTGATGTCGACGGTCACATCGGCTCCGTCCGTTTGACGCTCCGTGAACTGGACGAAGAGCTGGTCGTCGGGACGAAGAGCCCGCAAGGCGTTGTCCGTGAGGTCGACCACCGCCCGCGCGATGTCGCCGCCTCCGGCCGCCAGCGTAACCGTTTCTACCCGCGCAATGGACGCGCCCCGCCGACGGTAGAGCTCCACGGTCGTGCTCCCCGCCGTCCCGTCTACGAGCTGCGTCAACACGAGCTGGTCCAAGAGACCGTAGAACTTCATTCGGCGGACACCGCCGAAGGTCGCGGCGAGTGCCAGCGATCCCGGCGACGCGTCCGAGTAGTCCGACAGCGCCCCGGGCGCAACGAAGTCGCAGTGCTGTTCCGGCGTCGGAAACACGCTGTGACGCGGCGGGATGGGAGCCAAGTCGCCCGAGTATTCCTGGACGATCTCGAGCTCCCGCGCCTGGTCGGTCTTGTGCACGATGAGGGTGCGCCGGAACCCGCTGACCGGGATGATCCGCGACGACACGTTCCCGCCGACCAGAATCCGAATGGCCGCGTCCGGTTGACTCGTTCCCGTGACACCGATGATCTCGACGCCAGAGTGAATGCTCACCAGCGAAGGCTGCGACCCCTGCCCACCACCGAACTGTCCGACGAAGAGGCCGTTTCCGAGGTTCTCCTTCTCCAGGCGCCAGCGCGCAAGGAAGACGTTGCTTCCTGCCGAAACGGCAATACACGACCCCTGGAGATCCGGGTCGTCGTTGTCCGAGTAGACGTACGAAACCTCCGAACCCATAATGTGCGGCTCCAGGGTGCTCTGAATGAGGTGCAGGGCCCAAAATCCATTCGAGATGAATGAACTCCCGCTGAGGTACCACTCGACTCCGACGACATTGTTCGACTCGCCGTCGTCGCGGCGCACCGACAACGATCCGGCGAAGGGCGTTGGCGAGAAGGTGCGGTTCACAACCGACGCGCCCCATCCCGCCCATTGATTCTCAGCGCTCGTCAGACCCCACCGTCGAACCCTACCGGACCTGTCTGAGCTGAAAGTCTCACCCTTGCTGTCCCAGCCCGCGAGGCAGGTCCCCCACGATGGAACGGCGTTGGCCAGGGCGTTGAGGACCGGAAGCGCAGGGTCTTCATCCACGAAGACTCGGAACCGGACGCCATACAGAACCGCCCCGCCCACGTCGACAGCCCTGAAGTTGAAGTATGCATTGTCTCCGAACACAGCCGAGTCCGGAGGTGAATTGTCTGGCGGCTCGTGCATGAACTCGACGTTCGCCACGACACAACGCGAACCGTCGGAGCTAGCGAGCACTTTGCTCGTCCCGATGCCCACCTCGATAAGGCCGAACGGGTCGTTCGTGCGACGCATGATCGACAGCCTCTTCGGAACGGCGGGGTACCATGCGGACGGCTCTTTGATGACAACGGTCGGCCGGAAGACCCGAAAGCGGTTCCCCGTCACCGTGCCATCGACGGTCATGTCCAACACAAGAGACACGCCATCATTCCTGATGATCTGTCGGTGGGCCCCCGCCACCGGACCATCGAGAATCTCGACGAAGAGACCGGCGAACTCGTTCTTCGTCCACCCCGCACCGTCCACGGTCAGCTCGTAACCACCCGAATCGGTGGTGATGGCGGTCGGCCCCAGAACCTCGGTCTTCCCATCGTCGCCAGGTTGCCCCGCGCCGTCACCATGGACGAGCACCTCGCCGCGCGACACAGCGATCTCCGCGAGGTCGTAGGTCCCGCTCGCAAGGTGGATCGCCGCGCCCGGGCTGTCCTCGTGGAACGCGAGCACGTCCCACTGGTTCAGCTCCTCGACGGCGCGCTTGTACGTCGCGAACGGCGCCTCCGGGCTGCGCCCGTCGTTCGCCACATCGTCGCCCGTCGGAGCGACGTAGAGGTGAAGCGGCTCCTCGAGCACGAG
Source organism: uncultured Gemmatimonadaceae bacterium (assembly GCA_964583815.1). GTDB lineage: Bacteria > Gemmatimonadota > Gemmatimonadetes > Longimicrobiales > Gaopeijiaceae > JAWLHJ01. The sequence goes on along the minus strand of CAZOYA010000327.1, from coordinate 372 downwards.
GAGTGCGCGCGTGCTCGGGTAGGGGATGGGTCCCGGTCCGCTCGCGTCCTCGATCGCATCCTCGACGAGGAGCTGGACCTTCGGACCATGGAGCTCGCGCCCGTCCGGCATGACGACGAGCGCCTGGAGCATGTACGGGCCGACCTCGGGCAGGTCGCCGTCCTGCGTCGTGTACGTCACGAAGCCGTCCGACCCGTCGGCCGGCGTAATCGTGGCGGTCCACGTGTCGGTCCCGCTCGGGCGCTCGACCAGGATCTGCGCGCTCACCGCGTCGGTGAGGTCGATCGTGTCACCGAGGATTGTGGAGACGGGACCGGCGTAGACCACGCGACCGATGTCGCGCTCGTACGCCGGGGCTTGCTGTGTCCTGTG
>CAZOYA010000326.1:0-2531 GCA_964583815.1 uncultured Gemmatimonadaceae bacterium | reverse complement strand
CAACTACGGGCGTGTGATCGACTTCAAGAACACCGTCCTCATCATGACGTCCAACCTCGGCGCCCGGGACATCTCGAAGGGCGGCGGGCTCGGCTTCCAGGCCGCGGACCCGCAGTCGAGCTACGACATCATGAAGGACAAGGTGCGCCAGGAGATCGAGCGCGCGTTCAACCCGGAGTTCCTGAACCGGGTCGACGACACGATCGTCTTCCATCCGTTGACGAAGGAGGAGATCGGACAGATCGTGCACATCCTCATGGCGGACGTGCGGAAGCGGCTCGAGGAGGAGGGGATGACGCTGCGACTGACCGACGAGGCGATCGCCTTCCTGGTCGACGAGGGGTACAACGAGAAGTTCGGAGCGCGCCCGCTCAAGCGGGCCATCCAGCGCTACCTCGAGGACCCGCTCTCGGAGAAGATCCTCCAGGCCGAGTTCGGCGCGGGGGACGAGATCGAGGTCGGGGTGAACCGCGAGGGGCGCGGCCTCACGCTGCAGGCGAAGTCGGCGACGAAAACGTGATCGACGACCGGGCTTTCGAGAAAGGCCGGAGAGAGGAGGGGTGCCCGAGACGGACACCCCTCCTCGTGGCCTTCGTGGGGGTGGTGCTCGCCGCGGGTCTCGTGGCGGGAGCGCCGGAGCCGGTCGGCGCACAGGCCCAGCAGCAGCAGGAGGAGGGGGCACCCGCGCCAATTCTCGTGGACTCCGTGCTCGTCGAGGGCGCCATGAGGATCCAGCAGCAGGCGATCCTCGCGCTGTTCGGAATCCAGCCGGGGCAGCGGATCACGTACCGGGACATCCAGCGGGGCGTGAAGTCCCTGGTGGGCACGGGTCAGTTCGACGACGTCGTCGTGCGGGCGCGCGGCACCACGTCGGCCACGATCGTCGTGCGGGTGGACGAGCGGGACGTGATCCGCCGCATCGAGATGAACGGCCTCGAGAGCCTGTCCGCGGGAACGGTGCGGGACACCGCGAACCTGGTGACCGGGCAGCCGCTCGACCGGCAGAGCCTCATCGACGCGCGGGCCTTCATCCGGACCGAGCTGGCCGAGCGCGGGATCCCCTTCGCGGCCATCGAGGAGCGGGTCGAATCGGTGGCCCCCGGCCAGGTGGACGTGATCTTCGACGTGACCGAGGGGAACCGCGTCACGGTGGCCGACGTGGTCTTCACCGGGAACGAGCGGATCCCCGACGAGGAGCTCGAGGGGGCGATGTCGACGCGCTCCGAGGGCTTCTGGTGGTTCCGCTCGGGATCGTACGACGAGTTCGATCTCGAGGCCGACCTGCGGGAGCGGCTTCCGGCGCTCTATCGCTCGCGCGGATTCCTCGACTTCCAGGTCCTCGGCGACACGCTGATCGTGGATCCCCAGACGGGGAAGTCCCGGCTCGAGGTGTCCGTCGAGGAGGGGCCGCAGTACCGGCTGCGGAGCTTCGCGGTGGAGGGCAACTCGCGCTTCCCCACCGAGGCGGTCGAGTCCTACTTCCGCACCGAGGAGGGCGGGCTGCTGCGCAGCCTCGGCTTCGGCGGCGGGAGCGGGAACACCGAGGGCGCGGTCTTCGACCAGGAGGCCTTCCTCGAGGCGATGAACCGCGTCATGGAGGCGTACCGCAACGAGGGGTACCTGTACATCCAGGTGAACCCGGTGCTCGACCGCGGCGAGGCCGAGGACGGCTCGCCCGTGGTGGACGCGCGCTGGGAGATCATCGAGGGACAGCCGGCGATCGTGAACCGGGTCGCGATCACGGGGAACGAGTACACGTACGAGTGGGTGATCCGGAACCAGATCGGGATCATCCCCGGGGACGTGTACAGCCAGAGCCGGCTCATCCAGAGCTACCAGAACGTCTCGGCGCTCGGGTTCTTCGAGACGCCGCTGCCGTTCCCCGACATCGAGCCGCTCCCGAACGGCGACGTCGACATCACGTTCAACGTGGTGGAGAAGCAGACGGGCTCGGTGAACTTCGGCACCTCCGTGGGCGGGGGCGTGGGGCTCTCGGGCTTCATCGGATACGAGCAGCCGAACCTGTTCGGCCAGGCGAAATCCGGAAGCCTCCGCTGGGACTTCGGCCGGTACCTCAACAGCTTCGAGCTCGCCTACTCCGACCCCGCGCTCTTCCAGAGCCAGGTGTCGGGCTCCATCACGCTCTTCAACTCGCGTGACCGCTTCTTCCAGTTCTCGACGGGGCGGCGGAAGCGGATCGGCACGAGCACCCGCTTCGGCTTCCCCTGGCCGGATTCGCGCCAGACGCGGGTCTTCGTCGGCTACGGCATCTCGAGAACCAAGTACGAGCTCTTCAGCGACGTCGAGGACACCTCGCTCTTCGGCCTGCCGCCCGGCGTGCAGAGCACGCTCACGCTCGGGCTGACGCGCCAGACGCTCGACCACCCGCTGTTCCCGACGGTCGGGTCGCGGCAGAACGTCACCGTGGAGCTCAACGGCGGGCCGCTCGGCGGAGACGGCGACTTCACGCGCGTCCTCACGGACGGGAGCTGGTGGGTGCCGGCGGGCCGGATCGGCGGGGGCGACAACCC
>CAZOYA010000325.1:0-2625 GCA_964583815.1 uncultured Gemmatimonadaceae bacterium | reverse complement strand
CATCATCGTGGCGGTGGTCGCCGCCGCCTGCGCGACGATCGCCGGGTGCGTGCGCACGGTCGGGCAGGTCACCGCGGTGCCGACCCGGATCGTGCTCGTCGTCGCCGCGATCCCGCCGAGCACCGACCACACGAACGGGCTCTGGCCCTGCTCGTCCGTCCATGGGTGGAAGTGGTCGGAGATCATCGCGAACGGGAAGCCGTGCTCCTCGGCCGCCCGCGCGAGCCGCACGAGCTCGGAGGCCTCGTGCTCCTCGCTCGAGAGCTTGTAGCCGATCTGGAGGTCGCGGGGGCTCATGGCCCGACGCGGCTGCAAGGGACGCGCCAGCGAACGGCCGGCCCGCCGAGCTCACTCGGGACGCGGGTCCTCGATCACGCCGAGGAAGAGGATCGTGCCCGAGAGCCGCTCGCGGATCGCCACGACGAAGGGCCGGTCGATACGGATCGGAGGCGGACCCGCCGAGGTGACCCGCACCTCCACGCTCGTCACGGCCGCCGCCTCGGTGCCCTCCTCGTGCACGTCCACCCACGTCTTCTGCTTCACGAGATGCACGTAGAGGTCGTTCGGCGCGCCCGTGAGCGGGTCGAGGTTCGCCTGCGGCGCGAACGCCTCCACCATGCCCAACGCCTGGAGCGCGGGATTCAGCGGCGCCTCCCAGGAGATGCGGAAGCGGGGGATCTCCAGGCCGGCGCCGGTCTGGGCGAGCGCCGAGACGAGCTCGCCCCACACCGCGGCGTCGAGCCCGGGGAGCAGGTCGTCGATCGACGACGACGGGTCCTGCGGCAGCAGCACCGTCATCGCGTAGGCCTGCCCGCCGTAGGGCATCTCGACCGCGGTCCAGCCGTGCGCGCCGGCACGGAGCAGGGGACCGCTGTCCTCGTCGCGGACCATCGTCGGGACCTGCACGACCGAGCCGTCCGCGAGCGTGAAGTCGCGCGGGGCGGTGCGGTCGGGGTCGAACGCCTCGGTCCAGGGCGCGTTGAAGTAGACGGCGTTCAGCAGGAAGAGCATCGCGGCCGGATCGATCGGCGGTTCCACGATCCCGTCGATCCGTCCGTTCGTCCGCTCCTCGACCCAGGCGTTGATCGTGGCGGCCGCGTCCGGCGAGTCGAAGTCCAGCCCCGCCACCTCCGCCTCGAAGCGCTCGCGCACCGTGTCCAGGAACGCCGGGGCGAGCGTGAAGCCCTCGCGGTGCCAGACCGAGTTCGCGAGCCGGACCTCGACGGAGGGATCGAGGTCCACCAGGAGCTCGAGGAGCCCCTGGTACGCCTCGTTCACCTCCGTGGGCGTCATCCCCGCGAAGCCCAGCATGTCGCGGATCTCGTCGTGCGTGTCGCCCTCCGCGCCGTTCAGGAGCATCCCGAGTGCCATCGACGCGGAGAGGGGAGAGAGGAACACGTTCGTGCCCGCGTCCCGCCCGGCCGCGACCTCGCGGAGCAGGTCGAACGCGAAGTCGTTGCTGCGCTCGAGGATCGTCGCCTCGGAGGCGCTGAGCTCCCGGGGCAGCTCGGTGATCACGACGGGGGCGGCTCCGGGGTCGTCGGCGGAGGGGCCGAGGCCCGCGCCGCAGCCCGTGAGCAGCACGGCCCCGACGAGAAGGAGCGGGAGGGTCGCGAGGGCGCGGCGGCCCGCGCGGGACGGACGGTCCGGCATGGATCGATCTTCCTCCGACGCGTTCGAGGATGGATTCGGGCAGGGAACGAGCGACGGGGAAAGGGCGTGACGAAAAAGCCCCCGACCCCGGATGCGCTCCGAGCCGCCCGCGCGCACTTTGAGCCTGTGGCGGTACGCATCCACGATCGACGCAGGAGGACCCATGCTGATGATCCGGGACATCATGTACTGCAAGCCGGGCAAGGTCCGGCCGATGGTCGAGAAGTTCGTCGCGATGGCGAAGCTCGGCGAGAAGAACGGGATGGGAAGGATGCGCGTCTACACGGACCTGAGCGCGGAGCAGTACTGGACGGTGGTCTCGGAGATCGAGGTCGAGAGCCTGGAGCGCTTCATGTCCATGGGTCCGGAGGGCGAGGACGCGGAGGAGTTCGAGCGGATCATGAAGGGCTACCACGATCTCGTCGATCACGGACGGCGCGAGATCTACACGGTCGAGTCCTGAGGCGGGGGCGGGCCCTGCGCAAGGCGCTCCGCGTCGCGCGGGAGGCGTGGGCCCGCCGGAGGCGATGAGCCCCCGCCGTGCGGGGAGGGCAGGTAGGGTGCGAGGCACCCGAGCCCACCCCCCGGCGCCCTCGCTTGACCCCCCTCGGGTTGCTGTCTAGGTTGCGCTCCCCCCCAACCCGACTTTTCGGATTTTTCCTGGATCCCTGAAGCCGTTGGGGGAGCACTCGTGACATCGTTCCGCCCGTTCGCCCAGTGGCCGAAGCTCCTCGTCGGGCCCATGGTGCGCCGGGTCACGGCGCAGCGCGCGCACGTCTTCGTGGCCACCAAGGTCGCCTGCGAGGCGCAGCTCAAGCTCTTCGCCGGGCGGGTCCGCCACGATGCGGGCGGCCCGATCGCGACGGGCGGCCGCATCCCCCTTCGCCGGATCGGTGAGCACCTGTGGGTCGGCCTGGTCCACGTCGACCTGCCCGGCTCGGTGTCGCCGGGCGACCTGATCAGCTACGACCT
>CAZOYA010000324.1:0-2626 GCA_964583815.1 uncultured Gemmatimonadaceae bacterium | reverse complement strand
CGCCAAGGCCTGAGCGCCAGGCCCGCGCGCGCCCCGTCGGCACCCCGCCGGCGGGGCGCGCCCGCGTTTGGGTACAGGAGGCGACCGTGACCATCGATCAGGATCTCGATCTACTCGTGGCCGTACACGCTCGCGCGCACGCGGCGGAGCTGCGCACCGACTACCAGCTCCACGACGAGGCGGACGCGCTCCTGCGCGTCGTGCTGGAGGCTGGGACCGCGCGCGAGCTGCGCGCCGTGTTCGACGAGCGGATCGCGCTCGACGGCTTCCCGGGCATGGGTCCGGACGAGGTCGTCGACTTCGACGGCCCGGACGACCGGGACGTCTCCACGGTGACGTTCGCGATCGCCGTGGTCCTTGTGCAGGCCACGCGCACGTTCGACGAGTAGCGCGCGCCTGCGCTGCCCTCTTTCGCGCCGCCGCGGGACACCGCGAGCGGCGCTTTGTTTTGCCACAGGAACAGGAGAACGACGATGACCGAACCGAACCCCACCGAACAGCGCTCAGGTAGCGCACGCGAGCGCCTGGCGGCCGTTATGGCCAAGGGAGGCGAGCACATCGGAGACCTCGTGTGGCCGGAGCTCCGGCTCGCCGGGCGCAACCTGGATCGCGGCGAGCTGCGCTCCTGGCTGAGCGCGGAGGGTCTCCCGGAGAGCTGGGCGCCGCCGGACCCGAGCGGTCAGAAGTGCTTCGGCAAGGCGCTCGGCCGCGTGACGAATCTCGAGGCGGCCCCGAACGTGAGCGTCGAGCGCGAGCGCGTTCGGAGTCGAGTCGCGCTCGTCCGGTACAGCGTCGGCGCCGGGCTGCACAAGCGGACCGAGACATGGGCTCGGGTCTGGGTCTCCGACCTCGACGAGCTCGAGGTCGATTGGAGCGGCGACCAGACGGTCCAGGACGCGCTCAGCGGGGAGGTCGCGAGCACCGTGCTCGCGCACGTGCAGGTCGCGATCGCGAAGCTTCGGAGCGAGTTCAACGGGCTCATGAACGCGATGGACACGGCGGAGCTCGGCGAGATGGTCGTCAACGTGCTCGTCGACGAGCTGGGCGCGGTCCGCGTGCGCCGCGACGGCGGGCTCTACTACGTCCCGACGTCGCAGTCGGAGAAGCTCCGCGCGTTCGCCCGCGTGATCGCGCAGGCGGGCGACTCGGCCCTGCCGTTCCTGCCGGCGTTCGACACGCCCGAGGGACGCGAGCACGTCGGCCGCAGCGTCCGCGAGACGCTCGTCGGCGAGGTGCAGGCCGTGGTCAACGGGCTCAACAGGCTGGGCGGCGAGGACGGCGCGCCGCGCGAGTCGGCCCTCCAGCGTAGGCTCGACGAGCTGGACTCGCTGCGCGTGCGCGCCGAGACCTGCAAGATCGTGCTCGCGTCCTTCGGTGACGACGTCGCCAGCGCCCTTGCCTCGGCGAAGGCGAGGGTTCTCGAGCTCATGGACCTCGGCGACGACCTCGACGAGGAAGGCTGATGGGAGTCGGCAAGGGTGAGCTCAGCAAGGGCGACGAGGTCTATGTCGTCGTCCACGTTGCCGACGGAGCTCCGCAGCGCCGGATCAAGGGTCGCGTCAAAGACGTGATGCGAGCGGCGGCCCGTATCACCGACCTGGAAGACGGGCGCGGAACGCGGACGGTGCGCTTCAACCAGCTCGAGAAGGTCAAGCCAGAGCCGAAGGAGCCGGGACCCGTGAAGGCCACGGCGAAGGCGCTGGCGACCGAGGTGCGCCCGAGCAAGCGGGAGACGGGCATGTCGGCGGCGAACGCGCCGCCGGCGCCCGTCGTGAGCCCGGCGGACAGCGACGACGCGTTCGCCGCATGGCTCGAGATGGGCCGCGAGGTCATCGGCCCCATCGAGTCGGAGCTCGCGGAGCTGAACGCTCAAGCGCAGCAGCTCGAGAGCGAGAAGCGGGCCATCGAGGACGAACTGGACGCCATCTCCGAAAGGAAACTGGAGCTCACACAGCGGACCAGGAAGTTCCGGTCAATCGTGGAAGCGTTGGCCAAGTAACCACACACAGGAGACGGACATGGGAGACGAAACAAAGGTCATGATGAAGATCCCGCAGGACGTGATCTCGGCGCAGGTGCAGGCGGCTGTCGCCGATGTGCTCATGGAGCGCGGCCCTGACTTCGTCAGGGAGATCGTGTCGGCGGTTATCGACGTGCCGCATACCGACCGATATGGCCGGGAGGAGACTCGCCGGCTGCCAGACGGAAGGGTCGTGAAGCTCTCCAAGTTCCAGATGCTCCTCGAGAAGGGGGTCGCCGACGCGGCCAACGAGGAGGCCAAGGTCTGGATCGAGGAACAGAAGGGAGAGATCAAGAAGGCCGTCCGAGCGCACCTCGGGCGGACCAAGAAGGACGTCATCGCGAAGATCGCGGACGGCATCATCGAGAACCTCAGCGAGCCGAGGGTGTTTCTTCGGGTGCGGTTCGGCGACGACGAGTAGGCCAGGACACAGGAACGCGCCGGTGAGGCGCGGGCGGGTTCGACTCCCGCGCTGGCCTTTGTTCGAGAACTACAGGAGGACCAACCATGACCACGGAAACCGAGATGAGCAGCACAACGAAGAACGGAAAGAGCGGCAAGGAGAACGCGGGCGCGCTCGCGATGAGCCTCCTGGCCATCAGGAGA
>CAZOYA010000323.1:0-2650 GCA_964583815.1 uncultured Gemmatimonadaceae bacterium | reverse complement strand
GAGCGGCCGGTCCGCGAGCCCCGTCGCCCGGTTCGTGATCATCGAGATCGCGAGGCACGGAAGGCCGAGCGCGCGGGCGGCCAGGACCTCGGGGACCGTCGACATCCCCACCGCGTCGACCCCGAGCACGGCGAGCGCGCGCACCTCCGCGGCGGTCTCGAAGGCCGGGCCGAGCACCGCGCCGTACACGCCCTCCCGTAGCTCGATCCCCGCCGCCCCGGCGGCCTCGCGCGCCCACGCGGCCAGCCGCCGGTCGTACGGCTCGGACATGTCGGGAAAGCGCCGCTCCCCCGCCCCGGCCGGTCCGATGAGCGGGCTCCGGCCCATGAGGTTCACGTGGTCCCGGATCAGCAGCAGGTCCCCGGGCGCGAGATCGGGGCGGACGCCCCCGGCGGCGTTCGTGAGGACCACGGCCTCGACGCCCAGGCGGGCGGCGGCACGCACCGTACCCGCCACCACGTCCATCGGATGGCCCTCGTAGGCGTGGTATCGTCCCGCCTGCACGAGCACGGGGACCTCCGCGAGCCGCCCGCCCACGAACCGGCCGGCGTGCCCCGCCACCGTCGCGGGGGGCATGCCGGGGAGAGCCCCGAAGGCCACCTCGACCGGACCCTCGATGCGATCGACGACGCCCCCGAGTCCCGACCCGAGCACGAGCAGCGCCCTGGGCCGCTCCTCGAGGTGCCGCTCGAGCGCCGCCGCGACCGCACCGGGATCGAACGGGCGCCCGGCCGCGCTCACCGCCACCGCGCCCCCCATGCGCCGGGCACGCGCCGGTGCGACTTCCGGCTGCGGATACGGTCCGGGTTCCGGAAGAGGAAGATCATCACGAGGCCCGCCACGAAGCCGCCGATGTGGGCCATGTACGCGACCCCGCCCGTCGCTCCCGCCGGCTCCAGCGCCGAGGCGGCCATCTGGATGAAGATCCAGTACCCGAGCATGACCCAGGCCGGTAGGGGCACGAGTCGAACGAAGATGACGAGCACCACGAGCGTGTCGACCCGCGCGTGCGGATAGAGCACCATGTACGCCCCCATGACGGCGCTGATGGCCCCGGACGCGCCCACCATCGGCACCGCGGAGTCGGGCGCGGAGACGATCTGCGCGCCGGCCGCCAGCACACCCGCCAGGAGATAGAAGACCAGGAAACGGACGTGGCCCGTGGAGTCCTCGACGTTGTTCCCGAAGATCCACCGGAACCAGAGATTCCCGATCAGGTGCATCCAGCCGCCGTGGAGGAAGACGGAGGCGAGCACGGCCTCCCAGGTGACCCCGCCCAGCGGACAGGGCGCGGGTCCCGCAGGGGGACGGCCCGTCACCTCCGCCGGAATCGCCCCCCAGGTGCAGATCGAGGCTTCGAGCGTACCGGGCGAGAGGCCCGCCCCCTGGACCGACCACCACACCGCCAGCGTCGCCCCGATGAGGGCCATCGTGACCCAGGGGACCGACTCGGTGGGGTTCTCGTCGCGGAGCGGGAACAACGATCCTCCTCGGGGGCTCGGGGCGGCGTGGGACCGGGCGGCTGCGCGACCGGACGGTCTGGGACCGGGCGGCGCGGACCGGGTCGGTCCGGGATGTGCGATCGGCGGGCGCGCGGCCGTCCCGCGCGCTGCACCAAGCTAGCAGCCGGGGTCCCGCCGCGCGGACCCCCGCGTCCGGGCATCACGGCGCGGCGCGCCGTCCCCCTGCCCGGCGGGTCTGCCATTGTGGCGTGGCAGGCCCCGTTTCCCGCCATTCCGGCGCGTTCCGAGCCCTCTCCGGCCGGCACGTCGCTTGCACTTCCACGCCGCGAATACGTACCGCGGCAACGTGACGAGGGCCGGGAGCCGGTCCCGCCCGGCCGGCCGTCGGACCAACGCACATCGACCCGCAGGGTCCCCACATCGCGCGAGGAGGACATGGGCAAAGTCATCGGAATCGACCTCGGCACCACGAACTCGGTGGTAGCGGTCATGGAAGGCGGCGAGCCCGTCGTCATCCCGAACTCCGAGGGCGGCCGCACGACCCCGTCGGTGGTGGCCTTCAGCAAGGACGGAGAGCGGCTCGTCGGGCAGGTCGCGCGCCGGCAGGCGATCACGAACCCGCAGAACACGATCTTCTCCATCAAGCGCTTCATGGGGCGCAAGCACAGCGAGGTGAAGGAGGAGGAGAAGCTCGTCCCCTACGACGTCGGCTCCGACGCGGACGGGCGTGTGCAGGTGAAGGTGCCGAACGCGGGCAAGACGTTCACGCCGCCCGAGCTCAGCGCGATCATTCTCCAGAAGATGCGCCAGACGGCGGAGGACTACCTGGGCCAGAAGGTCTCCCAGGCGGTGATCACGGTGCCGGCGTACTTCAACGACGCGCAGCGTCAGGCCACCAAGGACGCCGGACGCATCGCCGGCCTCGACGTGCTGCGCATCATCAACGAGCCCACCGCGGCGGCGCTGGCGTACGGGCTGGACAAGAAGAAGGACGAGAAGATCGCGGTCTTCGACCTGGGCGGCGGCACCTACGACATCTCGATCCTGGAGCTCGGCGACGGCGTCTTCGAGGTGAAGTCCACCAACGGCGACACGCACCTCGGCGGTGACGACTTCGACCAGCGCGTGATCGACTGGCTCGTCGACGAGTTCAAGAAGGACCAGGGCATCGACCTCAAGAAGGACCC
>CAZOYA010000322.1:0-2705 GCA_964583815.1 uncultured Gemmatimonadaceae bacterium | reverse complement strand
GCGTAGTTGCCGCCCTCGAAGTTGAAGACGCCGCGGTCGGTCCAGCCGTGCTCGTCGTCGCCGATCAGGCGCCGCGACGGATCGGCCGACAGCGTCGTCTTCCCCGTCCCAGAGAGCCCGAAGAAGAGCGCGACGTCGCCGTCCTCGCCCACGTTCGCCGAGCAGTGCATCGGGAAGACGTCGTCCTCCGGAAGCATGTGGTTCAGCACGGAGAAGATCGACTTCTTGATCTCGCCCGCGTAGCGGGTTCCCGCGATCAGCACCTCACGCCGGCCGAAGTTGATCACGACGGCGGTCGAGGAGCGGGAGCCGTGCCGCGCCGGGTCGGCCTGGAGCTCGGGCGCGTGCAGGATCGTGAACCCGGGCTCGAAGCCGGAGAGATCCTTCTCGTCGAGCCGCAGGAACATGTTGTATGCGAACAGCGAGTGCCACGCACTGTCGCTCACCACGCGGACGTTCAGCCCGTAGCGGGGATCGGCGCCCGCGCGCGCGTCACGGACGAAGAGGTCGCGGCCGTTCAGGTACGCGACCACGTCCTCGCGGAGCGCCTCGTAGTGCTCGGGCGCGAGGGGCACGTTCACGTTGCCCCAGTCCACCGCGTCCTCGCTCGCCTCGTCCCGGACCACGAAGCGGTCGTTCGGGGAGCGTCCGGTGTGCGGCGCGGTGACCGCGGCGATCCCGCCCATGTGCACGAGCTTCGTCTCGCCCCGGGCGAGCGACTCCTCGTAGAGCCGCGCAGGCGACAGGTTCCAGAACACCTCCTTCGACGGCGCGAGACCGTGGTGATCGAGTCCGACGCTGCCTCGTCCGGTCGCGGCGACGGGTTGCTGGAGGGTCTGGGTGCTCATCTCGGCGCGCTCCTGGAGCTGCTTCCGGCCCCGTCGATCGCGCCCCGGCGGAGGAGGCCCTCACGGGCCGGAATGGGTTGTCTCGTGTGTGGTGGCGGGCGTGCGACACGCCCGGAAAGACCTCAAACTTGTCCGATCCGGCCCCGCCAGTCCACAGAGGCCACCGTCGCGAGGTTGACGATGTCCTGCACGCTGCACCCCCGCTGCAGGATGTGCACGGGCTTCGCCATGCCGAGCAGCACCGGCCCGATGACGTCCGCTCCGCCGAGCTTGTCGAGCAGCTTGTAGGCCGCGTTCGCGGCCGAGAGCCTGGAGAAGACGAGGACGTTCGCCGGCCCCGTGAGCCGGTTGAACGGATAGATGTCGCGCAGCTTCAGCGCGTCCACCGCGGTGTCCGCCTGCATCTCGCCGTCGATCTCGAGTTCCGGGTCGATCTCGCGCACCAGCTCGACCGCCTGCGCCACCTGCCGGGCCTCGGGGTGCGAGGACGATCCGAAGTTCGAGAACGTCACCATCGCGATGCGCGGGGTGATGCCGAGCTCGCGCACGAAGCGCGCCGTCTGCAGGGCGATCTCGGCGATCCCCTGCGCGTCGGGCTCGATGTTGACGGTCGTGTCGGAGAAGAAGAGCAGGTCCCGGTTCGGGAAGGCGAGCATGTAGAGGCCCGCCACCCGGCCGTTCCCCTCCCGCTCCGCGCCCACCACCTGCAGGCACGGTCTCAGGATCTCCGCGTAGTTCGCCTCGATGCCGGCCACGAGCGCGTCGGCCTCGCCCGCCTGCAGCATGCTCGCGGCGTAATAGATGGGCTTGTAGAGGTTCCACTCCGCCTCGGCGAGCGTCAGGCCCTTGCGCCCGCGCTTCCGGAAGAGCTCGCGGGCGAACTGGTGGCGCTTCTCCTCGAACTCCGCGGCGTAGACGATCTGGATGCCGTCGAGCTTCACGCCGAGGATCTCGGCCTTCTCGTTCACGCGCGGCGCGCGCCCGAGCAGGATGGGGCGCGCGGTCCCCTCCTCGACGAGCTGCGCGGCCGCCCGGATCACCCGGTCGTTGTGACCCTCCGGGAAGACCACCCGCGCCGGACCGCGGCGCGCCCGGCCCGCCATCCATCGCATGACCTCGCGGCCGGGACCGAGGCTCGCGCGGAGCCGCTCGCGGTACTCGTCCAGGTCGAGCTCGATGCGCGCGAGCCCGCTCTCCATCGCCGCCCGGGCCACGGCGGGCGCGACGTGGAAGAGGACCCGGTCGTCGAACGGCTTCGGGATCAGGTAGTTCCGCCCGAAGGAGATCTCCGAGCCGTCGTAGGCGCCCCGGACCGTGTCGGGCACCTCGGCGCGCGCGAGCTCCGCGAGCGCGTAGGTGGCCGCCAGCATCATCGACTCGTCGATCCCCCGCGCGCGCACGTCCAGCGCGCCCCGGAAGATGAACGGGAACCCGAGGACGTTGTTCACCTGGTTCGGGTAGTCCGAGCGGCCGGTCGCCATGATCGCGTCCCCGCGCACCTCGGCCACCTCCTCCGGGAGGATCTCCGGGTCGGGGTTGGCGAGCGCGAAGATGATCGGGTCGTCCGCCATCGAGGCGATCATCGCCTTGTCGACGATCCCGCGCACGGAGAGGCCCACGAACACGTCCGCCCCGTCCATGGCGTCGGCGAGCGTGCGCCGGTCCGTCTTCACGGCGAAGGGTGCCTTGTACTCGTTCATCCCCTCCTCGCGCCCCTGGTAGAGCACCCCCTTCGAGTCCACGATCAGGATGTTGTCGCGCGGCACCCCGAGCCGGACGAAGTGCGCGGCCGTCGAGAGCGCCGAGGCGCCCGCGCCGCTGAACACCACCCGCACGCGCTCCCTCGACTTGCCGATG
>CAZOYA010000321.1:0-2728 GCA_964583815.1 uncultured Gemmatimonadaceae bacterium | reverse complement strand
ATGTCGAGGTTCATCGTGTCGCCGAACTCGTACGGCCGCGAGGCCGCCTCCGCCTCGACACCGGTCGCGAGGTGCGGGGTGTCGTGCTGTCCCGCGCTCGACTTGCCGATCGCCGACATGAGGTCGCGCAGCGAGCGGTGCGCGAGGAAGTCCATCCCCTTGCGCGTGAGATTGAACTGGACGCTCTGCGCGGCCTGCCGCGCCTCGTCGATCTTCCCCTGCCCGGTGACGTCGTACGTCTGCCCGGGGAGCTGCGGCTGGCCACCCTCGAGCGTGATGTAGCCCTCCTCGACCATCCGCTGCACGAGCTGGTCGAGCAGCTCGGCGATCTCCCGCTGCACGTCCGCGTCGCCCTCGCCCTCGCCGCGCAGCTCGTCGATCATCTCGGGCGTGAGCTGGCCGCTCTCGAGCAGCGCCTTCAGAAGCGCCTCCTTGAGCCCGTCGGTCGAGTGCGGGTCGTCCATCCCCGACCAGCCCCAGTACGGATGGAAGTGGGGCCCGCCCGCGAAGCCGCCGTCGAGGAGGAAGTCGGAGAGGTGCTCGAGCAGCGACTCGAGGTTCAGCGCGTCGAGCCAGCGGCCCTTGTACTTCGAGTACGTGGTGAAACGCATGACATCACCGTAGGGCTCGGGATACCTTGGCGCCATGGATCACGCCGCGACCGACGCCACCGATCTCGACGCCGAGCGCCTCCGCCATGACCTCCTCGCCTTCTGGGACCGGCGGCGGCGGGACCTGCCGTGGCGCGGCGAGCGGGATCCGTACCGGATCCTCGTGTCCGAGGTGATGCTGCAGCAGACCCGTGTCGAGACCGTACTGGGTTACTACGGGCGCTGGCTCGAGCGGTTCCCGGACCTCGAGGCGCTCGCCGCCGCCGACGAGGCGGACGTCCTGAAGGCGTGGGAAGGGCTGGGGTACTACCGGCGTGCGCGGAACCTGCACGCGGCGGCGCGCGTGGTGCGCGAGCGGCACGGGGGACGGCTGCCGGCCACCGCCGGGGCGCTCCGGGCGCTTCCCGGCGTCGGCGACTACACGAGCGGCGCGGTGGCGAGCATCGCCTTCGGAGAGGCCGTGCCGGCCGTGGACGGGAACGTGCGCCGGGTGCTCGCGCGACTCCTCGACCGCGCGGAGCCGACGCCCGCCTGGCTCCGGGACACCGCCTCCGCGCTCGTCGACCCGGCCCGACCGGGCGAGTGGAACCAGGCCCTGATGGAGCTCGGGCAGGCGGTGTGCACGCCCGCGCGGCCCGCCTGCGGGGAATGCCCCGTGGCGTGGAGCTGCGGGGCCCGGGCCGCCGGGACCGTCGAGGTGCGCCCGGGGCCGGTCCGCAAGGCGGCGCCCCGGCCGGCGCTGATGGCGCTCGCGGTGCTTCGCCGTCGTGCCGACGGCGCGATCCTGCTGGTGCGGCGGCCCGAGGGCGGGCTCCTCGGAGGGCTCTGGGCGCTGCCCGAGCGCGAGGTCGAGACGGAGGAGGACGGAGCGGAGGCGGTGCTGGCGCTCGCGGGCGGCGCGACCGCGGCCCGTCCCCTCGAGGCTCGACCGCTCCCGCCCGTCCGCCACCGGTTCACCCACCTGTACGTGACCTATCTCCCGTGGCTGGTGACCGCGGACGGACCGGTCGAGGGGGCCCTCGCGGAGGAGTCACGCTGGACCACGGCCGACGTGCGCGGGCGGCTCGCGCTGCCCGTGGCCCAGCGGCGGGTGCTCGACTCCGTCGTCGCGGTCCGGCACTCGGGCGGCGGGAATGTTGGCGTAGCCCGACCGGTTTCGTAAAATT
This sequence comes from uncultured Gemmatimonadaceae bacterium, assembly GCA_964583815.1. Lineage (GTDB taxonomy): Bacteria > Gemmatimonadota > Gemmatimonadetes > Longimicrobiales > Gaopeijiaceae > JAWLHJ01. The sequence goes on along the minus strand of CAZOYA010000321.1, from coordinate 951 downwards.
ACGAGTCGGATATTTACGACTCGGCCTTTTACGAAACGGAAACGTCCATGCAGGAGAATCCCTTCCGCATCGGCACCCACGTCACCGGCGCGTTCTTCACCGACCGTGCGGACGAGGTCGCCCGCATCCGCCTGGCGATGGCGGAGCCGACGCGCCTCCTGGTCTTCGGGCACCGCCGGATGGGGAAGAGCTCGGCGATCGCCGTGGCGGCCGAGGCCGCCCGGCGCGACGGGGTCCTCGTGGTGCGGGCGGACCTCTCCACGGCGAGCGGGCTGGTGGACGTGGCGAACCGGTTGCTGCACTCCCTCACCGGGCAGCGCCGGAGGGAGTGGCTGGCCGAGCTCGCCGCCGGGCTCGCTCCGAGCGTGACCCTGACGTTCGACGCGAGCACGGGCGCTCCCCGGGTGGTGTTCGGGGCCGAGCGGAGATCCGAGCCGCCGACCACCCAGCGCCGCTCCCTCGAGCAGGTCGTCGAGAGCCTCGCGGCACGCGCGCGCGACGGCGAGCGGGTGACCGTCGTGCTCGACGAGTTCCAGGCGATCGGCCGCTTCGGTGGCGAGGAGGCCGAATGGCATCTCCGCGACCTGATGCAGCGTCACGGAGACGTGAGCTTCGTGTGCGCCGGATCGGAGGTGTCCCTGATCCGCGGCATGCTGGGCGCGGAGCGCGCGTTCTTCCGGACCTTCGAGCTCCTGCACCTCGGTCCGGTCGATCCGGACCACCTGGCGCGCTGGCTCGAGAGCCGCCTGGAGACGGCGGGCGTGGCGGCCGAGGGCGCGGGGATGGCGCTCGTGGCGGCGGCGGGCCCGCGGACGCAGGACATCCTCCAGGTCGCGCGCCACGTCTTCGCGCGCGCGAGTCGTCGGGGTCGGGTCGATCCGGCCGACATGGAAGGGGCCGTGCGCGACGTGGTCCGCGAGGAGGATCCCATCTTCCGCCCCGTCTGGAGCG
>CAZOYA010000320.1:0-2733 GCA_964583815.1 uncultured Gemmatimonadaceae bacterium | reverse complement strand
CCCCACCGGACTCGTGGTCTCCTGCCAGGACGAGAAGTCCCAGCACAAGAACAAGGCGAAGGCGCTCAAGGTGCTCCGGAGCCGCCTGCTCGACCGAATGATCGCCGAGCGCGAGGCCGAGCGCGCCCGCGATCGCCGCGCGCAGGTGGGCACGGGCGACCGCTCCGCGAAGATCCGCACCTACAACTTCCCGCAGAGCCGCGTCACCGATCACCGGATCGGCCTGACCGTCCACGACCTCGAGGGCGTCCTGGACGGCGATCTCGACGAGATCGTCTCCTCGCTCCGCATCGCGGCGGAGGAGGAGCGGCTCGAGGCGGCGGAGCGCTGAGCCGCGTGGCCGCGGGCCGCGACCCGATCCTCGCCCTCCCCGTCCCGGGGTCCGACCCGGGCCCGGGGGGTGCCGGGGCCGCCCGCGGCCCGGACCCGGACGGCTCCCGCGCCGCCGCCCCGCTCCCGCCCCCGCCCGAGCGCTGGACCGTGCTCTCGATGCTCCTCTGGAGCGCCGACTACCTGGCCGCCAAGGGCGTGGAGCGGGCGCGCCTGGACGCCGAGCACCTCCTCGCACACGCGCTCGGGCTGCGCCGCCTCGATCTCTACCTGCAGCACGATCGTCCGCTCGAGCCCGAGGAGCGCGAGGCCTTCCGACCGCTCCTCAAGAGACGGGCGGCCCGCGAGCCGCTACAATACGTCCTCGGCCGCCAGCCCTTCCGCGAGCTCGACCTGGTCGTGGACCCGCGGGTCCTGATCCCGCGACCGGAGACGGAGGTCCTCGTCGGGGCCGTGCTCGAGCGGGTCGGCCGGTGGGCCGCGGAGGGAGAGGAGCGTGCGCTCGAGGCGCTCGACGTCGGGACCGGATCCGGCGCGATCGCGCTCTCGCTCGCGCACGAGGGCGCGTTCGCGCGCGTCGTGGCGACGGACGCCTCGCCCGAGGCGCTCGAGGTGGCGCGGATCAACCGCGCGGCGGCCGGGCTCGAGGACCGGGTCGAGCTGCGCGCGGGCGCGGGCTGGGACCCGCTCGGGACGGAGGAGCGGTTCGACGTCGTGGTCTCGAACCCGCCCTACGTGGCCGAGTCGGAGCGCTCCGCACTCCAGCCGGAGGTCGTCGGGTGGGAGCCGGAGGACGCGCTGTTCGCGGGTCCGGACGGCCTCGACGTGCTCCGCGTGCTGGTGGCGGGCGCGCCGGACCGGCTGCGCGGCGGGGGTCTGCTCGCCCTCGAGGTGGGCGCCGGGCAGGCCCGCGGGGTCGCCCGGATGCTGGAGGAGGACGGCCGCTGGGTCGAGATCACCGTCGGACGGGATCTTGCTGGGAAGGAGCGCATCGTGACGGCGACACGCGCCCACGAGCACCAGGACGACCTCGAGGAGGTTTGACGATGTCGAGCATCATGGAAAAGGCGCGGGACCTCGGGAACGCGCTCGCGCGCTCCGACGAGTACCAGGCGCTCCGCCGCGCCATGGACGCGGTGGACGAGGACCGCGAGTTGGTCGAGCTTCGGAACCGTATCGAGACGCTCGAGCAGGAGCTCGAGACCTCGGTGCGGGCCGGCCAGGAGCCCTCGGAGGATCTCCGCCGGGAGTACTCCGAGGTCGCGGAGGCGCTGCAGGCCCGCCCGGCGTTCCAGCGGGTGGTCGCCGCGCAGGCGAACTTCGAGAAGGTGATGTACCGCGTGAACGAGACGGTGGCCCAGGGCATCGAGGAGGGTGCCCGCAGCCGGATCATCCTCTCGTAGCAGGTCGCCGTACCAGGTCTCAGGGATCCCGCCGGGGATCCGTTCCACCCATCGATCGAGGACGAACGTGAAGCGACCAGAAGAGATCCGACCGGCCGAGGGCAAGCTCGGCGTCCTGCTCCCGGGCTTCGGCGCCGTGGCGACGACCTTCGTGGCCGGCGTCGAAGCGGCCCGGCGCGGGATCGCGCAGCCGTTCGGCAGTCTCACGCAGATGAACACGATCCGGCTGGGGAAGCGGACGGAGAACCGCTCGCCGCTCATCCGCGACTTCGTGCCGCTCGCGTCGCTCGACGATCTCGTCTTCGGAGCCTGGGATCCGATCCCCGACGACGGCTACGAGAGCTCGGTCAAGGCCGGCGTGCTCGACCGCCACGAGCACCTCGAGCCGATCCGTGACTTCCTCGCGTCGGTGAAGCCGATGCCCGCCGCCTTCGACACCCGCTACGTGAAGAAGCTGCAGGGCACGAACGTCAAGAAGGGCGCGAACAAGCGGGAGCTCGCCGAGCAGATCCGCGAGGACATCCGGAACTTCCGCGAGGCGCACGGCTGCGACCGCCTGGTGATGATCTGGTGCGGCTCGACCGAGGTCTACGTGCGTCCGAGCGCGGTGCACGAGACGCTCGCGTCGTTCGAGAAGGGCATGGAGGAGAACCACGACGACATCGCCCCGAGCCAGCTCTACGCCTACGCTGCGATCATGGAGGGGGTGCCCTACGCGAACGGCGCCCCGAACCTGTCGGCGGACTTCAAGGCGCTCGAGGACCTGGCGCGCGAGAAGGGCGTGCCGATCGCCGGCAAGGACTTCAAGACCGGCCAGACGCTCATGAAGACGATCCTGGCGCCGGGCTTCAAGTCGCGGATGCTCGGGGTCTCGGGCTGGTTCAGCACGAACATCCTCGGCAACCGGGACGGCGAGGTGCTCGACGATCCGGAGTCGTTCAAGACCAAGGAGGTCTCGAAGCTCGGGGTGCTCGAGTCGATCCTGCAGCCGAAGGTCTAC
>CAZOYA010000319.1:0-2736 GCA_964583815.1 uncultured Gemmatimonadaceae bacterium | reverse complement strand
GTGGTCGTGCTCGACCACCCGAAGGACGTCGTGAACATCGCGGGCGTCGTGCGCGTGATGATGAACTTCGGGCTCGGGCGCCTGCGCCTCGTCCGCCCGGACGACTTCGACGCGTACCGCATCGAGGGGATCGCGCACCGGAGCGGGCCCCTCATCGAGGCCGCCACCTTCCACGACACGCTGGCCGACGCGCTCGCCGACGCCACGTACGTCGTGGGCACGAGCGCCCGCGCGCGCACGGCGGGGCGGACCTACGTGCGCCCGCGGGAGGCCGCGGCGGAGATCGCGCGGCGGGCGGGGGCGGAGGACCACGGCGGCGAGCGCACCGTCGAGCCCACCGTCGCGCTCCTCTTCGGCCGGGAGGACCGCGGCCTCACGAACAAGGCGCTCGACCTCTGCCACGCCGTCGCGATCATCCCGACGGCGCCCGAGTACCCGAGCCTCAACCTGGCGCAGGCGTGCCTCGTGCTGGCGTACGAGATCTTCCTCGCGAGCGAGGAGGGGCCGGAGCCGCTCCCGCGCGGGCGGCGCTCCACCCGGCCGCCGACCCAGGAGGAGCTCGAGGAGACCTTCGCGGCAATCGCTTCCGGGCTCGGGCGCATCGAGTTCTACAAGGCCCGCCGGCCCGAGGCGGTGATCCGGACCCTCCGCACGCTGATCACCCGGGCGGCCCCGGACCTGCGTGAGGCGAGGCTCCTCGCGGCGATCGGCTACGAGATCGGCCACTACCTGGACCGCGTGGGGGACGTCGAGCCGGGCTGAGCCCGATCGAGGCACGGGACATGCAGGCGTGCGCGCCCGACTTGCGAGACGCGTCACAAGAATATTGAATGTCCCGCCATCCCCCGCCTAACTTGCCGACCTTCACGACCGCCACCGCAGAAGGCGTCCTCCCGTCCATGGCCCAACCCGACGACCGCCCTCCGCGGTCGAGCGTCGAAGCCCGCTACGAGGCGCTGCTCGAGATCGCGCGCGTCCTCACGTCGACGCTCGGGACGGAGGACCTCTATCGGGCGATCCACCGGGAGTCGGCCCGCGCCTTCGCAGCGGACGACTTCACCATCGCCCTGTACGACCACGGCCGGGACCTGGCGCGCGTCGTGTTCCACGTCGAGCGGGGCGAGATCCAGGCCTCGGACATCGCGTACCGGGGGACCGACTGCGAGGTCATCCGCGAGCGGCGGGCGGTGCTGATCGGCGACGACGCCCGCGAGGTGGCTCGCGTCTCGCACGTCGACGGGCGCCGGGCCCCGTGCCGCTCGGGCGTCACCGCCCCGCTCGTGCACCACGGCCGCGTGGTGGGCGTGGTCGGGGCTTGGTGCGACGAGCCGGACGCCTACGGCGAGGAGGACCTCCTGCTCCTCCAGGGGATCGCCGACCTCGCCGCCGTCGCGATCGACAACGCGCTGCAGTTCGCCGAGATCGAGCGGCGCCGGCGCGAGGCCGAGCAGATCGAGGAGATCGGCCGCGCGCTCACGAGCGAGCTCGACCCCGAGGAGGTCCTCGGCAAGGTGGCCGAGGCGGTGCTCCGGGTGCTCGACGTCGACGGCGCGGCCGTGTGGACGCGCGAGGGCCGGGTGGGCACCCGCGGGCGCATCACGGATGCGGCCGGCGAGCTCGCGCTCCCCGTCGGCCTGCACTGGGCGCTCGACGACGAGCTCGCGGAGCGGCTCGTGGGGCGGGCCGAGGCGGTGGTGCTCGACGATCTCGCCACGAGCGCGCACGTCCCCGCCCACGTGCGGGAACACCTGCACGCCGGCTCCGGCGCCGCCGTCCCGATCACCGTGGCGGACGAGGTCGTGGGCGCGCTCCTGGCCGGCAGCAGCCGGCCCCGGCGCTTCGGCCCTGAGGAGACGGCCGTGCTCCACCGGCTCGCGCGGCAGTCCTCCATCGCGCTGGAGAACGCGCGGCTCCACGCCAACCTGCGGGCGCTCTCGCTCACCGATCCGCTCACCGGCCTGCCGAACCGGCGGCGCCTGCAGGTGCACCTCGAGCAGGAGGTCGCCGCGGCGCGCCGCGGCCGCACGCTCAGCATCGTCATGCTCGACATCGACAACTTCAAGTCGGTGAACGACACGCTCGGCCACGTGATCGGCGACGAGATCCTGCAGCGCGTCACGCGCATCCTCACCGAGGAGAACCGGGCCATGAACCTCGTCGGGCGCTACGGCGGCGACGAGTTCTGCTCGGTGCTCTCGGACAGCGCCGCCGACGGGGCGCTACACTACACGAACCGCGTCCGCGCCCGTGTGCTCGCCGATCCGGTGCTCAGCCGGCACCGCATCACGGTGAGCATGGGCGTCGCGCAGTTCGATCCCGAGACGATGTCGTCGGTGGAGGAGTTCGTCCGCGCCGCCGACATCGACATGTACACGGCGAAAGCCCGACGCCGGGCCGCCGCCGCTCCCTGAAGGTTCCGAAAGGTCCCCCCGACATGGCATCCGAAGAATCGCGCGCGGAGGTCCGCGCGCTGCTCGACTTCGCCACCGAGCTCGCCCACGAGGCCGGTGAGCTCACCCTCCGCTACTACGGCGCGGTCGTGGAGCACGACGCGAAGGGCGACGGCTCGCCCGTCACGGTCGCCGACCGCGAGGCCGAGCGCCTGATCCGCGCGCGGGTCGAGGAGCGGTACCCCGATCATTCGATCCTCGGCGAGGAGTACGGCGAGTCGAACCCCGGCGCCCGCGTGCGCTGGATCCTCGATCCCATCGACGCGACCCGCTCGTTCATGCGGGG
>CAZOYA010000318.1:0-2786 GCA_964583815.1 uncultured Gemmatimonadaceae bacterium | reverse complement strand
CGGGCCCGGTCTTCGTGATCAACGCGGCCAGTTACGTCGGGGTGCTCTCGGCGCTCCTCCTCATCCGGCTGCCGGCCGAGCGGGCCGAGCGCACCGGCCGCATGCTCGCGCAGATCCGGGCGGGCTTCGGCTACGCCTTCGGCTTCCCGCCGATCCGCGATCTCCTGGTGGTCCTCTCGGGGGTGTCGCTCTTCGGGATCCCCTACGTCGTGCTGTTTCCGGTCTTCGCGCGCGACATCCTGAACGGCGACGCGACGACGCTCGGCATGCTCACGTCGAGCTCGGGCGCGGGCGCGCTCACGGGCGCGCTCTATCTCGCGTCGAAGGACACGGTGCGTGGCCTCGGGCGGATGATCTCCCGCGCCTCGCGCCTCTTCGGCCTCACGCTCGTCGCCTTCGCCCTCTCGCGCAGCCTGCCGCTCTCCTGCGCGCTCCTCGTGATGGGCGGCTTCGGTCTGATGCTCACCACCGCCTCGATCAACACGGTCCTCCAGACGCTCGTGAGCGAGGAGATGCGCGGCCGGATCATGAGCCTCTACGCGATGGCCTTCATGGGGATGATGCCGATCGGGAGCCTCACCGGGGGCGCCATCGCCGCCCGCATCGGGGCACCCGCCACGGTGGCGATCGGGGGGGCCGGCTGCTTCGTGCTCGGGGTGTGGTTCGCGCGCAGGATTCCCGGGCTGCGTCCGCTGGTCTTGCCGGTCTACGCCGAGCGCGGCGTGCTCCCCGAAGTCGCGACCGCGCTGCAGACGGCGAGCGAGATCCGGCGCGGGACCTGAGGCTCGCCGCGCCCCGCGGCCGCGTGCGTCTCAGAGGTCCGCGAAGATCTGGTCGGTCTTCGCGGCCATGATGAAGTCGTTGCGGTGCAGCCCCCGGATCTTGTGGGTCCACCACCGCACCGTCACCCGGCCCCACTCCGTGAGGATCGCCGGATGATGACCCTCCTCCTCGGCCAGCGCGCCGACCTCGTCCGTGAAGCTCAGCGCTTCGGCGAAGTCCTCGAAGGTGAAGACGCGGCGGAGCTGCGGGATGCCGTCCTCCTCCACGACCTCCCACTCGGGCACCTCCCGGCCCAGCTCCTTCTGCTCCTCCGGGGTCACGGTGGGCGCACCCACACGGCACACCTCGCACTTCTCGGCAGTCAGCTCGGCCATCGGTTCCCTCCTGTGTTCCGAGCACGTTTTTCCGTCCATCGCTCCCGAGCCTCCCGACGCAGGATCAGGGCCACAGGACGATGAGGGCGATACCGCCCGCGAACGCCACCGCGGCGAAGCGGGCGAAGCTCCGGGCGAGGGCCCATCCACCCACGATCGCGGTGATGCAGAGCTTGAACAGCATGTTCGAAAGGCTGGCGGCGAGGATCAGGCGCCACGCGATCGCGGCCTCCAGGCGCTGGTCGGCCACGAGACGCGAGGTCGAGAGCGTGATCGCGTCCATGTCCGAGACTCCGGACAGCGCGGCCGTCACGTAGAGGCCCGTCTGTCCGAAGTGCTCCTCGGCCGCGGCGATCGCGACGAGGACGGTGGCGTAGATCGCGGCGACGATCATCGCGAGACGCAGGTGCGTCGGGTTGCGCGGGCGGAGCGGGGTGTCCTCCGTGCGCGTCACCGAGCGCCACGACGCCAGGGTCATCGCGATGAAGAGCGCGAGCATCGCGAGGATCGGCGGGGCGGCGGTCGGGAGGAAGCCGGGCGCGACCGCGCCGATCTCCACCAGCACGCGCACGTACATCACCGCGGAGGCGATCCAGATGATGAGCGCCCCGGTCCCGGGGTGGCCCCCGTCGTCCCGGGCCGTCCGCGAATAGGCGAAGGTCGTGGCGGTGCTCGAGATGACCCCGCCGAGGAGGCCCGCCACCGCGGTGCCGCCGCGGGTGCTGAGGGCGCGGAAGGTGACGTAGCCGGCGAGGTTCAGCCCCACGATCAGCACGACCATCATCCAGATGTTGCGCGGATTGAGGACGTCGAACGGACCGTACGTCTCGTCGGGCAGGACCGGGAGGATCACGAGCCACACGACCGCGAACTGCATCATGGCGCGCGCCTCGCGGTCGCTCATCTTCATGACCAGCCCCTTGAGCTCGTCCCGAAGATGCAGGACGAGCGCGACCGCCGTGCCGATCATGACGGCGATCGAGGTCGGGCCGAGGACCGTGAGGGCGCCGATCGCGTACACCACGAGCAGCGCGACCTCCGTGGTCTGCCCCGGGGTCGCGGTCCCGTTGTGGATCATGATCGTGTTGCCGATCGCCAGCACGCCGAGCACGGCGAGGAGCCCCGCGCCGAGGATCCAGCCGCCCACCTGGACCGAGAGCAGCGCGATGATCGCGCCGAAGAGCGAGGCGAGGCCGAACGTCTTCAGCCCCGCGACCGGCGAGGCCACCCGCTCCTTCTGGAGCCCGACGAGCATGCCGAGCCCGAGCGCGACGAGCGGATCGATGAAGGCGGAGCCGACGGTTTCGGGCATGACGGAGCGAGGGGATCGACGGGGCGGCTCGGCCGCGCAGGTGCTACCAGATCTACACGAAGCCGTGCATCGAGCGCCAGCGCCTCGTCGTGAGGGAGCCGGGCCCGGAGGAGGGCCGGAACGGGCCGCGCCTCGCCCCACGAAGGCCCGTGGAAACGGGGCTCCGGGAGGGCCGGAGCGGGGGCGTCCGGGGTGCGGGATTCCAGAGCCGATTCACGGGTTGACCCGGAGCGCCGGAAGGGTGTAACTTCACCCTCCTGTTGCGGGGTGGAGCAGTCTGGTAGCTCGTCGGGCTCATAACCCGAAGGTCGCAGGTT
>CAZOYA010000317.1:0-2801 GCA_964583815.1 uncultured Gemmatimonadaceae bacterium | reverse complement strand
ACGCGTGCTCCCAGACGTCGACGCCGAGGATCGGCGTGAGGCCCTGCGACAGGGGGGAGTCCTGGTTGGGCGTCGACACGACCCGCAGCCCGCCGCCCTGCTCCACCACGAGCCAGCCCCAGCCGGACCCGAACTGGCCGGCCGCGGCCGACTGGAGCTTCTCCTTGAAGGCGTCGAAGGAGCCGAACGCGGAATCGATCGTGGAGGAGAGATCGCCGGAGGGCCGGTTCGCCCCACCCGGGCGCATGATCTCCCAGAAGAGGGTGTGGTTCACGTAGCCGCCCCCGTTGTTGCGGACCGCGGTGCGGATGGCCTCCGGAACGCGGTCCAGCTCCCGGAGCAGCTCCTCGGCCGACTTGCCGTGGAGATCCGGGTGCCCCTCGAGGGCCTTGTTCAGGTTGTTCGTGTACCCCGCGTGGTGCTTGCCGTGATGGATCTCCATGGTGCGCGCGTCGATGTGCGGCTCGAGCGCATCGTAGGCGTATCCGAGATCCGGAAGCGAGAAGGGGTAGCTCATGCGGCGTGACTCCTTGGTCGAGGGTCGCAGGAAGCGCGAAGGGCCGACACAGGGGCCGCACCGTCCCGGCGCGCCGCGCCGGCCGCTATGTTGTCGCGTGCCGTGGATCCGAATTGTAGTCCGGGCGCGGGTCGGCAGCAAACCGGCCGAGCGCCCTTCTCGGCACCCCCGGCGGCGGTCCGGCGCGGCCCGGTCGCCCCGCCGGGAGCGCCCGCCCGAACACCGCGACGACCCGGAGGACAGCGACCCGCGATGACCGCGTCCGGAGGTGCCCCCCGGCGGATCCTGCACGTCGACTGTGACGCGTTCTTCGTCCAGGTCGCCCGTCTCGTGGATCCGGAGGGCGCGGGCCGCGCCGAGCTGCTCATCGTGGGGGGAAGCCCCAGCGGGCGGGGCGTCGTGACCTCGGCGTCCTACGCCGCCCGCGCCTACGGCGTGCGCTCGGCCATGCCCACCGGCCAGGCGCTCCGGCTCTGTCCGGACGCCATGGTCGTGTCGGTCCCGCGGGAGGAGATCTCCCGCACGAGCCGCCGGGTCCGGGAGGCGCTCGAGGAGCTCGCCCCGGTGGTCGAGGCGGCCTCGGTCGACGAGTTCTACCTCGACCTGACCGGCACGGAGCGGCTGCTCCGCCACGAGACGCTCCACGACACCGCCGAGCGCATCCGGCGGGCGGTCCTGGAGCGCACCTCGGTAACCGTCTCCATCGGAGGAAGCACGAACCGGCTCGTCGCCAAGATGGCCACGAACCGGGCGAAGCCCGCGGGCGTCGTGGTCGTGCCGCCCGGCGGCGAGGCCGAGTTCCTCGCCGGCCACGAGCTCGCGGACGTGCCGGGCGTCGGTCCCATGCTCGTCCAGACGCTCCGCGCGCGGGGGCTCCGCACGGTGCGGGAGGCGCTCGCGGTCGAGCCCGAGTGGCTCGGGCGCTGGCTCGGCGAGCGGCGGGCCGCGTGGCTCCTGGCCCGCATGCGCGGGCTCGACGGGCGCCCGATCGAGGCCGGCGAGCCCCGCAAGTCGATCTCCTCGGAACGCACGTTCTCCATCGACGTCGAGGACGACGCCAGGCTCGACGCCACGCTCCTCCGGCTCGCGGGCTCCGTGGCGAGCACGCTCCGGCGGAAGGGACTGCGGGCGCGGACCGTCACGGTGAAGCTCCGCGACCACGACTTCCGGACCCGCCAGCGGAGCCGGACGCTCCCCGCGCCCGTCGAGTCGGACCAGGCGGTGCGCGACACGGCCCGTGCGCTCCTCTCCGATCTGCGCGCGGCCCGGCGCGTGCCGGCCCGCCTGCTCGGCGTCGGCGTGACGGGGCTCGTCGAAGGCGAGGAGGGCGCGCAGCAGCAGCTCCCGCTCTTCCCGGTCGGGCCCGCGGAGGCCGCGGGCGAGGAGGGTGAGCGCGAGCGGCGGCTCTCGCACCTGGTGGACGCGGTGCGCGGCCGCTTCGGCGCCGAGGCGGTCGTGCCGGGCCGCCTGCTGCGCCCGCCGCGGCCCGGGGAGCGCCGGTGAGGGCGGGTCCCGCGGCGATCGACGGCGCCGGCGCGCTCCGCCCGCAGGGGCTGGGGCACCTGTGGCCCGGCCGGCCGGTGCTGCTCGGCATGGTGCACCTGCTCCCCCTGCCCGGCTCGCCACGCTGGGGCGGCCGGCTCGAGGACGTCCTCGCACGGGCGCGCGCGGACGCCGGGGCGCTCGAGGCCGCCGGCTTCGACGGCGTGATCGTCGAGAACTTCCTGGACGCGCCGTTCCACCCGGGACGCGTGCCGCCGCTCACCGTGGCCGCGATGACGCGCGCGGTGGCCGACGTGCGTGCGGCCGTGTCCGTGCCGGTGGGCGTGAACGTGCTCCGGAACGACGCCGAGGCGGCCCTCGCCGTGTGCGCCGCGACGGACGCCGCCTTCCTGCGGGTGAACGTCCACGTCGGCGCGATGTGGACCGATCAGGGGCTCGTCGAGGGCCGGGCGCACGAGACGCTCCGGCTCCGGCGCGCGCTCGGCAGCGGCGCGGCGATCCTGGCCGACGTGCACGTGAAGCACGCCGTGCCTCCCCCGGGATCACGCCTCGCCGACGCCGCCGCGGATGCGTGGCATCGGGGTCTCGCCGACGCGCTGATCGTCTCGGGCGCCGGGACGGGTCGCGAGACCGCGGCCGCCGACGTCCAGGAGGTCCGCGCGGCCGTGCCCGATGCCCCCGTGCTGATCGGGAGCGGCCTCACGGCCGCGAGCGCGGCCGGGCTCCTGCGCGAGGCGGCCGGCGGCATCGTGGGCACGGCCGTGATGCGAGACGCGGGGGG
>CAZOYA010000316.1:0-2826 GCA_964583815.1 uncultured Gemmatimonadaceae bacterium | reverse complement strand
ACGCGGATGACGGCCGGCGCCGCGAACGTCCCGTTCGAGCGGAAGCGCATGGTCGCGAGCTCGTTCCGGAGCTGCATCATCGCGGTCCAGATGTAGTCGAAGAACTGGATCTCCGCGACGGGCTTCAGGCCCCTCGTGGCCATCCCCACGGCGCGCCCGACGATGTTCGCCTCGGCGAGCGGAGCGTTGAACACCCGGTCCGAGCCGAAGCGCCGCTGGAGGCCGTGCGTCACCTTGAAGACGCCGCCCTTGCCGCTCACGCGCTCGAGGGCCTCCTCCCGCGAGACGTCCGCCACGTCCTGCCCGAAGACGACGATGCGCGGGTCGCGCTCCATCTCCTCGGCCATGCACGCGTTCAGCAGGTCGACCATGGTGTAGAGCTTGTCGTCCTGGTAGCGCGGATCGTCCTCGGTGTCGAACGCGTCGGAGGTCGGATCCACGTCCTCCGAGTAGAGGTGCCGGAGCGCCGTGTCGCCGGAGGGCTGCGGCGAGGCGAGCGCCTCGTCGGCGGCGTCGGACACCTCGCGCGCGATCTCCTCCTCGAGCCGGTCGAGCTCCTCCTCCGCGGCGATCCCGTCCTCCACGAGCAGCGCGCGCAGCCTGCGGATCGGGTCCCGCGCCTCCTGCTCCGCGCGCTCCTCCTCGGTCCGGTAGGCGGACTCGTCGTCCGACATCGAGTGCGAGTAGGGACGCGTGCAGTGCGCGTGCAGGAGCACCGGCCCCTTCCGCGCGCGGGCGTGCGCCACGGCCTCGCCCGCGGCGCGCCAGGTCTCCACCACGTCCGTGCCGTCGCACTCGAGCACGAGCAGGTCGGGGAAGCCGCGCACGAGCCGCGAGATGCTCCCCCCGGCGGTCTGCACCTCCACCGGCACGCTGATCGCGTACTTGTTGTCCTCGACGAGATAGACGACGGGCAGCCGCAGGTTGCAGGCGGTGTTCAGCGACTCCCAGAACTCGCCCTGCGACGTCGTGCCGTCGCCGGTGGTGACGAGCACGATCTCGTCGTCGTGGAAGGCGCCGATGCGCTCGCGGAGCCCCTCGACGCGCGGCACCTTCTGCGTCACCTCCGCCGCGCCCACGGCCTGCAGGAACTGCGTGCCGGTGGGCGAGGAGGTGTTCACGATGTTGTAGCGGACGTCCCCGAAGTGCGCGGGCATGGAGCGGCCGCCCGACGCCGGATCGGCGGCCGCGCCGACGGCCTGCAGCAGGTGGTCCAGCGGCGTCTGCCCGAGCGCGAGCGTGAGCGCGCGGTCCCGGTAGTAGACGTAGAACCAGTCGTACGCCGGCCGTAGGTGCGCGGCCACGGCCACCCCGATCGCCTCGTGGCCCGCGCCCGAGATCTGGAAGAAGACCTTGTTCTGGCGCTTGAGCGAGATCTCCCGGTCGTCGATCCGCCGGGACGTCACCATGGTGCGGTAGAAGCCGAGCAGATCCTCGCCGGTGAGGCCGCCGAGGTCGCGCGACGTGGTGATCTCCTGCTCCGAGGTCGACATGGCTCCCTGGGGCTGGGGGGTACGTGGGAGGCGGGCGGGGCGCCGATGTCGTGCGCCGATGTTGAGCAAAGATAGCCGAGCCGCCGGGGACTGTCCCGCGCGCCCCTCAGCCGCCCGCGTCCACGCCCTCCGCGCGCACCCGCTCGAGCTCCGAGGCCAGGGCCTCGGCGTCGTGCACCGGCAGCCGGCAGGCGTAGCCGCTGCACACCCAGGCCGTGGGGCGGCCGTCCGCGGCGTCCCGGCCCTCGAGCAGGGGCACGCCCGGCGCCGGCTCGCCGGGCCGCCGTCCCGCGACCGTGAGGTTCCGCACGAACGGCGCGTGCGCGGCCGCCACGAGCGCGCGGGCCGTCTCCCCGGCCGGTCCATCGTCCTCGGGGTCGCCCGCCAGCGCGACCTCGACCGGAGTGGCGCGCGCCCGGTCGAGCGTCGCGAGCATCCGGCCGTAGGCCGAGCCGAAGCGCGCCATCGCCGGGGCCTCGCCGAGGAAGGCCTCCTCGGCCGCGCGGCGGTAGCGCTCCTCGTCGAAGACGTGCGCCGCGCGCACGAGCAGCTCGGCCGCGAGCGAGGGCCCCGAGGGCGTGGCGTTGTCCAGCGGATCCCGTGGGCGGAGCACGAGCGCCTCGCCGTCGGAGGGGACGTCGAAGAACGCGCCGCTCTCCTCGTCGCGGAAGCGCTCGAGCACCTCCTCGCAACACGCGCGCGCGTGGGCGAGCCAGGCCGGATCGAGCGTGGCGCCGTGGATCGAGAGCAGGGCGTTTCCGAGCGCCGCGTGGTCCTCGAGGAACGCGTCGATGCGCGCCGCGCCGTCCTTGTACACGCGCAGGAGCCGTCCGTCCGGGCGGAGCGCCTCGAGCAGGAAGCGGGCGCCGTCCGCGGCCGCCCGCACCCAGTCGCGGCGGTCGAGCGCGGCCCCGCCCTCGGCGAGCGCGCGGAGCGTCAACGCGTTCCAGCCGGTGAGGATCTTCTCGTCGCGGAAGGGCGCCTCCCGGCCGCGCCGGACCTCCAGGAGCCGGCGGCGGTCCTCGGCGAGGCGGGCCGCGAGCGCCTCCTCGGTGAGGCCCTCGCGCGCCGCGACCTCCCCGATCGGCTCGGCCAGGTGCAGCACGCTCCGGCCCTCGAAATTCCCCGGCTCCCGCACGCCGTACACCGCGCAGAAGACCCGCGCCCGCTCGGCGCCGAGCGCGTCCTCGATCTCGGCGGGCGTCCACACGTAGTAGCGCCCCTCCTCGCCCTCGGAGTCCGCGTCGAGCGCGGTGTAGAACCCACCCTCGGGCGCGCGCATGTCGGCGAGGAGCCAGTCGAGCGTCTCCGTGGCGACGGCCCGCATCGCCGG
>CAZOYA010000315.1:0-2856 GCA_964583815.1 uncultured Gemmatimonadaceae bacterium | reverse complement strand
CTGCATATTTATCCGTGCGCGCTGCGGTGATCCGCGGCGGCGCCCTCCGGACCAGGTAGAACAAGGGGACCGGGGGCGGGAGTTCGGGACATGAGGTCCCCCGGCGCTTTGGCGGGAAGCGTCCGGTCTCCCGTCCCCCGGGCCTCTTTTTTTTATGCGGCGTTCCCGCGGCCCTCCCGACTTCCGGACCCATGCCCATGAAGGTCGTGCTCGGCTATTCCGGTGGCCTCGACACGTCGGTCATCGTTCCCTGGCTCCGCGAGACGTACGACGCCGAGGTCGTCTGCATGGCGGGCGACGTGGGGCAGCGGGGCGGCCTCGCGGGCCTCGACGAGCGCGCCCGTGCGGCCGGAGCCGCGGCCTTCTTCGGCGAGGACCTTCGCCGGGCCTTCGTCGAGGAGTTCGTGTGGCCGACGCTGCGGGTGGGCGCGGTCTACGGGCGCACCTACCTGCTCGGCACGGCGATGGCGCGCCCGCTCCTCGCGCGGCGCCAGGTGGAGATCGCCCGCCGCGTCGGCGCCGACGCGCTCGCGCACGGCTGCACCGGGAAGGGCAACGACCAGGTGCGCTTCGAGCTCGCCTACGCGGCGCTCGCGCCGGACCTGAAGGTCATCGCGCCGTGGCGTGAGTGGGATATCCGCTCCCGCGAGGACGCGCTCGCCTACGCGCGCGCGAGGAACATCCCGCTCGAGGGCGTCGATCAGACGAAGCTCTACTCGCGCGACGAGAACCTCTGGCACATCTCGCACGAGGGCGGGCCGCTGGAGGATCCCGCGGCCGAGCCCGAGCCCGAGATGTTCGTGTGGACCACGGCGCCCGAGGAGGCGCCGGACGAGCCCGAGCGCGTGGAGATCGGCTTCGAGAGCGGCGTCCCCGTGCGGATCGACGGGGAGGCGCTCGACCCGGTCGCGCTCCTCGAGCGCGCGAACGCGCTGGGGGCCCGGCACGGCATCGGGCGGGCGGACCTCGTGGAGAACCGGCTCGTGGGCATGAAGTCCCGGGGCGTCTACGAGACCCCCGGCGGCACGCTGCTCCATCGCGCGCTCCGGGACCTCGAATCGATCACGCTGGACCGCCGCTCCGAGGAGCTCCTGGACGAGATCGGCCGGCGGTGGGCCTCGCTGGTCTACGAGGGCCGGTGGTGGACGCCCGAGCGCGAGGCGCTGCAGGCGGCGGGCGAGCGGATCACCGAGCACGTGACCGGCACGGTCCGCCTCAAGCTGTACAAGGGATCGGCCGTGCCGGTGGGGCGGGAGAGCCCGACCTCGCTGTACCGTGCCGACCTGGCCAGCTTCGGCGCCGGCGGGGACTACGAGCACGCGGACGCCGAAGGCTTCATCCGGCTCTTCGGCCTCCCGATCCGCGCGGCGGCGGAGCGGGGTGGGGCGGGGTGAGCGGCGCGGGGGACCCTCGGGCGGACGGGCCGCACGCCCTATGGGGTGGACGCTTCGAGGGGGGGATGGCCGAGCCCATGCGCCGACTCAACCTGAGCCTCGACCTCGACGGCCGCCTCTGGCGCGAGGACGTGCGGGGCAGCGTCGCGTGGGCCCGCGCGCTCGGCGGCGCCGGCGTCCTCTCGGACGGCGAGGTGGAGCGGATCACCGCGGGGCTCGGGGCGGTCGCGCGGCGCCTGGAGCGGGACGGCTTCGCGGGCGCGACGGACGAGGACGTCCACACCCTCGTGGAGCGGCTCCTCCACGAGGAGATCGGCGAGGTGGCCGGCAAGCTGCACACCGGGCGCTCGCGCAACGATCAGTCCGCCACTGATTTGCGGCTCTGGGGCCTCGGCGCCGCCCGGGAGGTGGGCGGGGTGGTCGCGGACCTCGTGCGGGCGCTCGCGGAGCTGGCGGAGCGGGGGAGCGACCTCGTCATGCCCGGCTACACGCACCTGCAGCGTGCGCAGCCGATCCGGGCGGCCCAGTGGGCGCTCGCGCACGCCTTCGCCTTCCTGCGCGACCTCGAGCGGGTCCGCGCGGCGGCCGACGCGGCCTCGGTCCTCCCGCTCGGCTCCGGTGCCCTCGCCGGCTGCCCGTTCCCCGTGGACCGCGAGGCGCTCCGGCGCGAGCTCGGCTTCGCGCGGGTGTCGCCGAGCGCCCTCGACGCCGTGTCCGACCGCGACTGGATCTGCGACTTCACGTACGCGGGGGCCATGATCGGCGCGCACGTCTCGAGGCTCGGCGAGGACCTGGTGCTCTTCACGAGCGCCGAGTTCGGCTATCTCGCGCTGGGCGACGCGTGGAGCACCGGCTCGAGCCTCATGCCCCAGAAGCGGAACCCGGACGTGGCGGAGCTGGCGAGGGGGAAGGCGGGACGGCTCTCGGGCTCCCTGGTCGCGATGCTCACGCTCCTGAAGGGGCTGCCGACGGGCTACAACCGGGACCTGCAGGAGGACAAGGCGGCGCTCTTCGACACCGTCGACACGCTGCTGCTCACCCTGCCGGCGGTCGCGGGCGCGGTCGCGGGCGCGCGACTCCGCCCCGACGCGATGCGCGCCGCGCTCGATCCCGCGATGCTCGCGACCGACCTCGCCGACGTGCTCGTGCGGGCGGGCGTTCCGTTCCGGCGCGCGCACGAGGTCGTGGGCCGACTCGTGCGACGCGCGGAGGAGCGGGGGGTCCCCCTCACCGAGCTCGCGGACGAGGACCTCGCCGCCGAGCACGAAGCCCTCGTCCCGCACGGAAGAGAGGCCTTCGACTGGCTCAGGTCCGTGGAGACCCGGGACGGGATCGGCGGCTCCTCGGCCCGGGCCGTGCGGGCGCAGCTCGACGACGTGCGGGCGCGCCTCGAAGGGGTGGAGCGCGCCTTCGGACCGGCGGTTTGACGCGGGCGCGGGCTCCTCGCCCGCGCCCGCACGCC
>CAZOYA010000314.1:0-2876 GCA_964583815.1 uncultured Gemmatimonadaceae bacterium | reverse complement strand
GCTACAAGGTCTACATCGTGGACGAGGCGCACATGCTCACGCGCGAGGCGTGGAACGCGCTCCTCAAGATCCTCGAGGAGCCCCCGCCGCGGGTCGTGTTCATCTTCGCCACCACGGAGCCCCAGAAGATCCAGCAGTCGGCCGCGCCGATCCTCTCGCGCTGCCAGCGCTTCGACTTCCGCCGGATCGGCGTCGCGGACATCGTGGAGCGGCTCGAGGAGGTGCTCGAGGCCGAGGGCAGCCGCTCCTCCGAAGAGGCCCTGCGCGTGCTGGCGCGCAAGGCGGAGGGAGGGATGCGCGACGCGCTCTCCCTGCTCGACCAGGTCCTCGCGCTTTCGGGCGGCGAGGTGCAGGTCGACGACGTCCGGCGGGTCCTCGGGCTCGTCGAGGAGGAGCGCTACCTCCGCCTCCTCGACATCCTCGCGGAGGGGCGGCACGTCGAGGTCTTCGACGTCGTGGCGGACCTCGTGGACCGGGGCTACGACCTCGCGGAGTTCCACGTCGGGCTCCTCGAGATGCTGCGCACGCTCCTGCGCCTGAAGCTCGAGCCGGCCTCGGAGGTGGAGCTCCCGGAGGGGATGCGCGAGGCGCTTCTCGAGCGCACGCGGGCCTTCGAGCCGGCCGACATCGTGCGGATGCTCGGCGCGGCCGCGGAGCTCGAGGTGCAGGGCACCCTGCGGCGCAGCGAGAACCCGCGGATCCTGGTGGAGATGCTCCTCCTGCGCCTGAGCTACATGGACCGGACCGTCCGCATCGAGGACCTCCTCGACGCGCTCGGTGGGGCGGGCCCGGGTGGCGGCGGAGAGGGGGGCGGCCCCCCGGCCGGTCGCGGTGGGGGCACGGCCCCCGCGACCGGAGCGCGCGGAGCGTCGGGCGCCGGCGGAGCGGCGGAGGGGGCGGCCGCGGCCGTCCCCGCACCCCGCGAGCCCGCGATCGCCGTCCCCGTGCCCGAGGCCGCGCCCGCACCCCGACCCGAGCCGCCGCGCCCTTCCACGCCCCTCCCGGTCGAGGAAGCGTGGGCGCGTTGGCTCGAGGACGGACGGGGGGTGCCGACCGGGCTGTCGGCCTTCCTGCGCTCCTCCACGGTGCGGGACGCCGGAGACGGGCGGGTCCGGATCGCTCCGCTCCCCGGTCCGGCCGTGGAGCGGCTCCTCGAGCCGGCGGTCCAGGCCGCGATCCGCGCCGGTCTCGGGCCCTGGCTCGGGCGCGCCCCGGAGGTCGTCGTGGACGCGCCGGGAGAGGCCCCGCCGGCCTCCGCCCGCATCACCGAGGAGGAGGTCCGTCGGGACACGCTGAGCGCGCTGTTCCGCCAGGAACCCCGCCTCCGACGGGCGGTACAAGAACTCGATCTCGAGCTCATGGACTGACTTCGATGAACACGAATCTGCAACAGCTCATGCAACTCGGTCAGCAGCTCCAGTCGCGCATGACCAAGCTGCAGGAGTCCCTCGAGACGAAGAAGATCACCGCCTCCTCCGGAGGCGGCATGGTCACGGCGACCGTGGACGGGAAGGGCCGGGTCAAGCAGATCCAGATCGATCCCGCCTGCGTCGATCCGAAGGACGTCGAGATGCTCGAGGACCTCGTGCTGGCCGCGGTTTCCGAGGCCCAGACCAAGGCCGCGGGCGAGTACGAGGAAGAGATGCGGAAGGCCGCGGGCGGGCTGCCGATGAACATCCCCGGACTGCCGGGCCTGTTCTGAGCGCTGTCGGGCCGGAGGCTTTCCCATGTCGGTGATCGATCGACTCACCGACGATTTCGCGCGCCTGCCGGGCATCGGCCGCAAGACCGCGCTCCGGCTCGTCCATCATCTCATGAAGGCGCCGCGGGAGCAGACCCACCGGCTCGCGGCCTCGCTCGTCGACCTGGCCGAGCGGATCCGTCGCTGCGCGGAATGCGGGAGCTTCACGGAGCACGAGCTCTGCGAGATCTGCTCGAATCCCGGGCGCGATCGGAGCGTCGTGTGTATCGTCGAAGAGGCCTACCAGGTCGGGGCGATCGAGCGCACGGGGCAGTTCCGCGGGCTCTTCCACGTCCTGGGGGGTCACCTCTCGCCGCTCGACGGGATCGGCCCGGAGGAGCTGGCGGTGGGGCGCCTGCTGGAGCGGATCGGCCGCGACGGCACGGTGGAGGAGGTCATCATCGCGACGAACGCGAGCGTGGAGGGGGAGGCGACGGCCGTGTACCTGGAGCAGGAGATCCGCCCGCTCGGGCCCCGCGTCACCCGGCTCGCCCGCGGCATCCCCGTGGGGAGTGACCTCGAGTACGTCGACGGAACCACCATTGCCCAGGCGCTGGCCGGGCGTCGGGAAATGTCATGAACCGCAAGCTCCGAATCGCCGCGATCGCCACGCTCGCCACCGCCGCCGCGGCGGCGCTCGCCGCGCTCGTCGTCCGCGACCAGATGAGCCGGCACCGGCGCGACCTCTTCAGCCCGCGCGCCTTCGAGCGGCTGGCCGCGCTCGGGCACATGAGCCGGGAGCCCGCGTCGATCGCCGCCATCCGGCTCCTCCGCGATTTCGTGGCGTGGGAGCCGAAGCGCCTCCTGCGGGAGCGCGCCTGGGCGATCATCGACCGCATGGAGGAGGAAGCCGGCTCGCGGCCCGCCCCGAGCGGGGTCCTCGCCGAATGACACCTTGCCCGCCCACGCACGCGAGTCGACTTTAGGGCCGCTCGCGCCCGATCCCCCGGGGACGTCCGTCCTGGCCTCCCGGCCGGTCGGGCCCCGACCCGCTCGACGGAGATCCGGTGATCCCAACGCCCAACTTCACGGGAGATAGCGTCGACCCATGTCGATGATCAACTACGCCTCCCGCGAGATCAACTGCAAGATCGTCTACTACGGCCCCGGGCTCGGGGGGAAGACGACGAACCTG
>CAZOYA010000313.1:0-2877 GCA_964583815.1 uncultured Gemmatimonadaceae bacterium | reverse complement strand
GCCCGACCGATTCCGTCGCCCGGCGCCCTGGCCGGTCTCCTACCCCAGCACCCGCGCGAGGTCCTCGATGAGGTCGGCTTCGTCCTCGATCCCGACGGACAGCCGCACGAGACCCGGCGTGACGCCCATCTCGCCACGGCGCGCCTCCGGCACCGAGGCGTGCGTCATGAGGGCCGGCACGCTGATCAGCGACTCGACGCCGCCCAGGCTCTCCGCGAGCGAGAAGATGCGCAGGTGCTCGGTGAGCGCGCGCGCCCGCTCGAGGGTGCCCACGTCCACCGATACCATCCCCGTGAAGCCGCTCATCTGGCTCGAGGCCAGCGCGTGCTCGGGGTGCGAGGGCAGCCCCGGGTAGAGCACGCGGTCCACCTTCGGATGCTCCTCGAGGAAGCGGGCCACGGCGAGGCCGTTCCGGTTGTGGCGCTCCATGCGCACGTGGAGCGTCTTGATCCCGCGCAGCGTGAGCCAGCAGTCCATCGGCCCGGGCACCGCGCCCGTCGACTTGCGGAGGAAGAGCAGCTCCTCCGCGAGCTCCTCGTCGCGAACGGCCAGGAGCCCCCCGATCACGTCGGAGTGGCCGTTCACGTATTTCGTGGAGGAGTGCACGGTGAAGTCCGCGCCGAGCTCGAGCGGCCGCTGGTTGTACGGCGAGGCGAAGGTGTTGTCGACCGAGAGGAGCGCCCCCGCGTCGTGGGCCAGGTCGGCGAGCGCGCGGATGTCGCTCACCCTCATCATCGGGTTCGTCGGCGTCTCGACGTGCACGAGCTTCGTCTCGGGGCGGATCGCCGCGCGGACGGCCTCCAGGTCTCGCGAGTCCACGTAGGTGAACTCGATCCCGAAGCGCCGCAGGACCCGCTCGAACATGCGGGTCGTGCCCCCGTACGTGTTCTCCTCGCTCACGACGTGATCGCCGGCGGAGAGCCGCTTGAGGATCGCCTCGATCGCGGCGAGCCCCGACGCGAACGCGACGCCGCGCGTGCCGCTCTCCAGCGCGGCGATGCTCGCCTCGAGCGCCTCCCGGGTGGGGTTCGCCGTCCGCCCGTAGTCGTAGGACCCGGCCCGCGGCGCGCCCACCTCGGGCTGCACGTAGGTGGACGTCTGGAAGATCGGGGTCATGATCGCCCCCGTGACGGGCTCCGGCTCCACGCCGGCGTGGATCGCGAGGGTACCGAAGCGGAAGCCGGCGGGCGCAACTCGGGCCATGGGATGCCTCCCTGGTCGTGGAACGGACGCCGCGCTGGCCGCGCGGGCGGAACGGAAAGGTAGCGCGGGTTTTCGTTTCCGTTGACGCTCGCTCCGCGCGGGGGCGAAACTAGTCCCGGCGGATCCCCGCCTCCGACCTCCCCCCACCCATGCAGCAGAGCGCCCCGTGCCCGTCCTCCTGCCCGACGATCTCATGGTCAGCGTCTCCGGCGTGCGCGGCCGCGTGGGCGCGCCGCTCACGCCCGAGCTCATGTCCGGAATCGCCGCCGCCTTCGGCGCCTTCGTGTGCGACGGACGCGCGGACCGGACCGTGCTCGTGGGCCGGGACTCGCGGGTGTCGGGGCCGATGTACGCGCGCGCGGTGGTCGCGGGGCTGCAGTCCGTCGGCTGCGACGTCGTGGACCTCGGCGTCGTGCCCACGCCGACCCTCCTCCTCGCCGTGGAGGACGCGGGCGCGGCCGGCGGGCTCGGCATCACCGCGAGCCACAACCCGGCCGACTGGAACGCGCTCAAGCTGGTCTCGGGCGAGGGGATCTTCCTCGACGCGGAGCGCTCGCGGGCGTTCCTCGCGTACCTGCGGAGCGAGGATCCGCCCCGGGCGGCCTGGGACGGGCTCGGCGGGGTGGGGGAGGACACGGGCGCGTGGGAGCGCCACCTCGAGCGCATGCTCGCGCTGCCGCACCTGGACGTGGAGCGGATTCGCGCCCGGCGCTTCAAGGTCGCCGTGGACTGCGTGCACGGCGCGGGCGGCCCGCCCATGCGCGCGCTCCTCGCGGCGCTCGGCTGCGAGGTCGTCGGCATCGGGATGGAGCCGGACGGGCGCTTTCCGCGCGACCCCGAGCCGGTCGCGCACAACCTCGGCGACCTCTGCGCGCTCGTGCGCGAGTCGGGCGCGATCGTCGGGCTCGCCGTGGATCCCGACGCCGACCGACTCTCGCTCGTGGACGAGCGCGGGGAGCCGCTCGGCGAGGATCTCACGCTCGCGATCGCGTCGGCCGCGGCGCTCGCGCACGAGCGCGGCCCCGTGGTCACGAACCTCTCGACCAGCCAGGTCGTGGAGGACGTCGCGCGGGAGCACGGCGTGCCGCTCCGCCGCTCGCCGGTCGGCGAGGTGAACGTCGCCCGCCGCATGCAGGCCGAGGGCGCGGTCGTCGGGGGCGAGGGGAACGGGGGCGTCATCCTGGCGGCCCTGCACCACACCCGGGACGCGCCGCTCGCCGCCGCGCTCGTGCTCCAGCATCTGGCGAGGGAGAACGCCCCGCCGTCGGAAATCGTGGCGCGGTGGCCTTCGTACGATATCGTGAAGGAGAAGGTCTCCTTTCCGCGCGAAGCGCTGGAAGCGGGGTACGAAGCGCTTGCGGCGGACCTCGCGGCGGACGAGCGGGACGAGTCGGACGGGCTCCGGCTCGCCTGGCCGGACCGGCGCACGTGGCTGCACGTGCGGCCCTCGGGCACGGAGCCCGTGGTGCGGCTCATCGCCGAGGCGGAGGGGCGCGAGCGCGCCCGCGCCCTGGTGAGCCGGGCGGCCGAGGTGCTCGAGGGCGTGCAGTAGGCGCGGACGAAACCGAGAACGAGAGGGAGAGACGACGATGTGCGGGATCGTAGGCTACGTGGGGGCGCAGCAGGCCTCGCCGATCCTCGTGCAGGGGCTGAAGCGGCTCGAGTACCGCGGGT
>CAZOYA010000312.1:0-2878 GCA_964583815.1 uncultured Gemmatimonadaceae bacterium | reverse complement strand
GGGCGGCGACGCCCTTTCGCGCCGCACGGGCGAAGCCGGGCACACGCGGGACCGCGGCGCGGGGGGCGAGCCCTCCCGCGCCGCGCCGTTTCCGCGGGGCCGCTCGCGGCCTATTCGCGTTCGCGCGCCGTCCCCCGGGGAGGCCGCGAGATTGAACCGCTTCTCCGCGCGGGTTTATCTTTCCCCGTGGCGGCGCGAAAGTGGCGGAACTGGTAGACGCGCGGGACTTAGGATCCCGTGGCCTCGTGCCGTGGGGGTTCGAGTCCCCCCTTTCGCACTCGGACCCCTTCGGCTCCTTTTTCCCAGCGAACCCCCAGGACCGTCCCGTGACCCGAACGACCTTCGATCCTTCCCTCCTCGACATCTCGGTGGACGAGCAGGCGCGGTGGCGCCGCCGCATGAGCGTGCGCGTGCCCGCCGAGATCGTGCGCCAGGAGGAGGAGCGCGCGGCCCGACAGCTCGCGGCCCGCGCGAACCTGAAGGGCTTCCGGAAGGGCCGCGTCCCGGCGCGCATGATCGAGTCCCGCTTCCGGGGCACGCTCCGCCAGGAGGCGCTCGACCGCCTCATCGGGGACGCGTACCGGCAGGCGCTCCAGGCCCGCTCGCTCCGCCCCATCAGCGAGGGACAGGTCGAGGACGTCCGCTACGAGCCCGACGCGGACCTCAGCTTCGCGGTGGCCTTCGACGTGGAGCCCACCTTCGACGTGGAGACGGTCGGCGGCTTCGTGGTCGAGCGCCCGGCGGTGACGGTCAGCGACGAGCACGTCGACGAGGTCCTCCAGCGGATCCGTGAGCAGGCCGGCGTGTGGAAGCCGGTCGAGGAGGGCACGCCGGACGCCAGGGACATGGTCTCCGTGCGCATCGTCCGTCTCACCGCCGAGGGCGAGGAGACCGACGAGGGGCGGGAGTACGACTTCGTGCTCGGCCAGGGGGACGCCATCCCCGACATCGAGGACGCGATCCGCACCCTCGAGCCGGGCGCGACCGGCGACTTCGACGTCGCCTTCCCGGACGACTTCCCGGACGAGGCCCGGCGGGGCCACCAGGAGCGGGTGCGCATCACGCTGAAGGGCCGCAAGGAGATGGAGCTCCCCGAGCTGGACGACGAGCTCGCCCGGCAGGTCGGGGACTTCGACTCGCTCGAGAGCCTCGTGGCGAAGATCCGCGAGGACCTGGAGCGGGAGGCGGCCGACCAGGCCGAGGCCGTCGTGCGCGGCCGGCTGCTCGACCACGTCCTCGAAGCCAACCCCTTCGAGCTGCCGCTGTCGATGATCGACCGCTACACGGACTCGCTCGTGGGCGACCCGAAGCAGGTCGAGCCGGAGCGCCTCGCGGAGATCCGGGAGCGCATGCGGCCCGAGTCGGAGCGGGTCGTGAAGCGGATCCTCGTCATCGAGCGCATCGCCGAGCAGCGCGGGCTCGCGGCCTCCGAGGAGGACGTGGACGCGCGCGTCGAGGAGATCGCCCGGGCGAACGACACGGACCCGGGCCGGGTGTACGCACAGCTCCAGAAGGCGGGTCGTCTCGAAGCCATCGAGCGGGAGTTGACGGAGCGGGCGGTGTTCGACTTCCTGAAAGGGCAATCCGAGATCATCGAGGCGCAGGGCGCGTAGCGTCCGCGCCTCCCAAGAGGGGCCTCCATGCCGATCTATCCTCCCTACGTCATCGAGCGGACGAGCCGCGGCGAGCGCAGCTACGACATCTTCAGCCGGCTCCTCATGGACCGGATCGTCTTTCTCGGCAGCGGGATCGACGAGAACGTGGCGAACATCATCGTGGCGCAGCTCCTGTTCCTCGACGCGGAGGACCCCGAGCGCGACATCTTCATGTACATCAACTCTCCCGGAGGGAGCGTATACGCGGGGTTGGCGATCTACGACACGATGCAGCACCTGCGCGCCCCCGTCGCGACGTTCTGCGTCGGGATGGCGGCGTCGATGGGCGCGGTGCTGCTGGCGGCGGGGCAGAAGGGCAAGCGCCACGCGCTCCCCAACTCGCGGATCATGATCCACCAGCCCTCCGGGGGATCGCAGGGCACCGCCGCGGACATCGAGATCGCGGCGCGCGAGGTGCTCTACGTGCGCGAGAGCCTGAACAAGATTCTCGCCAGGCACACGGGACAGAGCGTGGAGCGCATCATGGAGGACGTGGACCGGGACCGGTTCATGAGCCCCTACGAGGCGGTGGAGTACGGCCTGATCGACCAGGTGCTGGAGGGGCCGGTGCCCTCCACGGACGGCAGGCCCGCGGACTCCGACCGTCCCGACCCCGACCGAGTGGACTGACGGTTCGAGCGAGCCGGTGAGGCACGCCCCGGCGATGGAGCGATGACATGACGACCGACAAACACCTTCGTTGCAGCTTCTGCGGCAAGTCCAAGGAGAGCGTGAAGAAGTTCATCTCCGGACCCAACGTGTACATCTGCAACGAGTGCATCTCGCTCTGCAACGAGATCCTCGCCGAGGAGGAGGAGCGCGAAGCACAAGAGCACGTAGCGCCGAGCCCGACGCCCGAGGAGATCAAGGCGGTCCTCGACCAATACGTGATCGGCCAGGAGATGGCGAAGAAGGCGCTGTCGGTCGCCGTCTACAACCACTACAAGCGCGTCAGCCACCAGGGCGTGCTCGACGAAGTGGAGATCGACAAAGCCAACATCCTCCTCATCGGGCCAACGGGCGTCGGCAAGACGCTGTTGGCCCAGACCCTCGCCCGCACGCTGAACGTCCCCTTCACCATCGCCGACGCGACCACTCTCACCGAGGCCGGTTACGTCGGCGAAGACGTCGAGAACATCCTGGTTCGTCTGCTCCAGGCGGCGGATTTCAACGTCGCCGAGTGCGAGCGCGGCATCGTCTACATCGACGAGATGGACAAGATC
>CAZOYA010000311.1:0-2891 GCA_964583815.1 uncultured Gemmatimonadaceae bacterium | reverse complement strand
TCTACCTCGATTTCGCGGACGCGATCGCGAGGCTCGGGCGCTCCGCGATCAGCGAGCGGTACGGCAACCTCTTCGCCATGTACGAGAAGATCACCGGCGAGAGCCCGTACGAGCGGCCGATGCGCATCTATCCCGCGCCGCACTACACGATGGGCGGGCTGTGGGTCGACTACGACCTCATGAGCACGATTCCCGGCCTGTTCGTGATCGGCGAGGCGAACTTCTCCGACCACGGCGCGAACCGGCTCGGCGCGAGCGCGCTCATGCAGGGGCTCGCGGACGGCTACTTCATCGTGCCGCTCACGATCGGAAACTACCTGGCGAACGTGCCGCGGGACCGGAAGGTCGCCCCCGACCACGCCGCGGTGCGCGACGCCGAGCGCGAGGTGAAGGGCCGCCTCGACCGGCTCATGGAGGCGAAGGGGACCCGCACGGTCGACAGCTTCCACATCGAGCTCGGCCGCCTCATGTGGGACCACTGCGGGATGGAGCGGAACGCGTCGGGGCTGAAGGAGGCGATCGGGAAGATCCCGGAGCTGCGCGAGCGGTTCTGGCGGGAGGTCCGCGTGCCGGGCTCGGCCGCGACGCTCAACCAGTCGCTCGAGAAGGCGGGCCGCGTCGCCGACTTCTTCGAGTTCGCCGAGGTGATGTGCTACGACGCGCTCGAGCGCGACGAGTCGTGCGGGGCGCACTACCGCTCCGAGCACACGACCCCGGACGGGGAAGCCCGGCGCAACGACGACGACTACGCGCACGTGGCCGTCTGGGAGTTCCGCGGCGTCGGCGAGCGGCCGTGCCGCCACGTGGAGCCCCTCGAGTTCGAGAACGTCCAGCTCTCCCAGAGGAGCTACAAGTAAGATGAAGCTGACCCTGCACGTCTGGCGGCAGGACGGACCGAGCCACGCCGGACGCTTCGTACGATACCAGGCCGAGGACATCTCGGAGCACATGTCGTTCCTCGAGATGCTCGATCTCGTGAACGAGCGGCTCACGGAGGACGGCCAGGAGCCGATCGCCTTCGAGCACGACTGCCGGGAAGGGATCTGCGGGTCCTGCGGCATGATGATCAACGGGGTGCCGCACGGGCCGCGCTCGCTCACGACCGCGTGCCAGCTCCACATGCGCGAGTTCCGCGACGGCGAGGAGATCTGGATCGAGCCGTGGAGGGCCACCGCCTTCCCGGTGATCAAGGACCTCGTCGTGGACCGCGGCGGCTTCGACCGCATCATCGCGTCGGGCGGCTACATCTCCGTGCGCACCGGGAGCGCGCCGGACGGCAACGCGATTCCGGTGCCGAAGGTGGACGCGGACGAGGCGTTCGACGCGGCGACCTGCATCGGGTGCGGCGCGTGCGTCGCCGCGTGCCCGAACGCCTCCGCGATGCTCTTCACGGCGGCGAAGGTCGCGCACCTCGCGAAGCTCCCGCAGGGGCAGCCGGAGCGTTGGGAGCGGGTGCTCTCGATGGTCGACCAGCACGACGAGGAAGGCTTCGGGAACTGCACGAACCACGGCGCGTGCGAGGTGGCCTGCCCCAAGGGCATCAGCATCGACTACATCGCGCAGCTCAACCGCGACCTCGTGCGGGCGACCCTGCGGGCGCGGCCGGCGGAGGCGGGGAAGGACGCCTGAGGCGCCGCCGCCCGCCTACGGCCGCCGCGGCCTTCAGCCGAAGGCGACGTCCAGGATCATCATCACCACGAAGCCGCCGAGCGCGCTCGTGGTCGCGAGGTCCGTCGCCCCGTCCCGTTGGGATCCGGGGATGAGCTCCTCGACCACGACGTAGAGCATCGCGCCGGCGGCGAAACCGAGCGCGTAGGGGAGGATCGGCTCGATCAGGACCACCGCCGCGGCTCCGATCACCGCGGCGACCGGCTCGACCATGCCGGAGAGCTGACCGTACCAGAAGGCGCGTCCCCTCGACATCCCCGCGCCGAGGAGCGGCATCGACACGGCGACGCCCTCCGGGAAGTTCTGGAGGGCGATCCCCAGCGTGAGCGTCAGGGCCGCGTCGAAGCCCTCCGCCTCGCCGCCGAGCGCCGACTCCGCGCCGCCGAACACCACGCCGACCGCGAGCCCCTCCGGGATGTTGTGGAGGGTGACGGCGAGCACGAGGAGCGCCGCGGCGGCGAGGCCGGTGCTCGGGCCCTCCGCGTCCTCCGCCGGGAGCCCCGGATGGAGATGGGGGACGAACCGGTCGGCCAGGCGCAGGAACAGGCCCCCCAGCACGATGCCCACGGCGGCGGGGAGCCACGCGGGGACGGCCTGCCGCCCGGCCATCTCGATGGACGGGAGGAGCAGGGACCAGAAGCTCGCGGCGATCATCACCCCTGCGGCGAACCCGGTCATCGCGGCCAGCATGGAGCGGCGGACCCGCCGCACGACGCAGCAGAGCGCGGCGCCCAGGGCGGTGACGCCCCACGTGGCGATCCCCGCGAGGCCGGCCTGGAGGACCGGATCGAGCGCGCGGAATCCGTCGAGCACGGTCACGCCGGGAATCCGTCCATTCCGGTCGTCCCTCCGGTGGTACGCCCCCATCCGGTGGTACGCTTCGTGAAGGGCCTCCGGGGTCGACGAGCGTGCCCACCCACGGAGGAGGACCCATGGCCACCTGCGAGCTCTGCGGCAACGACTACGACAAGGCCTTCGAGCTGATCCTCGACGGTCAGTCCCACGTGTTCGACAGCTTCGAATGCGCCATCCAGGCGATCGCACCCCGGTGCGAGCACTGCGGGTGCCGCATCATCGGCCACGGGTTGGAGAAGGGCGGAGTGTTCTATTGCTGCGCCCATTGCGCTCAGCAGGAGGGGGTCACCGAGCTGCACGATCGCGCTTGAGGGCGGTGGGGGCCAGCGGGGGGGTGTTCGGGGGGTGGGCCTCGGAGGAAGGGTGAG
>CAZOYA010000310.1:0-2904 GCA_964583815.1 uncultured Gemmatimonadaceae bacterium | reverse complement strand
TGATCTGGGGTACGACGCCCGAGGCGAGCGTGTTGCGCAGGAAGATGTCGGCGTAGCCTCCGAGGCTCACGACGCCCTCCTGGATGCGGGCGCCGCCCGAGTCGTTGAGCCCGATGATCGGCGCCCCGTTCTTGAGCGCCATGTCCTGCACCTTCACGATCTTCTCGGCGTGCGCCTCGGAGAGCGAGCCGCCGAACACCGTGAAGTCCTGGCTGAACACGTAGACCAGCCGGCCGTGCACCGTCCCGTAGCCGGTGACCACCCCGTCGCCCAGGAACTTCTTGTCGGCCAGGCCGAAGTCCGTGGAGCGGTGCGTGACGAAGCGGTCGAGCTCGACGAACGACCCCTCGTCGAGCAGCAGGTCGAGACGCTCGCGGGCCGAGAGCTTCCCTCGCCGGTGCTGCGCCGCGATCCGCTCCGCTCCGCCGCCCTCCTCCGAGGAGGCACGGAGCTGCTCCAGGGTGGCCAGCTTTTCCTTGATCGACATCGCTCGGGGTGTCGGGGGGACGGTAGGGTCGGGTCAGTAGCCCGGAATCGGGACGGGGGCGCCGTTCCGGAGCTCGACGATGCGGGTCCGGCGGTGGAGCCGGCCCCCGGTCGCGGAGAAGGCGCCCGTCGCGCCCTCCACGGTGTCGATGCGCTCGAGGACCTCGGCGAACGACTGCGGGGAGGTGCGGCCGAGACGGAGCGCCTCGAGGAGCACCAGCGCGGCGTCGTAGCCGAGCGCGGGCACGGTGCTCACGAGCGTCCGCTGGAAGTGGTCCTCGTACGCCTCGCGGAAGCGCTCGAACGCGGGCGAGGTCGCGCCGGCACCGACGGCCGCGGTCGCGACCACCTCGTTCGTGTGCCGCGTGTCCACGGTCGAGAGCACGGCCGGGTCGGTCCAGCCCGAGGTCCCGAGGATCTCGATGCCCAGGGTGTCGAGCCCGAAGTGCACGATCTGCGGGGCCACGAGCTCCACGTCCTCGCGCGGGATCGGCAGGAAGAGCGCGACCGGCTCGAGCATCTCCACCCGAAGCGTGTCCGTCTCGGTCAGGCCGAGCGCGCGGATCTCCGCCGCGCGGAGGGCGTCGCGGGCCTGGATGATCTGCGGCTCGAAGAAGGTCGCGCCCTCGACGTACGTGAAGGTCGAGGTCACGGGAACACCGAAGCGCGCGGCCGCCTCCGCGAACAGGCGGGCCTCCTCGGCCGCGAGCGGTGCCGACGGACGGATCACCGCCACCCGCTGGTAGCCACGCTCCGCGGCGTACCGGGCCAGGTCGCCGATGCCGTCCCCGTCGACGCCCTCGAGGCTGTACACGCCCGGCGCGTCCCCGTCGAGCACACGCGCCGTGGGCGACACGAGCGGCACCCCGTCCCGGCGCGCCCCGGCCGCAGTGGCCAGGTCGAAGTCCTGCAGGAAGCCGACGATCCCCGACACGCCCTCCGCCTCGAGCTCGCGCACGAGCGCCGCCGTGCGGTCGGGATCCCCCTCGTCGTCGCGGGTCACGAGCTCCACCTCGAAGCCCGGGCCCAGAGCGGTGGCCGCCGCCACCTCGACCCCCTCCATGAGCAGCTCGGCGTAGCTCGCGAGGGACGGCGCCCCCCCGAGCGGGAAGATCGCGCCGATGCGGAGGGTCGCCGCGCTGACGAAGTCCTCCGGCAGCTCGCCGCGGGACACGGCCTCCGCGAGCACGGAATCCGGCCCGGTGGCCCCGGCGGCCAGCGCCTCGCGGGCGAGCGCCGCGGCCCGCTCCCGGTCGTTTCCGTCCAGGAGCACGTACGCCGCCCGCCGGGCCGCCAGCACGCCCCGCACCGCGGCGTCGGCGGGCGCGCGCGCGAGCAGGTCCTCGGTCTCCGCCAGCGACAGGAGCGCGGCGGCCGCGCGGGCGCGCTCCCGCGCCGCCTCACGCGCGTCGTTCGGGGCCTCGCTCCCGATCGGGAAGAGCCGCTCGATCGACGCCGCCGGCCGGTCCGCGGTCGCCTCCGCGCGCAGGAGCGCGACGTCGGCCGGCCGTGGATCCTCCACCCGCTCCACCCCGTCGAGTCCGAGGTAACGGGCCGCCGCCTCGTCGCCGGCCGCCGCGTCTCCCGACGCGACCGCCGCGCGCGCCAGCAGCCAGAGCGCCCGCCCCGAGGAGGAGGAGCGCGGGTACTCTTCGACGACGCGCCGGGCGAGCGTCCCCGCCTCCCCGGCGCGTCCGGCCTCGAGGGCCTCGGCGGCGCGGTCGTAGAGACCGGCCGCCTCGGCCTGACGCGGACCCGAGATCGGGCCCGGCTCGATCACGACCTCGACGGGGCCGCCCCCGCCCGGCCTCTCCGCCCGCGCCTCCGGCCCCACCCGGGCGCACCCGGCGAGGACGAGGATCAGGATGACGAAGAGGCGCGCGAAGCGTGCGGGGACGGTGCGCGCGGCAACCACGGCGCGTTACGACTCCTCGCCGCGGCCCGCCTCTTCGCCCGCCGAGCCTTCCTCCCCTCCGGCCGCCCGGATCCGGGCCGCGTCGATCTCCGCCTGGGATTTGCGGGGCGGCACCTCGGTCACCTCGAGCACGATGCGGCGGTTCACCGCGTCCGACTCGAGGACCTTGAGCGGCACCGGGTCACCCTCGCCGTAGTACTCCTCGAGGCGCTCGGCGTCCTCGACCCCGCTGTGCGAGACCGGGACGAAGCCCTCGATGTCGTCGCCGAGGTCCACCACCACGCCCTTGTCCTGGACGCGCACGACCTTCCCGTCCCGCTCCACGCCGGGCGAGAGCGTCTCGCTGATCGACGGCCACGGATCGTCCGTGAGCTGCTTCATGCCGAGGCTGATGCGCTTGTTCTCGGCATCCACGTCGAGGACCATGACGTCGAGCTCCTGGCCCTTCTGCACGACCTCGGACGGATGCTCGACGCGGCGCGTCCAGCTCATGTCGGACACGT
>CAZOYA010000309.1:0-2907 GCA_964583815.1 uncultured Gemmatimonadaceae bacterium | reverse complement strand
ATGCTCGCGCCCGAGAAGAAGGAGCAGGTGCAGGGCACCGCCGAGGTGCGGGAGATCTTCCGGGTGAGCAAGGTCGGCACGATCGCCGGGTGCTACGTCACCGAGGGCCGGATCGACCGGAAGGGCCGCGCCCGCGTGGTCCGCGACGGGATCGTCGTGTACGACGGGGAGATCGGCTCGCTCAAGCGCTTCAAGGACGACGTGAAGGAGGTCCGCGAAGGCTTCGAGTGCGGCATCGGGATCGCCAACTTCAACGACGTGAAGGTCGGTGACCTGATCGAGTGCTACACGGTCACCGAGGTCGCGCGGACCCTGGCGAGCGCGACCTGACGGCTGAGCCCGGCCGGTGGTGGTCGCCTCGTGCACCTGGGAGCTGGCCCTGCCGGGCTGCTCCTCGCTCAAGGAGAAGCGCTCGGTCGTGCGCTCGCTCCCGGACCGGCTGCGCTCGCGCTTCAACGTGTCGGTCGCGGCGACCGGGCTGCAGGACGTGCACGGACGCGCCGAGCTCACGATCGCGCTCGTGTCGAGCGACGGTCGGCAGGCGGAGTCGATCCTCGACAAGGCGGACCGGCTCGTGGAGTCGCACGGCGGCGCGCTCATCGTGCGGGTGCGGCGTGATCTCCACTGACCCGCTCGGTCCGGGTGGGCGCGCATGAGCGGCCGTCGGCGCCTCGCGCGCCTGAACGAGCAGCTCAAGCGCGAGCTCTCCGAGCTGATCCGCACGCGGGTGCGCGATCCCCGCGTCGGGCTCGTCACCGTCACGGCGGTCGACGTGGCCTCGGACCTCGGGAGCGCGCGGGTGCACGTGCGCGTCATCGGCGCGCCCGAGGAGACCGAGGCGGCACTGGAGGGGCTGCGCGCCGCGGCGCCGTTCCTGCGCGGCGTGCTCGGGCGCACCCTCGAGCTCCGGCGCATCCCCGAGCTCCGCTTCCAGGAGGATCACTCGCTGGAGCACGCCCGCCGCATCGAGGAGATCCTCTCGGACGTGCTCCCGGAGGGCGACGAGGCGGGCCGCGAGGAGGCGGACGGTCAGGGGGGCGGCCAGGGGGGCGAGGGCGCGCCGCAGGAGCGCGGCGAGGACGAGGAGCGGGACGCGTGAGCGAGGGGCCGGGCTGGGTGCTGCCGGTCGACAAGCCCGAGGGGCCGACCTCGCACGACGTGGTGGCCCGGGCGCGGCGCGCCCTCGGGACCCGCCGCGTGGGGCACACCGGCACGCTCGACCCCTTCGCCTCCGGGCTCCTCCTGCTCTGCGTGGAGCGGGCGACCCGCCTCGCGGAGTACCTGACCGGCCTCGACAAGCGCTACGAGGCGACGGCCGTGCTCGGGACCTCCACGGACACCGACGACCGGGAGGGGGCCGTGACGGCCGAGACGGATGCCTGGCGCCGACTCACCGGGGCCGAGGTCCAAGAGGCCCTCCGCGCGCTCGAGGGGGAGCAGGAGCAGGTGCCGCCCCAGTACTCGGCCAAGAAGGTCGCGGGCGAGGCCATGCACCGGCGGGCCCGGCGGGGCGAGCGGGTGCGCCTCGAGCCGGTGCGCGTGCAGGTGCACGAGATCGTGCCCCTGGAGGTCGACCTCCCGCGCGTCCGCTTCTCCGTCCACTGCTCGAGCGGCACCTACGTGCGCGCGCTCGCGCGTGACCTCGGCGCGGTCCTGGGGGTCGGCGGCCACCTGGTCGCCCTCCGGCGCACGGCGGTCGGCGGCTTCCGCGTGGAGGACGCGGTCCCCGCGGACGACCTCGACGACGGGGCTGCGGCCCAGCGCGCGCGGCTGAGCCCGCTCGAGGCGGTGGCCCACCTGCCGCGCGTCGAGCTCGACGACCCGGCCCTCGCGGACCGCCTGCGCCAGGGGCAGCGGGTGCGCTGGGACGAGGGCTCCCGGGCTCCGGGCGACGGCTCCGTCGCGATCGTCAGCGAGGGCGGGCTCCTCGCGATCGGCGCGCTCGAGGACGGGGTGCTGCGCCCGCGGAAGGTGCTCGCGTGAGCGCCGGCCCGCTCGCCTGGAAGGACCCGCCGGGGCTCCCCTCCGACCGCGGCACGGTCGCGACGGTCGGCACCTTCGACGGCGTCCACCTCGGCCACTGGCGCGTCCTCGAGCAGATCCGGGACCGTGCCGAGGCGACGGGGCGCCGGAGCGTGCTCGTCACCTTCCATCCGCACCCGCTCCGGGTCGTGCGGCCGGACCAGGCGCCGCGCCTGCTCACCACGCCGCTCGAGAAGAAGGAGATCCTCGCGGAGAGCGGGCTCGACTTCGCGGTCTTCCTCTCGTTCACGGAGGCGCTCTCACGGTACGAGCCCCGCCGCTTCGTGGAGGAGATCCTTCTCGCGCGCCTCCGGGTGGAGGAGCTGGTGATCGGCTACGACCACGGCTTCGGCCGCGGGCGCTCGGGCGACGCCGACACGATCCGCGAGATGGGACGGGAGCTCGGCTTCCGGGTGGACGTCGTGCCGCCGGTCGAGGCGGACGGCTCGCCGATCTCCTCCTCCCGCATCCGCCGCGCCGTGGAGGAGAAGCGCCTCGACGAGGCACGGCTCTGTCTCGGCCGCCCCTACGTGCTCCACGGCCTGGTGGTGCGGGGGGAGGGTCGGGGACGCGGGCTCGGCTTTCCCACCGCGAACCTTCGGGTCACCGAGCAGGACAAGCTCGTGCCGCCGTCGGGCGTCTACGCCGTGCGGGGCGTGCTCCGCGGGGGCGGGACGCACCCCGGCGCGCTCCACATCGGGCCGCGCCCCACGTTCAAGGGCTCGCCCCCGAGCATCGAGCTCCACCTCATCGGCTTCGACGGGGACCTGTACGGGGAGGAGGTCGGCGTGGAGGTGCTCGCGCCCCGCCCCCACGTGCGCCCCATCGACACCGGCGAGGCGCTCGGCCGGCCGCACCCCGGCGACGTGGCGTCCCCCCCCCCTG
>CAZOYA010000308.1:0-2919 GCA_964583815.1 uncultured Gemmatimonadaceae bacterium | reverse complement strand
GGGCTTATCAGCAATGCGCAGCTGCGGGAGCGGTTGGAGGAGTTGGAGGCGGACCGTGAGTGACGGCACCTACATGTACGCGGTCGGCCGTGCCACGTCCGGGCCGGACACGCCCTCGGGAATCATTGGTATCGGGGGCCGCCTGGTCCGCTTCATCGAGCACCGGCACGAGGTCATCACCCGGCGCACGCAGTTCGACCTCGATGCGGCGCTGGAGCGGGAGCACATCCTCGAGGGCCTCAAGATCGCCGTCGACAACATCGACGAGGTCATCCGGATCATCCGCGCGGCCAAGGACACGGAGACGGCGTCGGGCCAGCTCCAGGAGACCTTCGCGCTCAGCGAGCGGCAGGCGAAGGCGATCCTCGACATGCGCCTGGCCCGCCTGACCGGCCTCGAGATCGAGAAGCTCGAGGAGGAGCTCGCCCAGGTGCGGGCCCTGATCGAGGAGCTGCGGGAGATCCTCGCCTCCGAGCCGCGCCGTTTCGAGATCCTCAAGGAGGAGCTCACGGAGATCGCCGCGACCTATGGCGACGAGCGGCGCACCGAGATCACGGGCGCGGTCGGGTCCTTCAACGTCGAGGACCTGATCGTCGAGGAGGACATGGTCGTCACCGTGTCCCACAACGGCTACGTGAAGCGCCTCCCCGTCGACACCTACCGCGCGCAGCGCCGCGGCGGCCGCGGGCTCCGGGGGATGGACACCCGCGACGAGGACTGGGTCGAGCACCTCTTCGTCGCGTCCACGCACGACTACGTGATGATCTTCACCCGCGCGGGGCAGTGCTACTGGGTGAAGGTGTGGGAGATCCCGGTCGGGGGACGCGCCTCGCGCGGCAAGCCGATCGTGAACCTGCTCAACCTCCGCGAGGACGAGCGGATCGCCTCGGTCGTGCCGGTGCGCGAGTTCAGCGAGGACCGCTATCTCATGTTCTGCACCCGGAACGGCGTCGTGAAGAAGACCGAGCTCTCCGCGTACGGGAACGTGCGCACGGTCGGCCTGAACGCGATGAACATCCGGGAGGGCGACGAGCTCATCGACGTGCGGATCACCTCCGGTGACGACGAGATCATCCTCGCGAGCCGGAACGGCATGGCGATCCGCTTCCACGAGACGGACGTCCGCCGGATGGGCCGCGCCACCGAGGGCGTGCGGGGCCTCGACCTCGCCGAGGGCGACGTCGTGGTCGGCATGGAGGTCGTGCGCGAGGACTCGACGCTCCTCGTCGTCGCGGAGAAGGGGCTCGGCAAGCGGACGGCGGTGGACGCCTACCGCATGCAGCGCCGCGGCGGCAAGGGCGTGATCAACCTCCGGGTCTCCGAGCGGACCGGGAGGGTGATCGCG
Organism: uncultured Gemmatimonadaceae bacterium; assembly: GCA_964583815.1. Lineage (GTDB taxonomy): Bacteria > Gemmatimonadota > Gemmatimonadetes > Longimicrobiales > Gaopeijiaceae > JAWLHJ01. The sequence goes on along the minus strand of CAZOYA010000308.1, from coordinate 1,574 downwards.
ATCAAGTCGGTGAAGGACGACGAGCAGCTCATGCTCATCACGCGGAACGGCGTGGTGAACCGGCAGAATGTGGCCGAGATCTCGCTCATCGGGCGCGCGACGCAGGGCGTGAAGCTCATGAACCTCGACGACGGCGACACCGTGGTGGACGTCGCCCGAGTGGTGGTCGGCGAGGCGGAGGACGAGGACGAGGCGATCGACGCGGCGCTCGCGGAGGCCGAGGTGGAGGCGGCTACCGAGCGCTCGGGGGCGGCGGCCCGGCCGGCGCGCCCGCGCGTGGAGGTCGAGGACGAGGACGAGGCGGAGCTCACGGTTTCGGAGGAGGACGAGGAGGCATGAGCCGCGCATGAGCACGATCCTGCAGGGCGAGGGACTCGTCGGTCTCCCGGAGATCGAGTCCGCGGCGCGGCGCCTGCAGGGCGTCGCGGTCGCGACGCCCCTCCTCCGCTCGGACGTGCTGTCCGAGGAGGTCGGCGCCCGGGTGCGACTCAAGTGCGAGAGCCTGCAGCGCACCGGGTCGTTCAAGATCCGCGGGGCGTTCAACTTCGTCTCGCAGCTCTCGGACGAGCAGGTGTCCCGGGGGGTGATCACCTACTCCTCGGGCAACCACGGCCAGGCGGTCGCGCTCGCGGGCAGGCTGCGGGGCGTGCGGGCCGTGGTCGTGATGCCCACGACGGCGCCGGCGGTCAAGCGGGAGGGGGCGGAGCGGCTCGGGGCGGAGGTCGTCTTCGAGGGCACCACGTCCGTCGAGCGCAAGGCGCGCGCGGAGCAGATCGCCGAGGAGCTCGGGCTCGCGATGGTGCCGCCCTTCGATCACCGGCACATCATCGCGGGGCAGGGCACGGTCGGGCACGAGATCGCCCGCGACTGGCCTGACGTGGACCTCGTGCTCGTCCCGATCGGCGGCGGCGGGCTCGCGAGCGGCGTGGCCGCCGCGGTGAAGCGGATGCTCCCGCACGCGCGGGTCGTCGGCGTGGAGCCGGAGGGCGCGGCCTCGATGCGAGCCGCGCTCGACGCGGGCACCCCCGTGCGGCTCGAGGGGATCGACACGATCGCCGACGGGCTCGCGCCGGTGATCACGGGGAGGCTCACCTTCGAGCACGCCCGGGAGCTCTTCGACGACGTCGTCACGGTCTCCGACGACGAGATCCGCGACGCGGCGCGGCTCCTCTTCGGCCGTCAGAAGCTCGTCGTGGAGTTCAGCGGCGCGGCGACCGTGGCGGCGCTCCGCTCGGGCCGGCTCGACGTCGAGGGGCAGGCCGTGGCGGTGATCCTGAGCGGCGGCAACCTCGACCCCTCGCTCGTGCCGGAGCTCCTGTGAGGCGTCTCGTCCTGTTCGACATCGACGGAACGCTCGTGCGCGGAGGGCCCGCGAAGGGGGCATTCGAGCAGGCGATGCGCGAGACGTTCGGGACGACCGGCGACGTGCAGAACACGAGCTTCGCCGGCAAGACCGACCCGCAGATCGCGCGGGAGCTGCTCGAGGGCGCGGGATTCGCGGCCGAGGCGATCGACCGGGCGCTCGAGCGGCTGTGGCCGCGCTACCTCCGGCTCCTCGAGGAGCGGCTCCCCGG
>CAZOYA010000307.1:0-2936 GCA_964583815.1 uncultured Gemmatimonadaceae bacterium | reverse complement strand
GGGGTCGACCTCGCGACGGCGCAGGCGGAGATGGACCGGATCGCCGCGCGCTCGGTGGAGCAGTACCCGGTCGCGAACGAGGGGATCGGGATCGACCTGGAGCCGCTGCGGGACACGCTCGTGGGGGACGTGCGCACGCCGCTGCTCGCGGTCCTCGCGGCGGTCGTGCTCGTCCTGCTCATCGCGGTCGTGAACGTCGCGGGCCTGCTCCTCGCGCGGGGCGCGGCGCGCGCGCGGGAGCTCGCGGTGCGCCTCACGCTGGGCGCCGCCCGCGGACGCATCGTGCGGCAGGTGCTCGCCGAGTGCATCGTGCTCGGCGGCCTCGGCGGGCTCGCGGGCGCCGCGCTCGCGTCCCTCGCCGTGGCGGTCGTCAGCGGGGCGGGCACGACCGACCTTCCCCGCCTCGACGAGGTGCACGTCGACGTCCGCATGCTCGCCTTCTCCCTCCTCGTCGCGATCGGCGCCAGCGCGCTCTTCGGCACGATCCCGGCGCTCCATGCCGCCCGGGTCGATCCGGGCACGCAGGTGCGCGAGGGGGCCCGGGGCTCGTCGGGCGCCACGCTCGCCCGGCTGCGCGGCGCGTTCGTGGTGGGCCAGTTCGCGCTGGCGCTCCTGCTGCTCTTGGGCTCGGGCCTCCTCCTGCGGAGCTTCCTCAACCTGCGCGCCGTCGACCCGGGATTCCGGACCGACGACGTGCTCCACCTGACGCTCCGGCTCCCGGCCAGCCGCTACCCGGAGGACGAAGAGAGCCGGGCCTTCTTCACCGAGCTGCTCGAGCGCCTCGAGGGGATGCCGCGCGTCACCGCGGCCGGCTCGGTCTCGACCTTCTTCCTGGAAGAGCTCCCCAACAGCGGGTCGATCTCCATCGAAGGACGCCCCGAGCCCTCGGACCTCGAGCGGCGGAGCCCGGTGGTCTCCGAGATCGTGTCGGGCGCCTTCTTCGAGGCGGCCGGCATGGAGCTCGTGGCGGGGCGCGGGCTCGGGCCGGGCGACGGCCCGGACGACCTCCGGGTGGCCGTCGTGAACGAGACGTTCGTGCGCATCTTCCTGCCGGGACAGGACCCCCTCGGGAAGCGCTTCGCGTGGGGAAGCGGCTTCGGCCCGGACGAGGAGGTGGCCTGGATCACGGTGGTCGGGGTCGTGCGCGACGCGCGCCGCTCGGGCCTGGACCGGCAGGTCCGCCCCTCCGCCTTCCTCCCCCTGGCCCAGAATCCCGAGTACCGCCAGGACGTGCTCCTCCGGGCGGCCTCCGATCCGCTCGCCCTCGTGCCGGAGGTGCGTCGCGTCGTCCGCGAGCTGGATCCGCAGCTCCCCATCACCCGGGTCGCGACGCTCGACCGGATGATGGCCGACGCGCTCGCCCAGCGGCGCTTCGTGGCGACGATCCTGAGCGTCTTCGCGCTGTCGGCGCTGGCGCTCGCGGCCGTCGGAATCTTCGGCATGATGGCCTATCTCGTGGGACAGCGGACGCGGGAGATCGGGATCCGGGTGACGCTCGGCGCGCATCCCGCGGAGGTGCTGCGCCGCGTGCTCGGCGAGGGCCTCGTCCACGCAGGGGTGGGCCTGGCGCTCGGGACCGTCGGCGCGCTCGGCCTCACGCGGCTCGTGCGGAGCCAGCTCTTCGGGCTCGCCCCCTCGGACCCCCTGACCTTCACGGCCGCCGCCGTCGTGCTGCTCGGGGCGGCGGTCGCGGCCTGCCTCGTCCCGGCCTTCCGGGCGGCGCGCGTGGATCCGATGGTGGCGCTCCGCGAGGAATAGCCGCCCCGCCCCGCGGTCGCCACCCCGGGAGCGCCGGCCGTCGGTCGCGCCCCCGGGGTGTCACGCCCGTCCCCACGATCTCGTCGTTCGGGTGTACGTCACCAAGATCGAACGGAGAGGGAGGGACTTCATGGCGAACGGACGGCGCATCTTCGTCGCGGGGGCCACGGGCGTGCTCGGGCGGCGCCTCGTGGAGATGCTCGTGGAGCGCGGCTACGAGGTGACGGGGCTCACGCGGACCCCGTCGAAGCGCGCGCTGCTCGAGGAGCTGGGCGCCCGCCCCGTTGTCGCGGACGCGCTCGACGCCCCGGCCATGCACGAGGCGATCCGGACGGCCCGACCCGAGATCGTCGTGCACCAGATGACGGCGCTCTCGGACCTGGGCAGCCTCCGCAACTTCGAGAAGGCGTTCCGTCAGAACGCCCGACTACGCGCGGAGGGGACGGACATCCTCCTCGCGGCGAGCCGCGAGGCGGGCGTGGGCCGGTTCGTCGCCCAGGCCTTCGCGGGCTTCCTCCTGGGCCCGGGCGAGCCCGGGGTCCTGTCGGAGGACGATCCGCTCCTGACCCCCGCGCCGGAGCCGTTCCGGCGCGTGCTGGAAGCCGACCGGCACCTCGAGGCGGCCGTCCTCGGCGCGACGTGGACCGAGGGGATCGTGCTGCGCTACGGCGGCTTCTACGGTCCGGGCACCACCATGTCGAAGCGCCCTCCCGGGCTGCAGAGCGAGATGGTCCGGCAGAGGCGCTTCCCTCTCGTGGGCCGGGCGAGCGGCTACACCTCCTTCATCCACCTGGACGACGCGGCGACCGCCACCATCGCGGCGATCGAGCGGGGCCGGCGCGGCATCTACCACGTGACCGACGACGAGCCCGCGCCCGCGTCCGAGTGGCTGCCGGTCCTCGCCTCGGCCGTCGGAGGCCCGCCCCCGTTCCGCGTGCCGGTGTGGCTCGCCCGGCTCCTGGCCGGACCCGCGGCGGTCGCGATGATGACCCGCGCCTCCGGCGCCTCGAACGCGAAGGCGCGCCGGGAGCTCGCGTGGGAGCCGCGCTACCCGAGCTGGCGCGACGGCTTCGCGCGGGGGCTCGCATGACGGCGCCCGAGCTCCTCGAGCGTCTCCGGCCGGAGGCCTTCGCGATCGCGTACCGCATGCTCGGAAGCGTGAGCGACGCCGAGGACGT
>CAZOYA010000306.1:0-2945 GCA_964583815.1 uncultured Gemmatimonadaceae bacterium | reverse complement strand
CCAACGGCTCGTCCTCGATGGCGACCGTCTGCGGCACCTCGCTGGCGCTGATGGACGCGGGCGTGCCGATCCGGAAGGCTTGCGCGGGCGTCGCGATGGGGCTGATCAAGGAGGGCGACCGCGTCGCCGTCCTGACCGACATCCTCGGCCTCGAGGACGCGCTCGGCGACATGGACTTCAAGGTCGCGGGCACGCGGGACGGGATCACGTCCATCCAGATGGACATCAAGATCCAGGGCCTCACGGTCGAGATCATGCGCGAGGCGCTCGAGCGGGCGCAGCGCGCGCGGATGCACATCCTCGAGCTGATGGACCAGGCGATCGCGGAGCCGCGCACGGAGCTGTCCAAGTACGCGCCGCAGATCATCTCGATCCAGATCAACCCCGAGAAGATCGGCGAGATCATCGGCCCGAAGGGGAAGACGATCCGCGCCATCCAGGACGAGTCGGGCGCCCAGATCGACATCGACGACTCCGGCATCGTGAAGATCGCCGCGGTGTCGCTCGACGCCGGGCGGCGCGCGCGGGAGATGATCGAGGCGATCGTGCAGGACCCCGAGGTCGGCCGGATCTACGAGGGCCCGGTCAAGAACGTGACCTCGTTCGGCGCGTTCGTGGAGATCATGCCGGGCGTCGAGGGCCTGTGCCACATCTCGGAGCTCCAGGAAGGGCGCACGGAGAAGACCGAAGACGTCCTGAAGAAGGGCGACATCACCCGCGTGAAGCTGCTCTCCATCGACGAGAAGGGCCGGCTGCGGCTCTCGAGAAAGGCGGCGATGGCCGAGGAGGCCGCGGGTGCCGCGGCCGGAGCGGATGGCGCGCACGCCTGACCGCCGCGGAAGGGCTGTGCGTCGGGCGGGCCCCGGGACGCGTCCCGCGGGTCCGCCCGGCGAGGGAATGGGCGGCGGACGGGCCGTGCGCGGCCTATCCGCGCCCGTGACCGCCCCCGCGGGGCGGGGCGGGACGAGGGAGGGCGCGATCGGCCGCACCCGGCTGCCGAACGGGGTGGTCGTGCTGACCGAGCACATGGGCGGGGTCCGCTCGCTCGCCCTCGGGGTCTGGGTCCGCCAGGGCACCGTGCACGAGAGCCCCGCGGAGGCCGGCGCGAGCCATCTCCTCGAGCACATGGTGTTCAAGGGGACGCGGCGCCGCACCGCCGCCGAGATCGCGCTCGCGCTCGAGCGGCTCGGGGGCTCGCTCGACGCGTACACCACGCGGGAGCACACCTCCTACCAGGCCCGCGTGCTCGACGAGCACCTCCCGGAGGCGCTCGACGTGCTCGCCGACCTCGTGCTCGCGCCGCGGCTCGAGCAGGCCGAGCTCGACCTCGAGCGCGAGGTCGTGCTCGAGGAGATCGCGCAGGTCGAGGACACGCCGGACGACCTCGTCTTCGACCTCCACGCCGAGCGGTTCTGGCGCGGACACCCGTGGGGCCGCCCCATCCTGGGCACCCGGGAGTCCGTGGGCGGCATGCAGGCGGACACGCTGCGCGCGATCCACGGGGCTCGCTACACGGGCGAGAACCTGGTGATCGCGGCCGCGGGGAACGTCGACCACGAGGAGCTGGTGGGCCGGGTCGCGGCGCTCTTCGGGGACGCGCCCACCGGTGCGCGGGCGCCCGCGGTGGACGAGCCCGGGGAGCCGGCGCGGGGCCTCGAGCTCCTCGAGCGTCCCGGCGCGCAGACGCACGTCGTCTTCGGCGCCCCGGTTCCCGGCCACGGGCACCCGGACCGGCACGCGCACGTCCTGCTCTCGGCGGCGCTCGGCGGAGGGATGAGCTCGCGGCTCTTCCAGCGGGTGCGCGAGGAGCTCGGGCTCTGCTACTCGATCTTCACCTACCAGGCGTTCCACGAAGCCGTCGGGATCTCGGGCGTGTACGTGGGCACCCGTCCCGCGACCGCGGAGCGCGCCGTCGAGGCCGTGCGCGCCGAGCTGGCGCGGGTGGCGCAGGAGGGGCTGCCGACGGGGGAGCTCGAGGACGTCCGCCGGCAGGTGAAGGGCCAGATCGTGCTCTCGCTCGAGTCCCCGGTCTCGCGCATGTACCGGCTGGCCTCGCTCGAGCTGCACGGGGAGCCGATCGAGGGGCTCGAGGCGACGCTCGCCAAGATCGACCGGGTCGGGCTCCAGGACGTGCGGCGGGTGGCCGCCGCGCACTACGGCCCGGACCTCCACTACGTCCTGGCGCTCGGGCCGGGGGCGGGAGCCGCCGCGTGACGCGAGTCGGGGTTCCGAGGGAGGTCAAGGCGGACGAGTACCGGGTCGCGCTCACGCCCGCGGGCGTGGAGACCCTGGTCCGCGCCGGCCACGAGGTGCTCGTCGAGCGCGGGGCGGGGGACGGGAGCGGCTTCGCCGAGGACGCCTATCTCCGGGCCGGAGCCGAGCTGCGGGACGACGCCGCGAGCGTGTGGGCCGACGCCGACCTCGTCCTGAAGGTGAAGGAGCCCGTCGAGTCCGAGTGGCCGCTGCTGCGGGCGGGGCAGGTGGTCTTCGGGTACTTCCACTTCGCGGCATCGGAGCCGCTCACCCGGGCCCTGATGCGGACGGGCGCGGTGGCGATCGCGTACGAGACGGTGGAGCTCGACGACGGAAGGCTCCCGCTCCTCACCCCGATGAGCGAAGTCGCGGGACGGATGGCCGTGCAGGAGGGAGCGAAGTACCTCGAGAAGCCCCAGGGCGGCCTCGGGGTCCTGCTCAGCGGCGTGCCGGGGGTGCTCCCCGGCAAGGTCGTGGTGCTCGGCGGGGGTGTGGTGGGCACGAACGCCGCGCGGATCGCCGCCGGCCTGGGCGCGCGCGTCTCGATCCTCGACATCGACCTGGACCGCCTCCGCTACCTGGCCGACGTGATGCCGAACGTCCAGGGACTCTTCAGCACCCGCTACGCGATCCGCGAGCAGCTCCGCGACGCGGACCTGGTCGTGGGCGCCGTGCTCATCCCCGGCGCCAAG
>CAZOYA010000305.1:0-3034 GCA_964583815.1 uncultured Gemmatimonadaceae bacterium | reverse complement strand
GCCGCCCCACTCGTCCGAGAACAGCACCATCGACCCGTCGTTGCTGAACGTGGCGGAGTGCCAGTACGAGAAGTTCGAGTCGGCGACCGCGTCCATCCGGTGCGGGTTCACCGGGTCCTCGATGTCGAGAAGGAGGCCGTAGCCCTCGCAGGCCCCGCCCGCGCGGCCGATCTCCGGGAACACGGTGATGTCGTGGCACTGCGTGGGGCCGGGCTGCGGACCGCCCTCCTCACCGCCGCCGGGACCCGCCATCTGCGCCTCGAGCTCGGGGAGCCGCTGGCGGAGCATCGCGCTGTCGGCGGCCGTCGGCGCGCCGGTGCCGCCCCGGAGCTCGACGAGCTGCGAGAGGAGCGCGCTCACCGCCTGGTCGGGGAGGATCATCTCCTGTCCGTTCACCCGGAGGATGTAGGCGCCCTCCGCCCGGGCGCGCTCGAGCTCCTCGATGTCGGCCGGGGAGGGGCCGTGCTCGGGCGGCGCGACCAGGTCGTCGAAGATGCGCGGCGAGCTTACGATCTCGGCTGCCGCCGGATCCGCGAGCGGCACCCGGATCACCTCGATGCGGAAGAGCGCCGAGTTCGGGTCCTCCGAGGGCGGCGCGTTCACGCACCCGGGGAGCTCCTCGGCCGGACGCACCGGCGCGGAGCCGGAGACGTAGACGTAGACGTTCTCGTCGTCGTCCGGGTGCTTCAGGACCGTGTGCGTGTGCGATCCCCGGCAGGTCTGCACGTTGCCGATGTAGCGCGGATTGCGGATGTCCGTGATGTCGAAGATCCGGATGCCGCGCAGGCGGTCCCGGCTCACGGCCTGCGGCACGCCCTCGACGCCGCAGTCGATCCGGCCGCCGAGCCCCTCGCCCGACACGAAGAGCAGGTTCTCGTAGACGGACACGTCGCTCTGCGAGGCGGGGCAGACGTAGCCGTGCACGAGCTCCGGCCGCGCGGGGGTCGAGATGTCCCAGACCTGGAAGCCGTTGTAGTTGCCCTGGATCGCGTACGGACCGGTGAACGCGAGGTCCGAGTTGGTCACCCCGATGAACTCCTCCGCGGGCGGCGTGGAGGAGACCTTCCGCAGGTTCCAGATCGCCTCCTCCGCGTCCATGAGCCCGGCGCGGAGCCCCACGCGCGGGTCGGGCGTCGGGGGACGGACGTCGGAGAGCGGAAGGGCGGCCGGCTCGGACGCGGGCGCGGTCGCCGGCATGGAGCCGGATCCCGACGCGCACGCCGCCGCGGCGACGAGGAGGGCCGATCCGGCCGCGAGCAGCGCCGGGCGGCGCAGGGGGCCCGAACGGATCGGGCCAGGGGCTTCGGGTGTCATCTCGGACTCCTGAGGGTGTCGAGCATCCGCTCCATGCGTGCGACCTCGGTCGCCTGATCCACCTGGACGTCGGAGGCGAAGCGGAAGACCTCCTCGTCCTGTCCCGCGCCGTCGGTCGCGAAGAGCGTGCGGACCATCGTGACGGCGCCCTGGTGGTGCTCGATCATGTACGTGAGGAAGAGCTCGTCGAACCCCGCGCCGTCGGTGGCGCGGAGCCGCTCGACCTGCTCGGGGGTGAGCATGCCCGGCATGTCGTGCATGTCGTGGGCGGCCGGGTCGTGCGCGTCCGATCCGGGCACGTGCACCATGACGTGGTCGTCCATGACGTGCACCTCCGGCACCGGCCGGTCCCGGTCCCGCAGCCACCGCTGCATCAGGGCGATCTCGTCCTGCTGCGCGTTGATGATCCGGGACGCGAGCGTGCGGATCGAGCTCCGCTCGCTGCGATCCGGCACCAGGCGCGAGATCTCGATGGCCTGCGCGTGGTGGTGGATCATGTCCGTCATGAAGCGCACGTCCGCCTCGGTGTAGCGGCCTCGCTGGGCTTCCGTGCGCGAGCGGTAGATCTCCTCGATCTGCTCGGGGGTGAGCCCGTCGGGAGAGGTCGTGCCGGAGGCGGCGGGTGGGGCGGGCGGAGCGGGGGAATCGCCCGGAGCGGTCCCCGGAACCCCGCACGCCGCGAGGAGCGCGAGGGCGGGGAAGGCGGCGGTCCGGAGGATCAGCAGTCGGATGCGCATGGGAGAATCATACGCGGGAGGCCACCGGGGTGTTTCTGAGCACCGCGCGCTCCTCGGCCCGGCGGCCCTGCGCGCGGCCGAGCCACACCCCGAGCACGCCCCACACGGCCGCGAGCGGGACGACCGCGCTCGCGAGACCGGCGAGCCCGAGCCCGAGCGTGCCGATGAGCCCCTCGGTCCAGGCGCCGACCACGTCGCCGGCCCGGTAGACGAACGTGTCGACGAAGGCCTTCGCCTTGTACTTCTCCTCGCGGCTCACCACGGTGAAGAGCGTCTCGCGGGCCGGGCGCCAGATCGCGCGCTGCACGGCCCGGAAGGCCGCCTCGAACACGATGAGCGCGGCGATGGAGCCCACGATCGCGAGGCCGACGAAGCCGAGGAGCACCGTGACGGGGAGCAGCGCGAGCGCGAACGACACGCCGACCTTCTTCATCAGGTGCCCCGCCACGAGGAGCTGCAGGACGAGCGTCGCGATCTGCGTCCACATGTCGATGTTCGCGAAGAGCGCGGTCTGCTCGTCCGTCCCCTCGGCGATCCGCGCGACCATCGCGAGGCGCGTGAAGTAGAGGAACGTCGCCATGACCGCGAGGATCAGCACGATCGCGCAGATCCCGAGCAGGTAGCGCGAGCGCGCGACCGCGCGGAAGCCCTCCCAGGCGCTCCCGCCGATGACGGCGCGCTCGTCCACGGCGGGCGGCGCGTCCGGGTCCGCCACGGCGGCGGCGCGGGCCCCCTCCGGCTGGAGCGTGGCCACCCACCAGGCCGCGAGCACCGCGAGCACGAGGAAGCCGACCGCGATCAGGATCAGGTTCGCCGTCCCGACCTGCTCCACGATCGTGTAGGCGAGCCACGGCCCGAAGATCGCGCCGAGCGTGCCGCCCACCGCCACGACGCCGAACAGCCGCTTCGACTGCTCGAGCGAGAAGCGGTCGGCCATCAGCGCCCAGAACACCATCGTGCTGAACAGGTTGAAGACGCTGAAC
>CAZOYA010000304.1:0-3038 GCA_964583815.1 uncultured Gemmatimonadaceae bacterium | reverse complement strand
CAGCGCCTGGGAGCGGGACGACTTCGAGACGGCGCTCGAGACCTTCGAGACCGTGCTCGCGGAGTACCCGAACTTCGCGGACGTCCACAACAAGGCCGGACTCTGCCAGGCCATGCTCGGGCGGCACGAGGAGGCGCTGCGCCACTTCGACGCGGCGCTCGCCGAGAACCCCTCGTACGCCGAGGCCCATCTCAACCGGGGGATCGTCCTCAACGAGCTGGGACGGCACGAGGAGGCCCAGGAGGCCTTCTCGAAGGCGGGCGAGATCGACCAGCGGGACTCGCGTGTCTTCCCCTCGGACGTCGGCAACCGGATCGCGGTGACGCACGCCCAGCTCGGCGATCTATATCTCGTGGCCGACCGTCCCCGCGAGGCGAAGGAGCACTACGAGCGAGCCCTGGAGATCCGGCCGCGCTTCATCGACATCCGGAGCAAGTTCGCCGAGGCGCTCATCGAGCTCGGCGAGCTGGAGCGGGCGCGTGACGAGCTGGCGTCGATCCTCGAGCAGCGGCCGTCCTTCGTGGGCGCGCGGGTACGGCTCGGCGTGGTGCTCATGAAGCTGAACGACGTCGACCGGGCGGCCCACGAGTGGCGGCGCTGCCTGGCCGACGATCCGACCGACATGCGGGCGAGGGCCTATCTCGCCTCGGTCGGGGCCGGACGGGAGGACGCGGGGGTCCTATGAGTCGTAAGCTCGTGTTGGCAGGCTGGCTCCTGGCGATCGCCGGCTGCGCGCCCTCCACGGAGGACAGCGCGGTGCTGCGCGGCGACGAGGCGTTCGCGCTCGGAGCCTGGGAGGAGGCGCTCGCCGAATACCGCCTGGCGGTGCGGCAGGGCGCGGACGAGGCCGACGTGCTCGCCCGCGTCGCGCACACCTACGCCCGGCTCGGCCGTGTCGACGACGCGAGCGCCTACTACGAGAGCGCGGTCGCGGCGGACCCCGCCATGGTCGGGCAGGCGATCACGGATCTCATGGGGATCGCGCGGGACGCGCATGCCCGCGGCGACCGGTTCGCCATGGCCACCGCGGTCGAGGCGGCCCGGGAGCTCGAGCCCGCGCTCGGCGTGCGGGACCTCGCGCTCCCGCTCGCCCGCCACTACTTCGGCAGCGGCGAGTACGGGCAGGCGCTCCCGTTCTACCAGATCGCCATGGCGGAGACCTCGGACGCGCCGCAGATCGTCTTCGAGGTGGGGCAGGCCTACGAGGAGATCGGGGACTGCCAGCACGCGCTCGTCTTCTTCGAGCGCTTCCGCACGATGGTGTCGGCCCGGGACCGGGGCGAGGTGGACTGGTACATCGGCACGTGCTCGTTCAACGTCGCCCAGGACCTGCTCGCGCGCTCGGACGACATGCCCTCGAGGGAGCGCGCCCTCGCGCTCGTCGAGCGGACGATCGAGGTCGGCGAGCCACGCAACCTCCAGGCACGTGCCTGGTTCGAGAAGGGGGAGATCCTGGCCGACCTCGAGCGGTGCGAGGAGGCGATGGAGGCCTACGCGCAGGTCCGCTACACGGATCAGGCGGGCTCCCTCGTCGACCGCGCGCAGGCACGCTTCGACGAGATCCGGTTCGGCCGGGGTCTCGAGTCGTTCCGCGCGGGGCGGTGTCGCTGAACCCGCCCTCACGTCCCGTGTATCCGAGCCGCATGATCTCCACCACGTCGTCACACTTCGTTCGCCGTGCGCTCCTGACGGCGCTCCTCCTCGTGTCCGCCTGCGGTGGGCGGTCCAACATCTACCAGGGGATGGACGCCGACGCGCTCTTCCGGATGGCCGAGCAGGAGTTCCAGGAGGAGGAGTACGAGAACGCGATCCGCACGCTCGACCGCCTGCTCCTCGCGTACGGCGACTGGGAGCGGATCCCGGAGGCGCGCCTCATGCTCGCCCGGGCCTACCAGGCGCGGGAGGAGCATCTGACGGCGGCCGCGGAGTACCGGCGCTTCCTCGACCGGTACCCCGGGCACCCGGCGGCGGCGGACGCGGCGCTCGGGCGATGCCGCGCCTTCGCCGAGCTCTCTCCGAAGCCCCAGCGCGACCAGACCTACACCCGGGACGCGCTCACGGAGTGCGGCAACGCCGCGCTCGACTTCGCCGGCACGCCGCAGGCGGCCGAGGCGGCGGAGATCGCCGACCGGATGCGGGAGAAGCTCGCCGAGAAGGACTACCTGAACGGCGACTTCTACTTCCGCCGCGAGCTCTACGACTCGGCCATCAAGTACTTCGAGTTCGTGCTGGAGCGCTATCCCGACAGCGAGTTCGCGCCCCGGGCGCTGCTGCGCATCTACCAGGCGAACCTGGAGATCGGCTACGACGATCTCGCCCGGGAGGCCCGCGACCGACTGCTCGCCGAGTATCCGGAATCGCCGGCCGCGGAGGAGATCCGGGCCGATGGGAGAGCGTAGGGCCCGGGCGGTCGGCGTCTTCGGAGGCACGTTCGACCCGCCGCATCGCGGACACGTGGCTGTGGCCGCCGACGTGGCGGACGCGCTCGGGCTGGACCGCGTGCTGTGGGTGCCCGCCGCGGCGTCGCCGTTCAAGCCGGAGGGCGCACGCGCCCCCGCGGACGCCCGGCTCGAGATGGTCCGGGCGGCCGTCGCGGCCGATCCCCGCTTCGAGGTGCTCACCGACGAGCTCGACCGTCCCGCGCCCTCCTGGACCGTGGAGACGCTCGAGCGGCTGCGGGCGCGTCTCCCGGGTGCCTCGCTCCACCTGATCCTCGGGGCGGACCAGTTCCGCTCCTTTCCCCGTTGGCGGGGGCCGGCCCGGATCGCGGAGCTCGCCCGCCTGGCGGTGATGAACCGTGGATCCGAGGATCCCGCGCCCCTCGTCTCCGAGGTCGTGCGGGCCGTCCCCGAGCTCGAGGGACGCATCGACCTGGTCCGGGTGCGCGCGGACGACGTGTCGTCCAGCGCGGTGCGGGAGGCGGCGGGCTCCGGCGCTCCGCTGGACGGATGGGTGCCGCCCGAGGTGGCCGAGATCATCCGGCGCAGGGCGCTCTACGAGGGGTGAGTCGGTGAACGACTTCCACTCCGCGCTGTTAG
>CAZOYA010000303.1:0-3048 GCA_964583815.1 uncultured Gemmatimonadaceae bacterium | reverse complement strand
CGAGCCCGCCCGACTGCATGGCCCAGAGCTCCCAGTGGTACCCGAGGCCCTGGAGTTGCCCGTGGCTGCCGACGCCGGCCCGGCCGCCGGCCGCGACGAGGTCCGCCACGAAGCGGGCGTGGTCCCGGAAGACGTGCTCGTCCTCGTGGAACCAGCCGGCGGGACCCGGGCTCGGCCCGCCACCCCGCCGACGCGTCGCGACGTCGACCACCGAGTGTGGCGTGAAGCGCCGCAGCTTCTCCTCGGCGTGCGGGTTCTCCCGCGTGTAGAACCAGTTCTCCGCCCACGGTCCTCCGTAGGATACGAGCAGCGTCGGCGTGTAGGTGCGCCCGCTCGCGACGAACAGCCGCAGCCAGTCGCCGTAGATGGGGAAGATCGGGATCGAGTGCTCGAGCCCCGAGTAGCCGTCGATCGTCTCCGTCAGGTCCTGCTTGACGTTGAGCGATCCCTCGGTCGTCGGCATGATCTCGTGCTCGCGCGCGGCCTGCACGATCCACTGCCGCTGCTCGCGCGTGCCCGCCACGTACATCTTGAGCGTCTTGGTATCGAAGTACTCGGCGTAGCGGCGCATCACGGCCCGCGCCTCCTCGAGCGACTCGATGTTGAACTCGAAGAAGACGCCGGGCCCGGTGGAGTAGATGCGCGGCCCGATCACCTCCCCGGCACGCACGAGATCGGCGTAGGTGAGCACGTCCGTGCTGCCGGTCTGCGGATCGCGCGACGTGGTGACGCCGTACGCGAGGTTCACGTGGTACGCCCACACGTCGCCGCGGTGGACCGAGAAGGACGGCCGCAGGTGGGCGTGCGTGTCCACGAAGCCGGGGACGATCGTGCGGCCCGAGACGTCGATGACCCGCGCCCCCTCGGGCACCTGCACCTGCCCGCTCGGCCCGACCGCCTCGATCCGGTTGTCCCGGATCACGATGTCGGCGTTCTCGATGACCTCGTCGCCGCGCATGGTGATCGCGCGGCCGCCGCGGAGCACCGCCACGCCGCGGGGGATGTCCCGCGGGAACTCGACCACCACCCGGTGCTCGACGGCACGGTAGCGGGGCTCGTCCCGCTCGCCCTCCGGCTCCTGCTCCTGTTCCTCCACTTCCTCCGGCTCGTCCGCGGCGCCGGCCGCCTCGAGGCTGTCCTCGAAGGCGATCGCGGCATCGAGGTCGTAGACGAAGTGCGCGTTGCCGAGCGACCAGTGCACCGTGCGGCCGTCCGCGCCCCACGCGGGGAACTCGCCGCCGAACTCCGTCAGCCGGCGCGCCGGGAAGGCCGCGCTCTCGGGCTCGCCGACGTTCATCATCGGCGACCTGCCCATCTCCGGCACCGTCAGCGTGTACACCTGGTTCAGGATGAGCGCGAGCGCCCGGTCGCCCTGCGGGGCCATCAGCACCACGGACGGCGCGCGGCGCTGCTCCTGCCCGGTGACGCGCTCGCCCCGCACGCGCACGTGCACCCGCTCGTCGGTGCCGTCCCACCGCACGGACACGAGCTGGTCCGGTGCGCGGAAGAGGTGGATCCGGTCGCTGCCGCCGGCGAAGTGCGGGCGGCTCCGGTCGCCCGCCGGCATGACGAGGGTCGCCTCGCCTCCCGTGGCCGTGAACCAGACGAGGTCGTCGGCCGACGACCCCGCGCCCTGCGCGGTGTTCTCCACGAAGGCACGGGCGTGGCCGCGCAGCGCCACGAGGCGGGCGCCGTCCGGCGACCAGGCCGGTTGCGTGTAGAACGCGGGCCGGGTCGACACGCGCTGCGGCTGCCCGCCGTCCGCGGACACGCGGTACAGGTGTCCCGCGTCCCCCTCCCAGGTCACGAACGCGATCTGCCGGCCGTCGGGGGACCAGGCCGGCATGTGCTGGTGCACGCCGGGCATCGGCGCGATCGCGCGCGGGCTCGTGCCGTCCGCCGCGGAGACGTAGAGCCGGTCGAGCGCCGTGAAGGCGAGACGCCGGCCGTCCGGCGAGGGGCTCACGTCGCGGATCTGCTGCGCCACGAAGGTCGGGGTGTCCTCGATCGGATAGTCGAACTCGACCTCGGGCCCGAGCTGCAGGTCGAAGCGCACGCGGAACGGGACCTCCACGGCCGGCCCGCCCTCGACGGGGATCCTCCAGATCCGCCCCCCGTAGCTCGCCACCAGCTCGCGCGAGTCGGGCGTGAAGGACATGCCCGGCAGCACGTCGAGCGTCGCCCGGGACTCCTGGTCGTCGCGCTGGACCGGGTAGGCGAGCCAGCGCTCCTCGCCGGTCTCGAGATCGCGGATCCTCAGGCCGGTCTGCGCGTCGTGGCGCGTGCCGTACACGAGCCAGCGCCCGTCCGGTGACAGCGTGGGGCGGAAGGCGCTGCCGACGCGCTGCACGCGCTCGTGCGACTCGCCGCTCTCGCGGTCGTACGCGAGGATCCGGTAGAGGGGCAGCTGCGCGTTGTAGTCCCAGTCGCCCCCGCCCGTGCGCTGCGCGTACCAGATCCAGCGGCCGTTCGGGCCGAATTGCGCGCCGAGCGGCTTGCGGAGCCCCTCCGTCTCGAGCAGCTCCACGCCCGCCCCGCCGTCGACGTGCCAGAGGCGGAGGTTCGGGTTGCCGCCATAGCGGAAGGTGCCGGAGCCGAAGCTCGCCACCACGTAGCGACCGTCGGGCGACCAGTCCGGCGACTCCGCCCGGTTCGCGTTGCCGCGGGAGATCTGCGTCGTGTCACGCCCGTCGAGCGAGATCGTCCAGATGTTCTGGCCGCCGTCGCGGTCGGAGGTGAAGACGACACGCGTGCCGTCGGGCGAGAAGCGCGGCTGGGCGTCGAAGGCCATCCCGCGCGTGAGCTGCGTGGCGTCCCCGCCCTCGATGGGTATCGTGAACAGGTCGCCGAGATGGTCGAACACGATCGTGCGCCCGTCGGGGCTCACGTCGACCGACATCCACGAGCCCTCGGTGAGATCGATCGCGACGGTGCGGGCGGGCTCCAGGGGAAGGTCCCCGTGCTCCGACGCGCCCTCCGCCTCCTGCTGCGCGACGGCGAAGGACGGGGCCGCCAGCACCGCCCCCACGACCGCCCCCACCACCCCGC
>CAZOYA010000302.1:0-3100 GCA_964583815.1 uncultured Gemmatimonadaceae bacterium | reverse complement strand
ATCGCGGTGAGCTGCGGCAGCCCCACGCCCGTGACCACCCGCGTCGTGCAGATCGAGCCCGGCCCGACGCCGACCTTCACGGCGTCGACCCCCCGCTCGACGAGCGCGCGTGCGCCTTCCCGCGTCCCGACGTTGCCCCCGATGATCTGCACGTCCGGGAAGCGCTCCCGCACGCGCTCGACCGCCTTCAGCACGCCCGCCGAGTGCCCGTGCGCCGTATCCACGACGAGCACGTCGACGCCCGCCTCCACGAGCAGCCGCGCGCGCTCGACGTCGGCCATCGACGCTCCGACGGCGCCCCCCACCCTCAGGCGCCCGTGCTCGTCCTTGCACGCGTCGGGGTAGCGGCGGCGCTTGAAGATGTCCTTCACGGTGATGAGCCCGCGGAGCTTCCCGCCCTCGTCCACGACCGGG
Organism: uncultured Gemmatimonadaceae bacterium; assembly: GCA_964583815.1. Classification (GTDB taxonomy): domain Bacteria; phylum Gemmatimonadota; class Gemmatimonadetes; order Longimicrobiales; family Gaopeijiaceae; genus JAWLHJ01. The sequence goes on along the minus strand of CAZOYA010000302.1, from coordinate 2,686 downwards.
AGCTTCTCGATCCGGTGCTTGTGCAGGATCTCCTGGGCCTCGTCGAGCGTCGTGCCGACGGGCACGGTCACGAGGTTCTCGGAGGTCATGACCTCGCGGATCGGCCGCGACAGGTCGCTCTCGAACTGCATGTCGCGGTTCGTGATGATCCCGACGAGCTGCCCCCCGTCCTCGACGATCGGCACGCCGCTGATCGAGAAGCGCGCCATGAGGCCGTGCGCCTCCTGCAGCGTGGCCTTGGGCCCGAGCGTGATCGGGTTCAGGATCATCCCGCTCTCGGACCGCTTGACCCGGTCCACCTCCTCGGCCTGGCGCTGCGGCGTGAGGTTCTTGTGGATGATCCCCATGCCGCCCTCGCGCGCCATCTGGATCGCCATGGCCGACTCGGTCACGGTGTCCATGGCGGCCGACAGGAGCGGGATGTTCAGCTCGATCCCGCGCGTGGCCCGCGAGGAGACGTCGGTGTCCTTCGGATGCACGACGGAGTGCGCCGGGATGAGCAGCACGTCGTCGAACGTGAGCGCCTCCTGGACGATCCGTTCCCTTCGAGGCTTCTCAGCCATCGCTCCTCGAATCCCTTCCGAAATGCGAGCGCCCGCCCTCTCGCCGGCCGCGGGCGCGGTCCGGAAGCAGGCGGGCGTTCGCCTCGTTCGTCGTGTGGCTCGACTGCATCAGAGAGGATATTCCCGTCGCGGGGCGAGCGTCAACGCCGCCCGCCGGGGCTCAGCGCGGCTCGCGCCCGGGCCCCGGGGGGCCGTCGGAGCCGCCGTTCCCCGACCCACCGCGCGAGCCTCCCCGCCCCTCCGGCGCCTCCGCCGGCTGGTTCAGCTCCTGGAGGATCTGCCGCCCGGCCGAGGACACGCCGGCCAGGACCCGGTCCGCCGCCGAGATGAGCTGGAACGCCTCGCGGATGGTGCTCGGGCTCACGGCCTTGCGGCGGAGCTTGTCCTCGAGCCCCTCGGCGAAGCGCTGGAGCCCGGAGGCTTCCACCGTCCCCGCCTCCGCGTACTTGGACTCGAGGAACTCGATGTAGTCGAGCACCTGGTAGATCTGCGCGTCGGGGAGGCTCTCGATCCGCCGGAGGAGCCGCTGACGGAGGACGTCGTGCATGGGCGGGTGGGAAGTGCGTGGGAACTTCGGTGTGCCTCAAGTCTAATCGAGCGGGCGCCGGATCGCAGCCGCGCCGGGGGCGCGCGTAGCCCGCCCCGCGGGCACCTTCCCGGGTGACCCGCCTCGGCCGCTCCGGCGTGCGGCCGCACATGCTCGGATCCCGCACTCACTCCAAGACTGCCACCATGTCCTTCTACCCGCTACGCCCGGTGGGCGTCTCCGAAGCTTCCCGGTCCCTGTACGGGGCGTGGCTCGAGCGGATCGCCGCCGAGCTCGACGACCCCGCCTGCGATCGGAACGAGCTGTGTCGGCGCGTGCTGACGGAGATCTACTACCCGGAGCTCGCGGGCCGCGACCCGGAGGAGCTCCCGCTCGCGACGCGGGTGGCGCTCGCGCAGATGGACCCGCGCAACGTGACCCTCGAGCCCGAGTACTACCGCGAGCTCGACCACGAGAAGTACGCCCCGCGGAAGCCGCTGCTCTGGCTCTGGGAGATGTTCGACCGCAGCCCGATCGGCGAGAACGTGGAGCTCGGCATCCGCTTCCGCCGGATCCTCGCGCGCCACGTCTTCGCGAGCTGCGGGAAGAACTTCAAGGCGTTCACCTTCGTGCGTTTCTCCTACGGCTACAACATGCACGTCGGGGACGACGTGGTGATCCACCGGCACGTCCTGCTCGACGACCGCGGCGGCATCGAGATCGGCGACGGCGCCTCGGTCTCCGACTTCGCGAACGTATACTCGCACTCGCACGACATCGTGGACGGCCGCATCGTGCGCACGCCGAAGACGGTGATCGGCCGCGGCGCGCGCATCACCTATCACGCCACGATCCTGGCGGGGACGACGGTGGCGGAGGACTCGATGGTCGGCGCGGGCTCGATCCTGACGAAGGACACGGAGCCGCACTGGGTCTACGTCGGCGTGCCCGCGAAGAAGGTGCGCGAGAAGCCCTCCGCGGAGCGCGCGAAGAAGGCGCCGCCGACGGGGGATCCGCTGGCGGGCTGAGGAGCGCGCGGTCGGCGGGCGCGGGATCGCGGCCGGAAGCGGTGCGGCCCGGAGCACTCCCCGGGCCGCGCCGTCTCTCAGTCGTCCCGCCCCGTCTCCTCGTAGTAGCTCTTGATCCGCTCGATCACGGCCGGATCGGCGAGCGTCGTGGTGTCCCCCACCACGTGCCCCTCCGCGATGTCGCGCAGGAGCCGGCGCATGATCTTGCCGGACCGGGTCTTGGGCAGCTCGGCGGTGAAGACCACGATCTCGGGCTTCGCGATCGCGCCGATCATCTCGGCCACGTGGTTGCGCACGCCCACCTGGAGCTCGTCCGAGGGCTCCACGCCCTCCCGCAGCGTCACGAACGCCGCGATCGACTGCCCCTTGATGTCGTGCTTCTTGCCGACGACCGCGGCCTCCACGACCTCGGGGTGGTCCACGAGCGCGCTCTCCACCTCCATCGTGCCGATCCGGTGGCCGGCCACGTTGAGCACGTCGTCCACCCGTCCCACGATCCAGAAGTAGCCGTCCTCGTCGCGCTTCGCGCCGTCGCCGGGGAAGTAGACGTTCGGCCACTTGGACCAGTA
>CAZOYA010000301.1:0-3100 GCA_964583815.1 uncultured Gemmatimonadaceae bacterium | reverse complement strand
GAGGGCGAGCTGCAGCCGGCCACGCTCTACGTGTCGGAGCGGGCGCCGCGGTAGATCCGGGCGGGGCGGCCGGGCGCGCGCAGGAGGCGCGCCCGGCGTCCGCCGGTCCGCCTACTCGTCCCCGAGCGCTTCCGCCGGCTCGACCCCGAGCGCGCGACGGGTCGGCACGATCCCGGCGGCGAGGCACACCGCGGCCATGAGCGTCATGTAGGCCGCGAAGAGCCCGAGCACGCGCGCGTCCCACGCGCCGCTCGTCGCGCCAGCGACGATGACGGCTCCGAGCAGCGCGCCGCCCGCGACGAGCCCGACGGCGATCTGCGTGAGCGGACGCTTCAGGATGTCGGCGAGCACGCGGGGCGCCGAGGAGCCGAGGGCGACGCGGATCCCGATCTCCCGTGTGCGCCGCGCCACCGTGAACGCCATGACGGAGTAGATGCCGCCCAGGGACAGGAGCAGCGCGACGGCGGCGGTGGCGCCCGCCACGAAGGTCCAGAACCCATAGAACGCGCGCTCGCTGTCGACGACCTCCGCGAGCGTCTGCACCTCGTCGATGCGGAGGGCCGGGTCGACGCCGAAGGCCGTCTGCAGGAGCGTCGGCGCGAAGCTCGTGGCGCCGCCGGCCACGTGGATCGCTACGTGGACCCGGTCCAGGGCGGCCGGGTCGGCGGGGTGATACAACCCGGTCGGGCCGTAGCCGGAGGTCGTGCCGAGGTCCTCCACCACCCCGACGATCTCCATCCACGGGCCGGGCTCCTCCGGGGGGACGCGGTCCTCCTCCGTTCTCACGTAGCGCACGCGCCGGCCCACGGGGTTCCTCCCGCCCATCACCCGCTCGACGAAGGATTCGTTCACGATGACCGCGCCGACGTCCGCCCCGAGATCGCCGGCGTCGAAGGCACGTCCCGCGACGACCCGCACGCCCATCACCTCGAAGTAGTCGAGCGCCACCGCGGCGGAGCCGAGCCGGTGACCGCGCTCGTCGGGCGGCTCGGCGGTCGGTCCCTCCACCTCGACCTGGCGATAGGGGTGGTACATCCGCGGCAGCCGCTCCGCGAACGTGACGCCGGTGACGCGCGGGTCGGCGGACAGCGCGTCCTCGAGGTCCCGGAGCCGTGCACGGTACCGGGCGACGGACGATCCGGACGCGGCGAGCGCCGACCCTTCCTCGTCCAGGCCGACGCGCGCGGTGAGGTAGTCCTCGTCTTCGAGGGGGAGGACCAGCCGGCCGCGATCGTTCAGGGAGTCCAGGTGCACCGCGACGGCCACCACCGGCGCGACCACCGTGACGGCGATCTGGCACACGATGACGACCGTCCAGCCGCCGCCGATCCGGAGGCCGCCTGCGCCGGCCGAGCTCTCCCGCAGCCCCGCGGAGAGGTTCCGCGTCACCTTCAGGCCCGGGACGACGCCGGCCACGCCCGCGGCCAGGACGGTGAGGGCGAGGGTGTAGCCGATCGTCGTGGGCGACAGGCTCGCTCGGAACCAGAAGGGCAGGGGCGATTCGAGGAGCGCGACCTCCACGATGTGGAGCCACCCACCCCAGGGCTTCGTGCGCCAGGAAGAGGCCCAGCGCCGCCGCCACCGCGGCGAGCAGGAGCGCCTCCACGAAGAGCTGGACCAGGATCCGCGCGCGGGAGGCGCCCATCGCGTGGCGCACGATCATCTCGCCCTCGCGGGCCGCCGCGCGGGCGAACAGGAGCAGGCCGACGTTGCCGCAGACGAGGATCACGAACAGCAGCGCGGGAAGGTTCATGGACATCGCCCAGGCCGTGACCGCGGCCGAGGAGGCCGTGGGCAGGCCGAGCGCGGCGCGCGCGTAGGGCACGATACGAGGTCGCAGGTGCTCGTGCGTCGCGGGCGAGGCGGCAGCCGCGGCTTCGGCCAGCACCGCGATCTGGGCGTTCGCCTCCTCGAGCGTGACGTTCGGGGCCACGCGCCCGAAGAACGAGAGGCTCGGCCCCTCCCGCGGCTGCACCTGCTCCGCGGGCGGATCGAGCCGCAGGGGGAGCCAGGCTTCGTGGACGACCGGGAAGGCGAAGCCCTCCGGCATCACGCCCACGACCGTGGCGTGCTCGGCGCCCACCGACACCGTCCGGCCCACGATGTCCGGATCGGCCGCGAACGCCGAGACCCAGGCGGCGTGGCCGAGCACGATCACCGGCGGCGCATCCGGGCGCTCGTCGGCCTCCACGAGCGTGCGCCCGAGCACGGGCCGCGTGCCCGTCAGGCGGAAGCCCGAGGCGCTCATCTCCGCCGCCACGACCACCACGCCCGGCCGGTCGCCCGCGCCGAGGTTCCGTCGCAAGGAGCGGTAGGCTCCGAGCTCCTCCACGGTGGTCAGCTCGCTCCGCCACACCGCCCAGTCCCAGGCGGCGCGCCCCTCCGTGTCGAGGGTGCGCGCGTCCACGACCTGGATCGAGACGATGCGGTCGCCCTCCGGCAGATCGAGGTCCGGGGCGAAGATCTGCCCGAGGAACTCGAACGTGGCCGCGCCCGCCACGATGGCGAACGCGAGCGAGAGTCCGCCCAGCACCGTGAGTCCTGGATACCGCACCAGCATCCGGAGACCGAGCTTGAAGTCGAGGCCGGAGACGCCCGCGCCGAGCCGCTCGACCAAGAGGACGCGCGCCATGTCGAGCGCGTCGAGTCCCGTGAGCAGCGCGGCGGCCCCGCGCCCGCGCGTGGCGAGGCGGCGGATGTGGGCCTCCTCGAGGTCCCCCACCAGCTCCTCCTCGCGACCGGCCGGCGCGAGCCGGCGGAGGAGCGCGGCGGCCCACCGGGGAGCGGCGCTCATGCGTGGGTTCCGGCGGCGTTCGAGGGATCGCGGGGCAGGGTCGACACGGGCGCTCCGGAGGGATGAGTCACAACGTGACTATATGCCGGCGCGGGTCGGTCGGCAAGAGGCTTCTCGCGGGTCGAGCTCAGGAAGCGCCCGCGTCCCGCTCCAGCCCGTAGAGGCGCACCGACTCGACGCCGAGCGCGTCCCGCCACGTGCCGAGCAGGTAGTCCGAGCCGACTTCCATGAGGACGAACCGCTCGGGTAGTCGGAGCGTGCCGAGCCAGGCCCCGTCGTGCCCCAGGATCGTCCATTGCGGGTCGG
>CAZOYA010000300.1:0-3133 GCA_964583815.1 uncultured Gemmatimonadaceae bacterium | reverse complement strand
GCGCGCGGCGGGATCCCGTGCACGCGCCGATGCTGGCGGGCGACCGCATCCCGGTGCCCCCGACGGGCGGCTGACGGGCGTGGAGGGGCCGGCGCCTGAGGAACCGCTGGCGGCGCCGGGAGCTTTCCTCAAGGGTCACCGGATGGGCGACCCGCTCGGGCGAGCGACGAGGGGCCGTGCGCTCCGGGTGGGGTGCACGGCTCTTCGTTCGCTCAGCGGCCGAAGATCGCCCGGAGCGGGATCGTGATGCCCGGGATGATCGTGCCCTCCGGCGTCTCGGGCGGCCGGCCGGGCTCCGTGGTTCCGCCGAACGTTCCCGAGATCGCCATCGCGGCGACCCCCACCACGGCGGCCGCCACCCCGCCGGCGAGGAGCGCCGTCCGCGTGCGGTCGAGCTCCCGCACGTGCACGACCACCACGTCCCCGGGCTCGAGCACGACCGGCTGGCGGAGCGAGCGCCGGACCAGCCCCCGCACCGGCGGCACCTCGGTGCGCACCACGAGCCGGGGATCCCGCTCCACGAGGGATCCGGTGAGCGCATCCGCCGCGTAGCCGAGCGTGGACTCGAGCCGCGTGGCGGCCTCCGCGGTGAGCTCGACGCGGACGTCCGCTCCCACGGGCGCAGCTTCCACGCGCACGGGCGTGTACCGGTAGCAGCCTGCCCCGAAGAGCAGGGCCAGCGTCACGATCGACAGACGGAGCACGGTGTCCTCCCGCCTCGGCGGGGTGGTCGGGACCGTCATCATAGGGGCCGCGCGGGCGGGGCGCCAAGGCGGTGCGGGGCCGCCGCCGGCCGGTGGCGCGTACCGCGCCCGCGGCTCGCTTGACACCCGCTCCTCGCGCTCCGTATGGTGGGCGAAGAGACCTCCGAGAGGCGTTGGAAGCCGCTGCCCACGCCGGCGCAGCGCGCTGATTCCATAGATCCAGCAGGTCCGCAGGCTGTCTCCCCCCCCCACAGCCCACGCGCGGCCATGCGTCTGGATCGCCGGACCCGGAGGTTTCATGTCCCTGCCCGTGTCGGTACTGCGACTCGCCGCCCACCGGACGTGTCCCGCGCGCGCCCCCCGGCGTCGAGCTCGTCGCGCGTCACGCCTCGCGCTGCTCCTCGCGGTCGCGCTTCCCGGCGCGCTCGCCGCGCAGCAGACCGGCCAGATCACCGGAGAGGTCGTGGACGCGGCGAGCGGTGCGCCGCTCGAGGCCGCGCAGGTCTTCCTCGTGGGGACCAACCTCGGCACGCTGACGTCCGCGAACGGCCGGTTCCTCCTGCTGCAGGTCCCGGCCGGCACGCACGACCTGCGCGTGGAGCGTCTGGGCTTCACGGCCGCGCAGCAGCAGGTCTCGGTCACGCCCGGAGGCACGCAGGCGGTGACGTTCCGCCTCGACGAGCAGGCGATCGGCCTCGACGAGCTGGTCGTGACCGGAGAGGCGGGGGCGGCGCGGCAGCGCGAGGTGGGTCACTCGGTCTCGCAGATGAGCCTCACCGACGTGGTCGAGCCCCCGCGCGACATCGAGGAGATGATGGGCGGCCGCATCGCGGGCGCCGTGATCACCGAGGCCGCCGGATCGGCCGGGTCCGGGAACCAGATCCGGCTGCGCGGCATCAACTCCGTGACCATGGGCAACTCGCCGCTCCTCTACGTGGACGGCGTGCGCGTACGGAGCGACGCCTACCCGAAGAACTTCCCGCCCGTGGGCTATTCGGGGCGGAGCGGGAACGTCACCGCGAGCCCGCTCGCCGACATCAATCCCGAGGACATCGACCGCATCGAGGTGATCAAGGGCTCGGCGGCCACCGCGCTGTACGGCACCGAAGCCTCCGCGGGCGTGATCCAGATCTTCACCAAGCGGGGCGCGGAGCGCGGCGGGACGCAGCTCACCGCGAGCTCGACGATGAGCCTCCGGCACATGCAGAAGTTCGGGGCGGAGGGCTACGAGTACATCGACTCGGACGGCACCGTGCTCGGCAACTCGGACTACCTCTTCATGGACCGGCACTGGCTGCGGAAGGCGCTGGGGCAGGAGTACTCGCTGAGCGCGACCGGCGGATTCGACAACAGCTCCTACTTCCTGTCCGGGACGTTCAAGGACAACGACTTCCCACTGCCGAACGACAACGAGCGGGGTTGGGCGCTACGCGGGAACCTGGGCTTCTCGCCCGGGGCGGGCGTCACGATCGAGTGGAACACGTCCTATGCCAACACGCACATCTCGAACACGCCGTCCGGTGACAACGCGCAGGGCGTGACGCTCAACGCGTGGCGGCCGACGACGAGCTACACCGGTACCGTGCCGAGCCTCCGGGAGACGATCAACGAGCTGCTCAACTTCGAGATCGACACGTACATCGACCACTTCACGACGGGGATGACCTTCCGTCACCTGATGTCGGACCGCTTCGACCACCGGCTCACCGTGGGCTACGACCGCTCCTACACGGAGGGGCGGAACTACCGGCCGTTCGGCTTCCGGCTCCAGCCGGACGGGGTCATCTCCTCGTCCCGGTGGGTCGGCGAGATCCTGACGCTCGACTACGCGGGCAGCTACACGCAGCCGCTCGGGGCCGACTTCGAGACCACGTTCTCGGCGGGCGGGCAGGTCGTGGAGACCGAAGAGACGACCGTGATCGGTCACGCGGAGCAGTTCCCCGGCCCCGGTGACGCGACGATCTCGTCGGGCGCCATGAGCCTCGCCTTCGAGGACCGCATCCGGATCATCAACGCGGGCTTCTTCGTGCAGAACCGCTTCGGCTTCCGGGACCGGCTCTTCCTCACGCTCGGTCTCCGCGTCGACGGCAACAGCGCGTTCGGCGAGGGCCTCGGGCTCCAGCCGTATCCGAAGGCGTCGCTCTCGTACGTGATCTCGGACGAGAGCTTCTGGAACGACGCGTGGGGGACGGTCAAGCTGCGCGCGGCCTACGGGCAGGCGGGACGGGCGCCCGGCGCCTTCGACGCGGTGCGGACCTGGCAGCCGGTGAAGATCTCGGGCGAGTCGGCGTTCCTCCCGCAGAACCTGGGCAACCCGAACCTCGGACCGGAGCGCACCTCCGAGCTCGAGGTGGGGCTGACCGGCAGCTTCCTGGCGAACCGGCTGGGCGTGGACCTCACGTACTACCGGCAGATCACGAGGGACGCGC
>CAZOYA010000299.1:0-3226 GCA_964583815.1 uncultured Gemmatimonadaceae bacterium | reverse complement strand
CTGGTCCGAGGGGATGATGAACCCGCGCGGATCACGGTCGTCCGGCGCGCGCAGGAACTGCTCCCAGTCCGCGCGGTCGCCCTCGTCCATCCGCGCGGCCGCATCGTCGATCTCGAACGGCATGGTCGTCCACGAGTCGCGGCTGCCGCGCTCGATGGCGTTCGTCCCCATGCGCCAGATGTTGAACAGGAGCTGGTCCTTGTTCCGCGAGGCGTAGTCGAGCACCGCCCAGTTGGCCGTCTGCGAGTATTCCACGGACTGCCGGAAATGCCACTCGCCCGGCTCGACCGGCAGCGGATAGTCGGCCGACGGATACTGCGTGCGCGGCACGAACGGGATGGTGATCGGCGTCGGGTGCCCGATCGTTTCCGTGAGGAGGCCGATCATGTTGTGGAAGTACGGCGTGGTGCGGAGGCCGCCGTTCCACCAGGTCGAGTACCCCGCGCCGGAGCGCATCGTCGTGCCACCCTTCCCCTCCTGCAGGAAGCGGTGGTGCATGGCCGAGCCGACCTGGTCGAGGCCCGTCAGGATCATCCCGTCGAGGTAGTGGTTCGGCGGATCGCGGAAGGGCGGCGCGAACATCACCGTCCCGTCGGGGCCGGTCTGGTGGTGGTTGTAGACGATCTGCGGGAACCACTCGCGGTACATCGAGACGTTCATGTTCTGCGTCTCGGCGAGCGCCGCCATGTAGAAGTCGCGGTTGTTGTCGTGGCCCGCGTACTTCTGGTAGAGCACCGGCACCCCGCTGGTCGTGCGCTCGAGCGGATCCTCCGCGCGCATGTACCAGTTCGAGTACAGGTCCATGCCGTCGGGATTCGCGTGCGTGGCGAGAATGATGACGTCGTCGAGGATCCGCAGCGTCTCCGGGTCCGTGTAATCGTTCAGCCGGTAGACCATCTCGGCGAGCTGCTGGGCGCCGAGCACCTCGCTCGCATGGAGACCGCCGTCGATCCATACGATCGCCCGCCCCTCGGCGGCGAGGCGGCGCGCCTCCTCCTCGGTGACACCCTCGGCCTTCGCGAGCCGGCGCGCGGTCTCCTTGTAGCGCTCGAGGTTCGCGTGGTTCTCGGGCGAGGTGATGATCGCCTGGATCTGCGGCCGGCCCTCCTCGGTCAGGCCGATCGTGTCGAGCACCATGCGATCGGACTGGTTCGCCAGCTCGATCCAGTAGTCGTGGAGCTCCTCGTAGTTGATGAGCTCGTAGTCGGCCCCGAGCTCGTGTCCGAAGCGCTCGACGGGCGTCGTGACCCGGTTCTGGGCCGCGACCGGCGCGGCCAGCGCCAGCGCGAGCACGAGCGCGGTCCAGCCGGTCCCTGGCGCGGATCGGGCCATCGTCCTCCTCCTTCCCTTTCGATGAAGCATGTAGCGACTATACCTCGCGTTGCGGGCGCGTTCCGCCCGTGGTGTTGCGTGGGCGGGCTTCGGTCCTCATTCCCCGCCCCATCCGGCCCGTCCGATCAGGGGCACGAACTGCACCTGACCGAGCGAGCGCTCCTCGTAGCGCGCTTCGTCCGTGCGCGTCACCTGGAGGAGATCCTGCGTCCCTCCGCCGTCCCCGACCGGGATGACGAGGCGCCCACCGACCGCGAGCTGCTCGAGCAGCGCGGGCGGCACCTCCGGACCGCCGGCGGACACCAGGATCCCGTCGAACGGGGCGTCCTCGGGCCAGCCGAGCGTGCCGTCTCCGGCGACGATGCGGACGTTCTCGTATCCGAGCTCCTCGATACGCCGCCGGGCCTCGTCGGCGAGCGGGGCATGCCGCTCGATCGCGAGGACCTCCCGCACGAGCTGACCCAGCACGGCCGCCGCGTACCCGGAGCCCGCGCCGACCTCCAGCACGCGGTCCGAGGGACGGGGCTCCAGCGCCTCGATCATCAGCGCGACCACGTAGGGCTGCGAGATCGTCTGGCCGCGATCGATCGGGAGCGCGCGGTCCGCGTACGCGCTCGTCTCGAGCTCCGTGGGCACGAACCGCTCCCGCGGAACCCGTCCCATCGCGTCCAGCACCCGTTCGTCGCGGATACCGCGCCGTCGGAGCTGTCGGCGAACCATCCGGTCGCGCTCGTCCTCGTGACGCATCCTGCCCCCTCGGCGAGGCCCCGCGCGGTGACGGCGCGCGAGCGGGCGCGCCGGTTCCGGCGACCTCGTCCCTCCTGAGCATGGCGAGGGAGGGGGCGCGCGGCCAGCCCCCGCGCGACGCGCGCGGGGGGCGATCGGTCCGACCGCGACCCGCCGCCGCTCAGCGGCCCGGTCCGAGCAGCACCGCGTTGATGAACAGGAGCTGCGTGGCCTCGGCGTAGGCGCGGTAGTTCGGATCCTCGGCGAAGGCCACGACCTGCCCGCTCCCCAGCGGCTGGTGCATGAGGAACGCCTTGCTCGCGAGCTGCGCGCGACCCTCCTCCCACACGATCCCGCTCGCCACCAGCTCGTCGAGCTCCGCGTAGCGCCCCACGTTCGTCCCCTCGTCGAGCGTGAGCGGCGCGAACACCCGCGATCCCTCGACGATCGCGCCGATGCGCCCGTCCGTGCCGGCGGCCAGCCAGTGATCGGTGTCGAGAAGCACGTTGAGGATCGCCCCAGGGACGGAGGGCGGCGCCTCGTCGGCCGGGACGATCGCGTCCAGGTACTCGATCGGCTGCTCGGGGACGGGCGGCTCCGGAGCCTCTCCGCCCGCGGGGCGGCCGCCGCGCCGCTCCTGGTGCGTGGCGAGCAGCCCCACGCGCGTCGCCCACGCCGTCGCGTTCGCGATCGTGACGAGCGTGCCGCCGCCCGCGACCCAGCGCCGCAGATCCTCCACGAGGCCCCCGGAGACCGCGCCGCCGTAGTTGCCGCTCGGGAAGACGATCACGTCGTAGTCGGCCAGGGGCACGTCGCCGAGGGACGAGGTGCGCACGGCCGCGACGGCCTGGCCGTAGCGCCGCTCGAGCACGTAGCGGGCCCATCCGGTGGAGTAGCTGTCGCCCGGCGCGTCGTACACGAGGAGGACGTTCGGCTCGCGGAGCAGGCGCGTGCTCGCGCTGCCGAGCGAGGTGCCGACCTCCACGTAGGAGTCGTCGATCGGCACGACCTCGGCCCCGTGCGCGGCCGCGATCCGCCCGAGCTCGACCGCGACGTCGTCCGCGTTGTCGCTCAGGCGGACGATCGCAGTGCCGACGCCCCAGGAGCGTCCGGCCAGCTCGAAGGGGCCGCCGGCGGCCCGCTCGCGGATGCCGTTGCGGAGCGCCTC
>CAZOYA010000298.1:0-3229 GCA_964583815.1 uncultured Gemmatimonadaceae bacterium | reverse complement strand
CGCTGGAGTAGATGCCCATGTTCTCGTGGAAGCGGTTCATGTGGACCTTCAGCATTGCCAGGTGGTCAGCCGGCAGGATCGCGATGCGGTCCGCCAGCGCGATGGTCTCCTCCTCCAGCCGGTCGACGGGGACGGCGCGGTTGACGAGGCCCATGTCCGCCGCCTGTGTCCCGCTGATGTTGTCGCCCGTGTAGAACAGTTCCTTTGCCTTCCGCATGGGGATCAGCAACGGCAGGATCATCGACGTGCGCGTCCCCGCGAACCGCAGGCCGGGATGCCCGAACTTCGCGTCCTCCGCGCACACCACCAGGTCGGCCATCATCGAGAGTTCGCAGCCGCCGGCAATGGCATAGCCGTGGACCTGCGCGATGGTCACCTTCTGCAGGTTCCAGAAGTACATGTGGATGTTGGTGATGCGCTGCATGCCACCTCGGATGCCCTGCCAGAGGCGGCGGCCTTCGTCGTCCTGCGTACGGAACTGGCGGACCACCGCGTCCGCGCCGGTGCGCTGCGGCGGTGTGAGGTCGTAGCCCGCGCTGAAGGTGCGGCCGGCGCCGCGCACGATGATGACGCGCGCCGAGTCGTCCGCCTCAAGGTACTCCAGCGCCTCCCGGAACTCGAAGAGCAACTCCTGGGAGAGCGCGTTCATCTTCTCCGGCCGGTTGAGAGTGATCCGCGCGATGCGGTCGTCCGTCCCCACGCGGTCGATCAGCAGGTTCTCAAACTGCGGGTCTGCCATGGCCCTCTCCTCCGTCAGCGGCGTGAGTGTAGTGCCACCCGTCGAGGGCTACCGAGGACACCTGGTCCCGTCGCTCAACCACAGGCGTTGTGGAGCGGAGTACGCTTCGTGCCCCCTCGCAAGGGGCAGGGGTTCGAGGAGGTGCGCCATGCTCGTTGCTGTCACGGGAGGCACGGGGTTCGTCGGCTCCCACGCGGTCGCGCGGCTGCTGACCGACGGCCACGAGGTGCGCCTGCTGGTCCGCGATGCCGCGCGGGCGCAGAACCTGGCCGCCCTCGGGGTCGATCCGCCGAGCGACCTCGTCGTCGGGGACGCGACGGACGCTCATGCCGTGGGGCGGCTACTCGAGGGCGTCGATGCTGTCGTGCACGCGGCCTCGGTGTTCTCGCTGGACGCGCGGGACTCAGGCGCGATCCGACACACGAATGTCGCGAGCACCGAACTCGTGCTCGGCGAGGCGGCGCGTCGAGGGCTCCAGCACATCGTCTACGTCTCCAGCATCGCGGCGCTCGTCCCGGCGGAGCACGAGCCGGTGACGGGCGCGTCAGCCCTCGGCGCCGGGGTGGACGACTACACGCGCTCGAAGGCGGGCGCGGAGGCTGTGGCGCGCCGGCTGCGCCAGGAGGGCGCACCGATCGTGTCGATCATGCCGGGCGGCGTGACCGGGCCGATCGACCCGTACCTGAGCGAGATCAACGAGCAGGTGCGCTGGGCGTTGCAAGGGAACCTACCGCTGGTCCCGAGGCGCACGAAGGTTCCGCTGGTCGATGTCCGTGACCTGGCCGTGGTGATCGCCCGCGCCGTCGAGGAAGGCACGCCGCCGGCTTCCTACACGGTGACGGCCTTCGAGGATGACCTCGCCGGGCTCCTGTCCCGGCTCGCGGCAGCGACGGGACGGCGGCTGCCGTTCATCCGCGTCCCCAACGCGATGGCGCTCGGCGCTGGGCGGCTCGCCGATGCGGTGCAACCGCGCATCCCGTGGACGCTCCCGTTGCGGGGCAGCGCCGTCCGCGAGGTCGCCTCGCTACCGAGCGTCGACAGCAGCGAGGCGTCCCGAGTCCTGGGCTTCGCGCCTCGGGCACCGGAGGAGACGATCGCGGACACAGTGCGGTGGCTGGCGGAGGCGGGGCACATCACCTCGAAGCAGGCGGGACGCCTCGCGAGCGGGGTCACCGCCTCGGCGTCCTGACCGGCCTCGATGCTTCGTCCTACACTGCGGGTATGACCACCATCCAGGACGCGGCCAACGCCGCCACGGGCCTCAAGATCACCGTTGTCTCGGACTTCATCTGCCCGTGGTGTTACGTGGGCCTCGAGACGATCGACCGGCTGTGGCGAGAGTGGGACTTCACGCTGGACTGGGCGCCGTTCTTCCTGGACCCCACCGTCCCGCCGGAGGGGCGCACCCGGAAGCCGCAGTCCTCGCCGGACGCGCCGAAGTCAGACCTGGAGTTGCGAGGCGAGGCGCTGGGCATCGACTTCCGTCGGGGCCGGACGTTCACGCCGCACACACACCTGGCCCTGCAGGCGTCCGAGTTCGCGCACCAGAACGGCGACACGCGCACCGTGATCGCCTACCACCGTGCGCTCTTCAAGGCGTATTTCACGGACTTCGAGGACCTCATGGACGCCGAGGTGCTCGCGAAGCACGCGGCCTCGGTGGGCCTCGACGCCGACGCGATGCGCACCGCGCTCGCGGAGGGCACCCACCGCGACGAGGTCGACCGGGGCATCGAGCACTCGTACGCCATCGGCGTGCAGGGCATCCCCACGTTCATCCTGAACGACCAGTACGCGATCGTCGGCGCGCAGGACTACGCGACGTTCGAGCGGGTGATGGAACGCCTCGGCGTCTCGCGGCGGCCGGAGCCGTTGCCCGCGGACTAGCGCGCCTCGGGCATCTTCATCGCCACAGATTCATCGCCACAGGGCATCGAGCGAAGCGGGGCCGGCGCCGCCGAGGGCGAGCGTGAGCGCGGCCGCGACCAGGAGGACGTCCAACTCGTAGCCCTGGACATCGCCGCCCTGGAACGGGGCGTTCAGTTTGTACCTCTGCGTCCACGCCGCCACAGTCATATTCACCGCGATCACCGCCGCGGCGTAGTGCACGAAGAGGCCGACGAAGATCAGTGCGCCTCCGACGACCTCAACCGTGGCGACGAACCGGGCGAGCGCCTGCGGGGCAGGGAAGCCGAGGTCGCGGAACCAGTTGCCGGTGTTCGTGATCCCTCGCGCCCACTTGCCGCGACCAGAATCGAACATAACGTAGCCGACGGTGAGACGGACCGGCAGGAGCGCCCACTCGAGGTGCTCCGCCCAGTCGAGGGCGTTCGGGCCGAAGGGATCGGTGAGCCACTCCACGGCGGAAGGGTAGCGGGCGCGTGGACCACCCGTTCGTCCTGAGCCTGTCGAAGGGCGGACGGGCCGGGGGGGAGCCTCTGGTGCTACCGCAATTCGAGGGTGGCGAGCAGGCGCTGGGTGGTGGCGGAG
>CAZOYA010000297.1:0-3258 GCA_964583815.1 uncultured Gemmatimonadaceae bacterium | reverse complement strand
CGGTGATCCCGGCGGAACGGAGCTTGTACTGGCGGGTGTCGGCGGAGGAGAACCTCCGGCTCTACGCGACCCTCTACGGCCTGCGTGGGGCGGATGCGCGTGAGAGGGTCCGGGAGGTTTTGGGAGTCGTCGGGCTCGGCGATGTCGGTGGCAAGCAGGTGGGACTGTTCTCCTCGGGAATGAAGCAGCGCCTGCTTATTGCCAGGGCGCTGCTCGGGCGACCTCAGGTCATCCTTCTCGACGAACCCACGCGCAGCCTAGACCCGATCTCGGCAAGGGCGTTCCGACGGTTCCTCCGCGAGGAGATCGGTGAGCGGCAGGGCACCACCGTGCTCCTGGCCACCCATGATCACGAGGAGGTTACCGAGCTGTGCGACCGCGTGGCGGTGCTCGATCATGGGCGCCTGCTCGCGGTGGGTACGACGGAGACGCTCCTCGCCTCTTCCCGCTCACGGCTGTGTTCGATCTGGACCCCGAGCGCTCACCATCCCGCGCTCCGAGCGTGCGTCGAGCGGTTCGGCGGACGCGTCCTGGCCAGCGAGGATGCCGCTATCGGCGGAGACGTCGAATGGCATCGGGTACGTGTCGAGGTGGCGGCCGATGAAGCCACCACCGCCGAGCTTCTCCAGCAGTTGGTGCGCGCGGGCGTCCCTGTCTCGCGATTCACGCGAGATGATCTCTCTCTCGCTGACCTGATCGAGCGGGTGAAACGTACGTCGGGCGACGGCGCGCACGCGATGGTTGGCGTGGCATGAGCAGCATTCTCGCCCTCATCCGGGTCCAGTGGCTCACCCACACGAGCTACCGGCTGAACCTGGTCTTCTCGGTGCTCGGTGTGTTCGTGATGTTCGTGCCGCTCTACCTGGTCGCCGGCGCCCTGCAACCGGTCGTCGCAGATTCGATCGCGGAGGAAGGTGCGGTCTATTTCGGCTTTCTGCTCACCGGGATGGTCGCGCTCCAGGTGGTGACCGCGGTAGCGATGGGCTTGCCGAACGCCGTGTCGGGTGGGATCGCCTCCGGCACGCTCGAGGCGCTGTTCGCCACCCCCGTTGCGCTGCCGAGGCTCCTGATCGGTCTCGTCGGTTACGGGCTATTGTGGGCGTGCATCCGGGGGACCTTGCTGCTGGTCGGCTTCATCGCGCTGGGAGGAGCCGTTTCCGTGTCGGCTCTTCCACTCGCAGGGGCGATCGTGTTGCTGCTGATCCTCGCCCACCTGCCCCTCGGCCTCCTGGCGGCCTCGATGATCCTGGTGTTCCGGACGGCCGGTCCGATCGTGCCGGCCGTCATGGCCGCCGCCGGCCTCCTCGGGGGCGTCTACTATTCCACGACGGTGATCCCGGACGTCGTGCGCCCGCTCGCGGCCTTGGTTCCGCTGACCTATGGGCTGAGAGCCTTCCGTCGGACGCTCCTGTCGGGGGAGTCGTGGCAGGCCGTTGCCGGCGACGTCGCGATTCTCGCGGTCTTTGCCGCGGTTCTCCTTGCCGTCAGCCTGGCGATCTTCCGCTGGAGCCTCCGCTATGCGCAGCGGAACGGCTCCCTGGCGCAGTACTGACGCCTTCGGTCAGGGCCTGAGCAGGACCCGCTCGACGAACTCCACGAGTCGCTCGCCCACCCAGGCACACGTTACCGCGCCGGCCGGCACCCGGCCGAGCGGAAGGAAGCGCGGGTCGGTCGGGCCCGGCACGTAGCCGGCGAGCACCTGGAGGCCGGCGCGCCCGGTGCGGTCCGCCGGGTCCGGGGATCCCTCCACGACCCGCAGCTCGAAGCGCGCGGGATCCGGCGGCCGGCGGCCCGGCGCCCGGAGCGGCGGCTCGGCGGGCCGGAGGCGCACGAGGAGTCGGGCGTGCCGCTCGTCGAGCTCGTCGCGGAGCATCACCTGGTGGCCGTAGGGCAGGAGCCGGTCCATCGTGCGCCGCACCTCGGGCGTCGCGACCTCGCGGAGGAGGAGGGCGGCCCGCTGGAGCGGGGTGATGGGGGGCGGCTCGGGCGCGGGCGGGCGCTCGCCCGGGGCGCGTGGCGCGAGGTCGTTCGCCCAGACGTCCTTCCGGCGCTCGTCGGACAGCGAGGCCGCGTCGGCCGGTCGCAGGTCCGGGGAGAGGAGGTCCGGATCGTCCTCGCGGGGTCCGCTCCCCCGCCAGGGCAACGGTCCCGGCGGGTCGTACGGATAGCTCGGCTCCGGGGCCGGGCGCTGGCTCAGCCGCTCGCGCTCACGCTCGGCGTGCGCGCGCCGCGCCTTCGGGCTCCGGTCGGGGAGCCACGAGGGGCCGGTGGGCGTGAAGAAGTAGTCGATCGGCTCGGACATGGGCCTACGCCAGATCCAGCACGTCCCGCACGAAGGTGAGGAGCTGCTCGCGCACCCAGATGTCGTCGAGCTCCTCGGCCGTGGTCACGGCCTGATTGCGGGCGGAGGTGGCGCTCTCGGAGCTCCAGCGGCGGGCGATCAGCTCGTCGGCCCCCGGCTCCCCCCACACCAGCTCGAGCGTGGTGCGCCCGGGCTTGTCCTCCTCGAGCGGGCTCTTCTTCGGGTAGAGGTGGATGCGCACGTTCGGCGGATACGCATCCAGCAGCTCCTGGTACACGACCCCGTGCCCGGCCTGCTGCAGCCGCTCCGCCACGTCACGGGTGTGCTGCAACGCCCAGCGACGCAGATAATCCGCGCCGCGCCGGCGGTCCTCCTCGAGCACGAGCGCGCGCTGCACCAGGCGGCGCGTCTCCTCCTGCTTGCGCTGCTCGTACTCGCCGAGCAGGGCTTCCAGGCGATCTCCGGGGGCTTCGAGCATGTCGGGGGGTGATGGTCGGAAAGCGGCGCGCCCCGTGGGGACGCGCCGTTCTGGTCGGAGCGAAGACTCCCTCAAGATGCCATCGGGCCCGTGCCCACGCCACCTTTTCGTACGAGGCGGCGCCCGTCACACCGGCACCGGCCGCATCGCGACCGGCGCGAGGAGCTCGCCGTCCACGAGGACCTCCCGCGCCGGGCGCGTCGCTCCGTCCACGAGCGCCCGCTCCAGGCCGATCCAGCCATCGGCGCAGGCGATCCGCACCCCGGAGCCCTCGTGGCGCACGGTGCCCGGCGCGTCGAGGGGCCGGGCACCCTCCGTTCCGGGACGCAGCACGACGTCGACGAGCTCGATCACGCCCGTCGCCCCCCGCACCCGCGGGTGCCCCCACGGCGAGGGGAACGGACGGTAGTCGGCCGCCCGCACGTGCGCCTCGATGTGGCGCGCGGGACGGTCGAAGTCGATCGAGCCCCCGTCGGGG
>CAZOYA010000296.1:0-3265 GCA_964583815.1 uncultured Gemmatimonadaceae bacterium | reverse complement strand
GTCGACCGCACGACCTTCCAGACCACCCGGCCGGGCGTGTTCGCGGGCGGTGATGCGGCCTGGGGTCCGGAGAACATCATCTGGGCCGTCGAGCACGGCCACCAGGCGGCGATCAGCATCCACCAGCACTGTCAGGGGATCCCGGTCGAGCAGCGGCCGCCGTTCGGCCAGAACCTGCTCAGCGTGAAGATGGGGCTCCACGAGTGGAGCTACTCGAACGACTACGACGACGCGCGGCGCCAGGAGATGCGCTACGCCGATCTCCGGGCGCGGCTCGCGTCCATGGAGGTCGAGGCCGAGATGGGCTTCGACGTCGAGCGTGCCTGCCGCGAGGCCGAGCGGTGCCTCAACTGCGACGTGCAGACGCACTTCACCGACCGGCTCTGCATCGAGTGCGACGCGTGCATCGACGTCTGTCCGCTCGACTGCCTGACGATCACGGTGAACGGCCCGGAGGAGGACGTGCGCACCCGGCTGACCGCACCGGCCGAGAACCTCGACCAGCCACTCTTCGTCTCGGGGCCCCTGCCCCAGACCGGGAGGATCATGTTCAAGGACGAGAACCTCTGCATCCACTGCGGGCTGTGCGCCGAGCGATGCCCGACGGCCGCGTGGGACATGACGAAGTCGACGCTGCTCAAGCCCTACGCCGGGCTCGAGGCCGGCGCCCGGCATCCGGACCGCCGGGGCGCGGAGGTGGTGGCGTGAGCGCGCCCGCGGGCGGAGCCACGGAGACGCCGGCGGGCCATACAGCGGCCCGGACGGACGCGGCGGGCGCCGCGCCCCGTCCGGGAAGCGGGGCCGGCGTCAACGACTTCGCGCTCAAGATCGCGACGGCCAACGGCACGGGCTCGGCCAGCGCGAACGGGCTCCTCATGAAGACGATCTTCCGCATGGGGATCCCGGTCTCGGGCAAGAACCTCTTCCCCTCGAACATCCAGGGTCTCCCCACCTGGTACGAGATCCGCGTGAGCGGCGACGGCCACACGGCGCGCCGCGCGGAGTTCGACCTGATGGTGGCGATGAACCCGGCGACCTACGAGCGGGACGTGCGCGAGGTGCGGCCGGGCGGCTGGCTCCTGCACGACGCGAGCTGGCCGCTCCCCTCCGAGCTCCTGCGGGACGACGTGACGTACCTCGGCGTGCCGCTCGCGCAGATGTGCAACGAGCGCTTCGAGGGCGCCCGCGCGCGCATCCTGCTCAAGAACATCGCCTACTCGGGCGTGCTCGCGGCGCTCCTCGACATGGACCTGGGCGTGATCGACCGGCTCCTCGAGGAGACCTACGGGCGCAAGAAGGCGCTGCTCGACTCGAACTTCGAGGCCGTGCGGCTCGGCTACGACTACGCGAAGGCGCACATCGAGTGCCCGCTCCCGTTCCGGCTCGAGCCGATGGACGCGACGCGCGGCCACATCCTGATCGACGGCAACACGGCCGCCGCGCTCGGATGCGTCTACGCGGGGGCGACCGTCGCCGCGTGGTATCCGATCACCCCGTCGACCTCGCTGGTGGACGCGTTCAGCGGGTTCTGCGCCCGGCTCCGGAAGGACCCGGCGACCGGGAAGAGCCGGGTCGCGATCATCCAGGCCGAGGACGAGCTCGCCGCGGTGGGAATGGTCGTCGGGGCGTCGTGGGTGGGCGCGCGCGCCTTCACGGCCACGAGCGGACCGGGGATCTCGCTCATGGGCGAGTTCATCGGGCTCGCGTACTACGCCGAGATCCCGGCGGTCATCTTCGACATCCAGCGGACCGGACCCTCGACCGGGATGCCGACGCGGACCCAGCAGGGCGACCTGATGCCGGTCGCCTACGCCTCGCACGGGGACACGAAGCACATCGCGCTCTTCCCCGCGCACCCCGGTGAGTGCTTCGACATGGCCGTGGCGGCCTTCGACCTGGCGGAGCGGTACCAGACGCCGGTGTTCGTCGTGTCCGACCTGGACATCGGCATGAACGACTGGGTCGTCCCCGAGATCCGCTGGGACGACGGCTACGTGCCGGACCGCGGCAAGGTACTCGGGGCCGACGAGCTCGAGCGCATCGAGAAGTTCTACCGCTACCTCGACCGGGACGGCGACGGCATCGCCGCCCGGACCGTGCCGGGCACGCACCCGAAGGGCGCGTTCTTCACGCGCGGCTCGGGCCACGACCGCTTCGGGCGCTACACCGAGGACGCGGACGCCTACCAGGACGTCGTGGACCGGCTCGCCCGCAAGATCGACGGCTCGGTGGAACGGCTGCCGGAGCCGGAGGTGCGGTGGGCGGGCGAGGTCGGAGGCGGGCGCGCGCACGGCGGGAACGGAGGGTCGCCTGCCGGAGCCCGCTCCGCGCCGATCGGCCTCGTCACCCTCGGCGGCTGCCGCGCGGCCGTGCTCGAGGCGCAGGCGCGCCTCTGCGCGCGCGGGCTCGAGGCGGACGTGATGCGGATCCGTGCGTTCCCGCTCGGCCCGACCGTGAGGGCCTTCCTCGAGGCGCACGAGCGGGTCTTCGTGATCGAGCAGAACCGCGACGCCCAGCTCCGCAGCCTGCTCACGCTCGAGACGGAGGTGCCGCTCGCGCGGCTGGAGTCGATCCGCTCGTACGGCGGCATGCCGCTCGCCGCCCGGGAGGTGGTCGAGGGGGTGGAGCGGGCGCTGGCGCAGGGCGACTCAGTCGGACGGGCGGCTTCCGTGGACGCGCCCGCACCCGACCGGGCCCCGACGCCCGACGTCGGTGCGGCCGGGCCCGCGGAGTCCGGCGAAGCGCACCGAGCGACGGGCCCGGCGGCCCGCACCGCCCGCCGGCGGAAGCGCGCATGAGGGACCGGGCGCGGCGGCACACCCGCGGCCCACGTGGCCCGTCACGCGCCGGGCACGTCCCGCCGCCCGGGGAGGATCAGCACCTTGTCGATGCGGTTGCCGTCCATGTCCACGATCTCGAACCGGTGCCCGAGCTCGTCGACGCTTGCGCCGGTCGTGGGGACGCCCCCGATGCGGTGCAGCAGGAACCCCCCGAGGGTGCGGTAATGGGAGCGGTGCGGGTCCTCGTCGTCATCGATCTCGAGCAGCTCCCGCACGGTGCTCATGGCCATGGCGGCGTCTACGAGCCACGAGCCGTCGCTCCTCCGCACCGCCTCCGGCTCGCCGGCCCGCCCGAGGTCCCCGGAGATCTCCTCGAGGACGTCGTTGAGCGTGACGAGCCCCTCCGTGCCACCGAACTCGTCGACCACGATGGCCAGGTGCACGCCGCTATCCCGGAAGAGATCGAGCAGGCGCAGCGCGTGCAT
>CAZOYA010000295.1:0-3272 GCA_964583815.1 uncultured Gemmatimonadaceae bacterium | reverse complement strand
GAAGCTCTCCAAGCTCGCCGAGCACCGCTCCGCCACCGGGCTCGCCGAGGAGATCGCGGCGCTCCCCGAGTTCCGCGACCGCGCCGACGCGCCGCTCTGGCGGATGCTCGCCGAGCTGGCGGGGGACGTCTCGGGGCTCCCGCGCCACATCTCCCAGCACGTGGGCGGGATGGTGATCTCGAGCCGGCCGCTCCTCGAGATCGTCCCGCTCGAGCCCGCCGCCTGGGAGGGCCGCGTGCTCTGCCAGTGGGACAAGGACTCGTGCGAGGACGCGGGCTTCATCAAGATCGACTTCCTCGCGCTGGGGATGCTCTCGCTCGTGGAGGACTGCATCGACCTGATCTCCGAGCGCCGGGGGGAGGCGCCGGACCTGTCGCGGATCGACTTCGAGGACGACGCGGTCTACGACCGGATCTGCGCGGGCGACACCGTCGGCGTCTTCCAGATCGAGAGCCGGGCGCAGATCCAGATGCTCCGCCGCACGCGCCCGCGGAGCCTCGAGGAGCTCGCGGTCCAGACCGCGATCGTGCGGCCCGGGCCGATCGTGGGCGGCGCCGTGAACCCGTACGTGCGGCGGCGGGAGATGCTGCGGGAGAATCCGGACTACGAGATCCCCTATCCGCACCCCCGTCTCGCCCGGGCGCTCGACGAGACGCTCGGGGTGATCATCTACCAGGACCAGGTGCTCGAGGTGTGCCGGGCGCTCGCGGGCTTCACCGACGGGCAGGCGGAATCGCTCCGCCGGGCGATGAGCCGCAAGCGCTCGCGCGAGGCGCTCCTCGCGCACTGGGAGGAGTTCCGCGCGGGCGCCGCGCGCAACGACGTGGACGAGACCACCGCGCGGGAGATCTTCGCGCAGGTCACCGCCTTCTCCGAGTTCGGCTTCCCGAAGTCGCACGCGGCGGCGTTCGGGCTCCTCGCCTACCAGTCGGCGTGGCTGCGGCACTACCACCCGCTCGAGTTCTACGTCGCGCTCTTCAACAACCAGCCGATGGGCTTCTATTCGCTCGACGCGCTCGCGCGGGACGCGCGCCGGAACGGCATCCGGACCCTGCCCCCGGACGTGAACCGGAGCGGGGTGGTGTGCACGGCGGAGACGTGCGGCGAGGGAGCGGGCGAGGGCGCGGGTGCGCTGCGCATCGGCCTCGGCTTCGTGCGCGGATGGGGCGAGGAGATCGCCGCACGGGTCGTGCTCGAGCGGGAGCTCCGCGGTCCCTTCCGCTCGCTCGTGGATTTCCTGCGGCGGACGCCCGCGGCGCTGAAGCGGCCGGCGATCGAGAACCTGATCTGGGTCGGCGGCTTCGAGGGGATGGGGCTCACGAGACGGGAGCTGCTCTGGCAGGCGGGGCTCTGGCTCGGGCCGGAAGGGGAAGACGAGCGGACCGGCGGCCGGGACGATCACGCGCAGACGGAGCTCGCCCTCGACGACCCGTACGCGGCGCGGACCTTCCCCGATCTCGACGAGCGGGACCGTCTCGTCGCCGAATACCGGATGCTCCGCTTCTCGACCGAGCGGCATCCGCTCTCGCTCCTGAAGGAGGCGCTCCCGGAGGGGACGATCTCCTCGGCGCGCCTCCCCGACCTCCGCCAGGGAAGCACGGTGCGGGTGGCCGGGCTCGTCACGACCCGCCAGCGTCCCGGCACCGCGAAGGGCTACGTCTTCGTGCTCATGGAGGACGAGCACGGACCGGTGAACGTCATCGTGAAGCCGGACGTCTACGCCCGGTACCGGAGCGCCGTGCGCCTCGAGCCGTTCCTGGCGGTCGAGGGCCGGCTCCAGAAGGACGGGGCCACGCTGAACCTCATCGCCCGCCGGATCGAGGCGCTGCGCCCGGCCACGATCGCGTCCCGTCCCCCCACGGCCGTGCCCCACGAGGCCCTTCCCCCGACCCTGGAGTACTGGGCCGACCGCAAGGAGATGGCGGAGAGCGAGGAGAAGTCGTGGCGGGCGCCGGCGCGCGGTCCGGGGGCGGCCTCCGCCGGTCCACGGGCGGTCTCGCCGTCCGGTCCCCCGACCTCCGAGGAGCCCGCGCTCGTCGGCGCCGGTGTCTCCGGCGGCTCCGACGATCCCTTCCGCTACCTGACGGCGCTGCGCCGGGACGCGCCGGACATCAAGAGCTGGGGGTGAGCATCCGCCGCCCCTCCTTCGTCCACCCATCACCACGAGGATCTCCCCATGCGGAAGCTCACCCCCATCCTGGTCGTCGACGCCATCGAGCCGGTGCTGCCCTTCTGGACGGAGGCGCTCGGGTTCGACGCCCCCCTGACGGTCCCCCACGGGGACACCCTCGGCTTCGCCATCCTGCAGAAGGGCGACATCGAGGTGATGCTCCAGACCCGCGCGAGCATCGAGGCCGACCTCGGGGCCTCCGGCGCGCCCGCCGATCTCGGCCGGACGCTCTCAGCGGGTCGCGCGCTGCTCTTCATCGAGGTGGACGGGATCGACGAGCTCCTCCCGAGCCTCGAGAGCGCGGAGGTCGTGGTGCCGCGTCGCCGGACCGACTACGGAATGGACGAGATCTTCGTGCGGGCACCGTGCGGGACGGTGGTGGGGTTCGCGGCGCGGGTGGCCGAGGGAGGCTGAGTCGTGGGGGCGGATGCGCGGGAGCGCCGCGCGCGAGGGTGGCCGCAGCGTATGCGCCGCCCGTCTGCTCCGCCCTCCTCAGGAAATCCGCTCGATCACCGCCGCTCCCCAGGGACAGAAGCGCTCGACCGTCCCGAGCCAGTAGTCGAGATCCTCCTCGACCATGCTCGGACGGCCGTCGCAAACCTCGATCGCCAGGTCCACCGCCTCCAGCGTCCCCGGCACGAGATGCCAGCTCCAGGGCGCATTGTAGCCGCCATCGCCGGCGGCGAGCTCGCCCGAGAGCACGCCCTCCTCACCGGATGCGAGCCGCGCCTCCAGGGCTGCCACCTGCTCCTCGGTCACCGCCTCGACCACGAACGCCTCCCCGCTCACCTCGACCCGGTACCGGACGGGCGGATCGGGCTCGGTCGAGGAATCACAGGCGAGCAGGACAAGGGACGGGAGCACTCCGGCGAGGAGGTGCAGGATGCGGTATGCGCGGGCGATGCGGTAGGTGCGGGCGCGACAGGTGCGGGCGCGTTCCATGAAATCCTCGTCCTTCGAAGGTCCCGCCGCTCGCCGTGAGCGGCTCTCGCGACGAAGTACAGAACGAACCGCCCGCCGGGATCATGTCGGTCGCAGGACCAGGAGGGCGAAGCCCGTGTCGAGGCGCTCGCCGTGCCACTCGGGCGTGGGGTCCCACGGC
>CAZOYA010000294.1:0-3288 GCA_964583815.1 uncultured Gemmatimonadaceae bacterium | reverse complement strand
CGGCCACGTGCCGATGCACAAGATCAAGGCCAACATGGACGAGCAGCTCAAACACTGCCACGAGGCGCCGTTCTACACGCTCGGCCCGCTCACCACCGACATCGCGCCCGGCTACGACCACATCACGAGCGCGATCGGCGCGGCGCAGATCGGCTGGTACGGCACCGCCATGCTCTGCTACGTCACGCCGAAGGAGCACCTCGGCCTGCCGAACCGGGACGACGTGAAGCAGGGCGTGATCGCGTACCGGATCGCCGCGCACGCGGCGGATCTCGCGAAGGGGCACCCGGGCGCCCAGGAATGGGACGACGCGATCAGCAAGGCGCGCTTCGAGTTCCGCTGGCGCGACCAGTTCAACCTCTCGCTGGACCCCATCACGGCCGAGGCCTACCACGACGAGACCCTGCCGGCCGAGGGCGCGAAGGTGGCGCACTTCTGCTCGATGTGCGGACCGAAGTTCTGCTCGATGCGGATCTCGCAGGACCTCCGGGACGCGGCGCGCGAGGCGGGGATGGCGGACAAGGCGCGGGAGTTCCGGGCCGCGGGCGGGGAGATCTACGTGCGGGACGTCGCACGCTCCTGACACCTGACGCTCCTCCGGACACCGGCGGGTAGGTCGGCGCGGCGAGAACGGGAGAGATCCGCCCTCCGGCCCCCGCCGGGTGTCGCGCACGGCAGCACACCTGCCGCGGACGCGTGTCGCATCGAGCGTACAGGAGCGCCGATCCGCGCCAGGTGAAGGGGTGAGAACGGCGCCGGCAAGCGGATCCCGCGCCGGGCACCGCCCTTGCGGCGCCCCCTGGTGAGATGGACGAAGTCGTCCGACGGCGGACCCCCGAGCGGTGCGCCCGACTCACACTTCAGCGGAGCGGCCCATGATCTCTCCCACCAACGCCAACCGTCCGCGGAGGGCCCTGATCACGGGCGGGGCCGGGTTCATCGGCTCGCACCTGGCCGAGGTGCTCCTGGATGCGGGGCACCACGTCTCGGTCATCGACGACCTGTCCACGGGGAGCCTGGACAACATCGAGCATCTGATCGACCACCCTCGCTTCAGCCTCGCGATCGACACGATCACGAACGCCGTGGTCATGGACCGCCTCGTGAGCGAGTGCGACGTGATCTACCACATGGCGGCGGCCGTGGGCGTCAAGCTGATCGTGCAGCGCCCCGCGGACGTGATCGAGACGAACGTCGTCGGCACGCACGCCGTGCTGGGGATCGCGCGGCGCTACCGGCGGAAGATCGTCATCGCCTCCACGTCGGAGCTCTACGGCAAGAACGGGAAGATCCCCTTCTCGGAGGAGGACGACCGCCTGCTGGGTCCGACGACGAAGGCGCGCTGGAGCTACTCGACCTCGAAGGCCGTCGACGAGTTCCTGGGGCTCGCCTACCACAACCAGTACGGCCTGCCCGTCGTGATCGTTCGGCTGTTCAACACGGTGGGGCCCCGGCAGACGGGGCAATACGGCATGGTCGTGCCCCGTTTCGTCGAGCAGGCGCTGAAGGGGGAGCCCCTCACGGTCTACGGGGACGGCACCCAGTCGCGCTGCTTCTGCAACGTCGCCGACACCGTCCGCGCGATCGTCGCGCTGTCGGAATCACCGGACGCCGTCGGGGAGATCTTCAACGTCGGCACCACGGCCGAGGTGACCATCCACGAGCTCGCCCGCAAGGTGCTGGAGCTCGTCCACCGGGAGGGAGGGACCGGCGCCAACGGCGACGGACGGATCGTGTTCGTCCCCTACGAGGAGGCGTACGAGCAGGGCTTCGAGGACATGATGTGGCGGATGCCCGACATCTCGAAGATCAGGGCGGCGATCGGATGGGAGCCGAGGATCTCGCTCGAGGAAACCCTCAACCAGGTGATCGGGAGCTTCAGACATGCGCCCAGCAGACGGTCCGAAAATCGCCTTCATCATGTCGCGGTTCCCCAAGATCACCGAGACGTTCATCCTGTATGAGATCCTCGGGCTCGAGCGCCTCGGGCTCTCGACCGAGATCTACCCGCTCCTGCGCGAGCACCAGTCGGTCGTCCACCCCGAAGCCGAGGCCGTCGTCGAGCGCGCGCACTTCCATCCGTTCGTGTCGTGGAAGATCCTGAAGGCCAACGCGCACTATCTCCGCCGGAAGCCGATGACGTGGGTGCGCGTGCTGGGTGAGGTGCTCCGGGGGACGTTCGGCAGCATCAATTTCCTGGTCGGGGCGATCGGGATCTTCCCCAAGGCCGTCCGCTTCGCCTACGAGATGGAGCGCGAGGGGGTGACGCACGTCCACGCCCACTTCGCGACGCACCCGACCGTGGCCGCGCTGATCATCCACCGGCTCACGGGGATCCCGTTCAGCTTCACCGCGCACGGCTCGGATCTCCACGTCGACCGTCGCATGCTGGACCGGAAGGTCGAGGCGGCCGCGTTCGCGGTCACGTGCTCGAACTTCAACAGGGAGGTCATGGTCCGGGAATGCGGGGAGCCGGCGCGCGACAGGATCCACGTCATCCCTTACGGGGTGGACCTGGACGTTTTCCGGCCGAACGGCGGCGCTTCGCGCGCGCCGGGTCCGCTCCGGATCATCTGCGTCGCCTCCTTCGAGGAGGTGAAGGGGCACCGCTACGTGGTGGACGCCTGCGCGCGGCTGCGCGAGCGGGGGGTCGACTTCGTGGTCGACCTGATCGGGGGCGGCCCGCTCCGCGGCGAGGTCGAGCGGCAGATCGCGGACGCGGGGCTCCGGGACCGCTTCACCCTGCACGGGATGCTCGATCGCGCCGCCGTGGCGGAGATGCTTCGGAGCGCGGACGTGAAGGTCCTGGCGAGCTCCCCGACCCGGGAAGGAAAGCGCGAGGGGATGCCGAACGTGCTCATCGAGGCGATGGCGGCGGGGCTGCCGGTGGTGTCGACGCAGCTCACCGGCATCCCGGAGCTGGTGGAGACGGGCGTGACGGGGATCCTCGTGCCGCCGGCGGACGGTCCCGCCCTCGCGGAAGCGCTCGAGGAGCTCGCCCGGGACCCGGCGCTCCGCCGCCGGATGGGCGTGGCCGGGGAGGAGAAGGCGCGCCGCACGTTCGACCGCCAGGCGAACGCGGCGGCCCTCGCGGCGCTCTTCGAGGGGGTCGCATCGCGGAGGCCGACCCCGTTCGGGAGGGGAGCGGCCCGGGCGATCGGGGCCACGCGCTGACCGCGCGGTCGGGGGGCGGCGCGCGACGGCCGGCGGGCGCCGCCCCCCGGCCCCCTCCGCCGGCGCTCCCCGGCGGCGCGGCCGCGCGCGCGGGCGGGGCCCCGTCGCCCGGCA
>CAZOYA010000293.1:0-3300 GCA_964583815.1 uncultured Gemmatimonadaceae bacterium | reverse complement strand
TGCCGAGCCAGTTGGTTACTTCGAATCCGGGCAGCCCCGATTCGGCGATCGTCGGCAGCTCGGGCAGGAGGGGGCTGCGCCTCGGGCCGGTTGCGGCGATGCCGGTCAGCGCGCCGCTCGCGAGCCGCGGCGCCATCGACATGATGTTGTTGAAGCTCAACGCGACGCGCCCGCTTTGGAGATCCTCGTAGAGCTGCTCGGTGCGTTTGTATGGCATGTGCCTCAGGCTTATGCCCGCCATCGCCTGGAAGAGTTCGCCCGCAAGGTGTGGCGCGCCGCCGATCGCGGATGAAGCAAAGGTGAGCGCCGGCGCCGCCGTGCGCCCGATGGCAATGAGGTCCGCGACCAATCGCGCGCGAAGCGAAGGATGACAGGCAAGAACGAGCGGGGATTGCGTGAGCAGGCAGACCGCGCGGAAATCCGCCACGGGATCGTAGCCGGGGCCTTTGCCGACGTGCGGGGCGAGCGCGTGAGTGCCGAGCGTGGCCACGTAGAGTGTCCGGCCGTCGGGCGCGCTCGATGCGACGAAACGCGCGCCGATCGCGCCGTTTTCCCCGGCGCGCCGCTCGATCGTCACTTCGCAGCCGAGGTGACGGGCGAGCGGCGGTACGATCAGCTTCGCGATGAAATCGGAGGCGCTGCCTGGCGAAAAGCCGATGACGAGCGTAATCGGCCCGTCCACCCGGTGCGCCGTCATTAACCGTCCGCCCGCAAGTGCCCGGCGCTCACGTCGCTGCGGGGGAGCTGCACCGAGATCTCGTTGGTGCCTAACCGGCGCCGGTGGTGGACGCCGCCGAGCGTCCGCGAGGCGATCCGGAGGTTCAGGTACACGAGGCTCGCCACCACGACGGCGCCCGCGAGCCTGGTGCCCCACACCCAGCGCACGCGCTGCCAGAAGACGCCGGGGTAGCCGGCTTCGCGCTGCCACAGGATCTCGACCCAGGCGGCGCCCGCCATGCGCGCCACCACCAGCAGGACCAGCGCCAGGACGACGAGGGCGGCGACGAGCCGCCCTCCCCTCAGCGTGCCGAGGAACCGCCCGAGCGCGCCCACGTCAGGACGGCAACGCCACGCCCCGCGTCGCCAGCCAGCCGCCCACCTCCTCCCGGATCTCGTCGAGACGCTCGGGCGTCCGGGCCTCGAAGCGCGCCACGATCACGGGCTGCGTGTTCGAGGTCCGCAGCAGGGCCCATCCGTCGCCGAAGAGGACCCGCACGCCGTCGACGTCGATCACGTCGTGATGGCGCCGGAAGTGCTCCACCGCCTCCTCGACGATCCGCCACTTCGCCTCCTCGGTGACCTCGATGCGGATCTCCGGGGTGGACACGTAGTCCGGGAAGTCGGCGGTCATCGCCGCCAGCGAGCGGTCGGAGCGCGCGAGGAGGTCGATGAGCCGGCAGGCATCGTAGAGCGCGTCGTCGAAGCCGAGGTACTCGTGCGCCACCATGATGTGGCCCGAGAGCTCGCCCGCGAGCAGCGCGCCCGTCTCCTTCATCTTGCGCTTGATGAGCGAATGGCCGGTCTTCCACATGATCGGCTCGCCGCCGGCGGCCGCGTACACCTCGGGCAGCACCTGGCTGCACTTCACGTCGAAGACGAGCTTCTGGCCCGGTCCCAGGCGCTCGAGCAGGTCGAGCCCGAGGAGCAGCAGGATCATGTCGCCTCGCACGATCGCGCCGTGCTCGTCCACCACGCCGATGCGGTCCGCGTCCCCGTCGAACGCGATCCCGAGATCGTGGCCGCCCTCGCGGACCGTGCGGATCAGGTCCACGAGGTTCTCGTCGACGGTCGGATCCGGGTGGTGGTTCGGGAAGGTGGGGTCGGAGTCGCAGAAGAGCGGCGTGACCTCGGCGCCCAGCGTGCGCAGGAGGCGCTCGGCCACCACCGAGCCCGTGCCGTTGCCGCAGTCGACCGCGACGCGGATCGGCCGCGCGAGGCGGAAGCGCCCCGCCACGTCGGCGACGTAGCGGTCGAGCGCGTCCTCCCGGCGGTAGCCGCCGGCGCCCTCGGCGAGGTCCCCCTTCCCGATGCGGTCCCGGAGCCCCGTGATCGCGTCGCCGTACAGGGCCGCCCGACCCACGGTCATCTTGATCCCGTTCCACTCGGGCGGGTTGTGCGACCCGGTGATCTGGATCGCGGCGTCCGCCTCGAGCATCACCTCCGACCAGTAGAGCACCGGCGTGGGGACCGTGCCCACGTCCACGACGTCCGCGCCGGACGCGCGGAGCCCGCGCACGAGGCCCTCGGCGAGCTCCGGAGAGGAGTGCCGGTTGTCGTACCCGACCGCCACGGTCGGCGCACCCACCGCGACCTGCTCGCGGACGTGGGAGGCGAAGGCGCGTCCGACGGCCTCGGTGACCCCGGCGTCGAGGTCCTGGCCGACGATCCCCCGGATGTCGTACTGCCGAAAGATGTGGGGCTGGATGTGCATGCGGTCGGTGAGGGGATGGATGTGGAGGGCCTCAGCGTCCGAGGCCCACCACGTCGAGCCCCGGCAGCCCCAGCCCCTGGATGCTGCCCCGCGCGAACTCCAGCGCCTGCCCGGGGAAGATGCCGGTGTAGAGGATCAGCCCGACGCACACCACGAGCGCGAGCTGCATGGGGATCGGCGTCTCCACGCGCGCGTGCTCCGCGTCCGAGACGGAAGGCCGCATCCACATGAACCATGCCACGCGCAGGTAATACCAGTACGAGGCGATCGTGGTGAGCACCAGGATGACGGCCAGCGACCAGAGCTCCGCGTCCGCGGCGGCCTGGAGCAGGTACAGCTTCCCCATGAACCCGCCCGTCCCGGGGAAGCCGGCGAGCGACAGCAGGAAGATCGTCAGGAAGACGCCGAGCACGGGCTGCGCCCAGCCGAAGCCGGCGTAGTCCTCGACGTTGAGCCGGTCCTCCCCGTGGTGCGCCACGCCGATGACGACGGCGAAGGCGCCGATGTTCATGAGCGTGTAGACGAGGAGGTAGAAGAGGAGCCCGGCGGCGCCGCTCTCGTTCGCGGCCGTGACCGCGACGAGCAGGTAGCCGGCGTGCGCGACGCTCGAGTAGGCGAGCATGCGCTTCACGTTGGACTGCACGAGCGCGATCAGGTTCGCCGAGATCATCGTCGCGGCGGCGAGGACCCAGAGGATCCCCGACCAGGACCCGTGCAGATCCTCGAACGCGACCGTGAACACGCGCATGAACGCCACGAACGCGGCGGCCTTCACGCCCGCCGACATGAACGCCGTCACCGGGAGCGGCGCCCCCTCGTACACGTCCGGCGTCCACATGTGGAACGGCACGGCCGAGATCTTGAAGCCG
>CAZOYA010000292.1:0-3324 GCA_964583815.1 uncultured Gemmatimonadaceae bacterium | reverse complement strand
GTCGCGCGCCACCCGGGCATCGGGACAGATCGCGCGCGCCTCCTCCTCGAGGATCCGCGGATCGTCGGCGTACCGGGCCGACACGTGCGTCAGGAAGAGCCGGAGCGCGCCCGCGTCCCGCGCGACCCGGGCCGCCTCCGCGGCGGTGCTGTGGAAGGTCTGGCGCGCCCGGTCCCGCTCGTCGTCGGCGAACGTCGCCTCGTGCACGAGCACGTCCGCGCCCGTCGCGGCCCGCCGCACGGCGTCGCAGGGCCGCGTATCCCCCGTGTAGACGACCGTCCGGCCCGGGCGCGGGGTGCCCACGAGATCCGCGGCGCGGATCGTCCGCCCGTCCACGACCACGTCCTCTCCCCGATGCAGCCGGCCGAAGAGCGGACCCTCCGGGACGCCCAGCGCGCGGGCCCGCTCCACGTCGAAGCGACCGAGGCGGTCGTCCTCGACGAGCGCCCACCCGAGGGCCCGCGTGCCGTGCTCCACGTCGAACGCGTGCACGGAGAAGCCATCGCCCCGGTACGCCTCCCCCTCCGAGCGCTCGGCGATCTCCACCGGGAAGCCGATCCGGTCGCTGCCGAGCGCGACCGCGTGACGGAGCAGGCGCTCCGACCCCGGAGGGCCGAAGATCCGGATGGGGTCCGTGCGGCCCTGGAGCTGCATCGTGCGGAGGAGGCCGATGATCCCGAGGAAATGATCCGCGTGCAGGTGGGTGACGAACACGGCCCGGACGTCGAAGCCGGTCCCGTAGCGCATCATCTGCCGCTGCGTGCCCTCGCCGCAGTCGAAGAGGAAGAGATCGCCCTCCCGCTGCACGGCGAGCCCGCTCACGTTGCGACGCACCGTGGGACGGGCCGCGGCGGTGCCGAGGAAGGTGAGACGGATCATGCGGGAAGGGTGGAGCTGCGGGATCGGCGGCCGTCCGGAGGCGTCGGGCCTGCTCGCGTCAAGGTAGCTTCGCCCCTACACCCGACCAAGGCGTCCGGAGGCCGCCCCGGGTCAGCCGGAGACCCGGTTCCGGCCGGCGCGCTTGGCCCGGTACAGGGCCTCGTCGGCCCGCTCCAGGACCTCCTCCGGCGACGAGCCGGCGCTCGAGTCCGCCACGCCGATGCTCACCGTCACGGAGAGGCGCTTCGTCTGCTGCGGGCGCGCGGTCGCGCGGCCCGTCCCGCCGCCGTTCTTTCCGCCCCGGCGCGCCCCGGAAGCGCTCGACGGCTTCCGGCGCGGGCGGTTCCAGCTCCGGAGGGTGAAGCCCGCCTCCGCCACCGCGGCCCGCACCGCCTCGAGGTGGGGCTGGGCCTCCGCCGCGCTCCGGCCCCGGAACAGGAGCGTGAACTCCTCGCCTCCGTACCGATAGGCGCGCGCCCCACCCGGAGCCCGCGCGAGGCGGCTGGCCACGAGCCGGAGCACCTGGTCTCCGATCTCGTGGCCGTGCCGGTCGTTGAAACGCTTGAAATGATCCACGTCGACCATCGCGAGCGCGTACGTCCCGCCGAGCCCCTCCAGGTCCCGCACGAGCGAGCGCCGGCCGGGCAGGTCGGTGAGCTCGTCCCGGTACGCCATGGCGTAGGACGTCTCGATCACCCCGAGCCCGAGGGCGAGCGACGAGGCCATGACGAGCACCGACCCCTCGGCGGGGGTCCATCCCGGCCACGCCGCGATCAGGATCGCCGCCTGCGCCCAGGGGATCGCGCGCTCCGCGGGGCCGCCCCGCCTCCAGGCGGCGAGGCCCGACAGCAGCAGCCCCGCGAGGGCGAGCGCCACCGGCAGGGGCGGCATCGCGACCGGGGCCCCGAGCGCGGCGAGCGCCGACGAGAACCCGCCGACGATCAGGGCGAGCGCGCCCGGTCCCTCCGCGCCCGAGGCCAGCGTGCCCGTCGGGGCGCCGCCCATGCCCGCGGGCCCCCGCCCCGCGGCGAGCACCAGGAGCACGACGCACGCGACCGCGCCCGCGGCCTGCAGCGCCCCGCGGAGCGAGGTGGCGCGGCGGTCCCGGGCCACCGCCGCGATCCCGAGGAACGCCACCATCCCGGGGGCCAGCGCGGAGAGGAGCCCCTCGTCCCCGGCCGCCGCCGACAGCAGGCCGGCGAGCGCGCCCTCCCCGCCCGCCGCGGCCGCGCGGTGCGCCGCGTCCAGAAGCGCGATCGGCAGGAGCGCCGCGAACACGCGGCTCCGGTGGAAGACCACCGCGAGCGCGAGCGCGAGCCCGTACACGAGCATGGCGTAGGAGGTCGCGGAGACACGCGCGGCCACTTCGCCGGCCCCCTCCGCATCCAGGAGGAGCAGCGCGAGCGCGGCCGCGACCGCCACGCCGCCGGGGACCGTCCAGCGGAGCATCAGACGCACGGCACGACGGAGGTTCGGGAGGGCCCCACGAAACGGAAGGACGGAGCGGACGGGTCGGAGCCGGACCCCGGGGGAGCAGCCACCAAGGTAGGCGCGTGCGCCGCGGGCCACCAAGAGCTTTCATGGGTGGGCGCAGGGCGGACACCCACCGTGGCCGCGGAGGGAGCGCCACGAGCGGCCGATCCGCGCACCGGAACCCACGCCGGGGCGCGGGGGTGCTAGATTCCTTCGAGTGGCCGCGGCCTCCCGCGCGCCGCTTGCCGATCCCCGAACCGACGGTCGTCCGCCCGCGGAGGAGACGTCATGATCATTCGTCGTCCGCCCAAGATCCCATCGTCCGAGATCACGCCCGAGGGCGTGTACGTCAACCGGCGCGCGTTCCTGCGCGCGGCGGGCATCGCGGGCGCGGGTCTGGCCCTCGGGGCCGACGCGCTCGCCGCGGACGAGGCTCCCCGCCAGGAGGTCCCGGCCCGGTTCCGCAACATGCGCTCCGAGCTCGACGAGCCGCTGAACGACTACGAGGCGGTCACGACCTACAACAACTTCTACGAGTTCGGGACCCGGAAGGAGGATCCGCATCGGAACTCGGGCGACTTCCGCCCGCGTCCGTGGACGGTGAGCGTCGAGGGCCACGTGGCGAAGCCCGGCGACTACCAGCTCGAGGACTTCCTCGCGCCGCACAAGATGGAGGACCGGGTCTACCGGATGCGCTGCGTGGAGGCCTGGTCCATGGTCATCCCGTGGTACGGCTTCCCCCTGGCCGACCTCATCCGGCGGGTCGAGCCCACGGGCGACGCGAAGTTCGTGGAGTTCCTGACCGTCCATCGCCCCTCCGAGATGCCGGGTCAGCGCCAGCCGATCCTGCAGTGGCCCTACATCGAGGGGCTCCGGATGGACGAGGCGATGCACCCGCTCACGCTCCTCGCCACGGGCGTG
The DNA here is from genome assembly GCA_964583815.1 of uncultured Gemmatimonadaceae bacterium. Classification (GTDB taxonomy): domain Bacteria; phylum Gemmatimonadota; class Gemmatimonadetes; order Longimicrobiales; family Gaopeijiaceae; genus JAWLHJ01. The sequence goes on along the minus strand of CAZOYA010000292.1, from coordinate 51 downwards.
TACGGGATGGACCTCCCGAACCAGAACGGCGCGCCGCTGCGGCTCGTGGTG
>CAZOYA010000291.1:0-3357 GCA_964583815.1 uncultured Gemmatimonadaceae bacterium | reverse complement strand
AGCGGGAGACGGGACTCGAACCCGCGACCCTCAGCTTGGAAGGCTGATGCTCTAGCCAACTGAGCTACTCCCGCGGCGACCATCTCGACGGCCCGAAGCCGTCCGCGGCGCGGAGCCGCGGCCGGAGCGCCGTCTCCTGCCCACTCGCATGCCAGTGGTGGGGGGAGGATTCGAACCTCCGAAGGCAATGCCAGCAGATTTACAGTCTGCCCCGTTTGACCGCTTCGGTACCCCACCGATTCGTGCACCCGAAACGTTCGCCGCCGGGGCACCCGTCCATCGACCGTGCTCCCGCGCCTTCCGCCGGGAAAACGAACCGCCTCCCGGAAACCGGGGGGCGGCCTTATGAACGAGCTTTGGAAGGTAATCCCTGCACGGTGGAGCGTAAAGGGCGCCCCCCGGGCCTCGGAGATGGGCTCCGGACGCCACGATCGACCGGGTCCGGGCGCACCCCTCGGGGGCGTCGGGCGAGCGACCCGACCCGTCCTGCCGGACCCTCCCGTGGACCCGCCTGTAGACCCTCCCGTAGACCTCCATGGGTCCCTGGATGAACCCCTCGTGGACCCTCGATGGCACATCGCTTGCACCTCCTCGGGGTCGACCGCGCGGCCCGCTCCGAGGAGCCGCCGCACCGCAGGGACGACAGATCCGACCCCGTCGGGGGGAGCGCAACATGCCTCGTGGACAGCAGCCGAAGGACAAGCCCCGGAGCGCGCGTCGAAGACGCTGGTCGGCCGGCGGACGCGTGATGTTCGACCAGGGTCCGCCGCGCTTCTTCGTCCCGACCGGCTGCGTGGACGACGAGACCACCGGCCGTCTGAGCTACGCGGGAGCGGCGCTGGACGACGCGTCGACCGAGGAGCTGAACGCCGTGGCGAAGGCCCTGCGCATCGGCGACTACGAGACCATGAACCGTCGGGAGCTGGTCCAGGAGATCCGCGACCGGCTCTGACGCTTCCCTGATCCGTGACCCGCCCGGCTGGTTCCGGGCGGGCGAGCGGGAGGGGCCCGGGCGCCCTGCGCCCGGGTCCCTCTGAACCGCTTTCTCCGACGCCCCTCCGGCTCGGTCCGGGAGGTCCCATGCGGCGCAGCCCCCTGGCGCGGTTCGGACGGTCCCACGATCGGTCCGCGCGTCGGACCGGCGGGAACCGCCGTCCCCTCCTCGCCGGCGTCGCGGGTTTCGGCGCCGTCCTGGCGCTCCGGCGCGCCCTCCGCCCGCGCTTCGACCTCCGCGGCCGCGTCGCCCTCGTCACCGGCGGATCGCGCGGGCTCGGGCTTCTCGTCGCACGCGAGCTCGCGCTCCGCGGCGCGCGCGTGGCCATATGCGCCCGGGACCGCGACGAGCTCGAGCGGGCGCGCGCGATCCTCCGCCGGGAGGGGCTCGACGTCCTCCCCGTCGTCGCCGACGTGGCCGATCCCGCCAGCGTCCGGCGCCTCTTCGCCCGGATCCGGGATCGCTGGGACCCGCCCGAGATCCTCGTGAACAATGCCGGCATCATCGAGGTGGGTCCCTTCTCCACGATGGTCGCCGAGGACTTCCGCCGCGTCATGGACGTGAACTACGGCGGGATGCTCAACACCGTGCTCGAGGCCGTGCCCGCCATGCGCGAGCGGGGGGAAGGGCGCATCGCGAACGTGACCTCGATCGGCGCGCGGCTCTCCGTGCCCCATCTCCTCCCCTACGGTGTCGCGAAGTTCGCGGCGGCGGGTCTCTCCGAGGGGCTCCACGCCGAGCTCCGTCGCGACGGCATCGTCGTGACGACCGTCGTGCCGGGGCTCATGCGCACCGGCTCCCCCGTCCAGGCAGCCTTCCGGGGCGAGCCCGACGCGGAGTACTCGTGGTTCTCGGTGGCCAGCTCCTCGCCGCTGATGTCGATGCGCGCCGAGCGGGCCGCCCGCCGGATCGTGCGGGCGATCGAGCGGGGCGAGGCGGCCGTCACCCTCTCGTGGCAGGCCCGGCTCGCGGAGATCGCGCACGGCCTCGCGCCCGGACTCGTGGGCGAGACGCTCGCGGCGGTGGAGCGCTTCCTCCCCCGGCCCGCGGACGGCCTGGGCCAGGCGCCCGTACGGGGCGGGGTCCTCGAAGTGACCCCCGCCGTGGCCGGCCTGACCGGCCGGATGCGCCGCGCCGCGATGCGGAACAACGAGCTCGCGGAGGTGCCGCGCCCGATCGCGCGCGCGCCCGGCCCGGTCTAGCCTGCCTGGCCGACCAGCGAGCGCAGGAGCCCCCTCCACGAGAAGACCACCCGCGGGTCCGCCGTTTCCGCGACCATGTCGCGGGCGGCGTCCCGGAGGAAGCGGTTGCGCCGCGCGCGGCGGGCCACCAGGTCGTTCAGCCAGGGGCGCGAGAGCCATCGCTGCGCGGCGAGGTAACCGGCGTAGCGCGGCCTCAGGTGCTCCTCCACCTCCTCCGCGTACCGGTCGAGCTCTCCCGGGTCGTCGCGCTCGAGCGCGCGGACGACGGCGGCCGCGGCCCGCTCCCCCGTCTCCATGGCCTTCCCGATGCCCTCCCCGGTGAAGGGGTAGGTCGTCCCGATCTGCTCCCCGACCGCGAGCACGTTCCCGGGCCCGCGCGGGCGCGCTCCGTCGAGGCCGCAACGTAGGCGCGCGCCGCGAAGCTCGGGCGCGCCGTCCGCGCCGTCCACGACGCCACGGAGCCGGGGGAGCTCGCGACAGAACGTGTCGAACAGCGCGCGCAGGTCGTGGCGCGCCGGTCGCTCGGCGTCGTGGAGCACGCCGACCCCGACGTTGTACGCCCCGCCCGGCACCGGAAACGCCCAGGCGTAGCCCGGCACGATCTCGCGATCGAAGGAGATGAGGAGGGATCGGAGGGGGTCGCCCCGGCCGTCCCGGGGTCGGACGTAGGCGCGGAGCGCCACGGCCGTCGGGGCGGCCCGTTCGAGCATCCCGAGCGGCTCCAGCAGCGACACGTCCGCTCCCGCGGCGAGGATCGCGTGCGTGGCGCGCACGGGCTCGGTCCGGCCCCGCACGCGCAGGATGGCCGCACCCGAGCCGTCCTCCACCTCCACGGCCTGCACCTGTCCGTGCGCCACCACCGCGCCGCGCCGGGCCGCTTCCTCCGCGAGGAGGGCATCGAAGCGCTCCCGCGGCAGCACGAGATAGTCGCCCGGAATCGTCCATTCGATGCGCGACGGGCTCGACACGAGCGCCTCCCCGGGGCGGAACGCCTCCGCCGCCACCCGCTCGTACAGCCCCGCACGGCGGAGCGCGGCCAGCGCGTCGGGGATCAGCAGGTCGCCACAGGCCTTCGGCCGGGGATAGATCGCGCGCTCGAGGAGCAGCACGCGGCGTCCGCGGGCCGCGACGTGGAGCGCGGCGGTCGCGCCGGCCGGTCCG
>CAZOYA010000290.1:0-3359 GCA_964583815.1 uncultured Gemmatimonadaceae bacterium | reverse complement strand
AGGAGCGTGAGGGTCGCGTCGCGCAGCCAGCAGTAGCGGTAGTCCCAGTTGCGCACGCCGCCGAGATGCTCGGGCAGGGAGCTGGTCGGCGAGGCGACCAGGCCACCGGTGGGACGGTAGGTGAGCGCCTTCAGCGTGACGAGCGAGCGCTCCACCGCGTCCCGCCACTCGCCCGTGTACGTCGAGCGGCCGCTCCAGTCGCGCCAGAACGCCTCCGTCCCGGCGAGGTCGCTCCGCGCCTCGATCGAGGGGGGCGGCGGCAGGTGCGACGGCCCCCACGTCATCACGAAGCTGACCGACTCGCCGGCGCCGACGCTGAACTCTCCGACGGTCGACAGCTTCTCGCCGTGCATCTCCACGTCCGACTTCACCACGATCATGTCCGGTCCAGCGATCGCCCGCAGGCGGCCGTCGTCGAGACGGCTCACCCACGGCACGGTCCGCCCGTATCCGAAGCGCAGGATCAGCTCGGTGCGCATCGGCACGCGGCCCCGCCTCCCCACCACGATCCGGGCGATGTCCGGGATCTCGCCGCGGGGGTGCATGAAATCGATGAGGGTGACCGCGCCGTCCGGGCACTCGAACGTGGTCTCGAGGATCAGCGTGCCCGGGCGGTAGCGGCGGCGGACCGTGACGTCCGGCGCGCGCGGCGCGATCCGCCATCGACCGTGCTCCGGCCCGCCGAGGAGCGCGGCGAAGCAGGCCGGCGAGTCGAAGCGGGGCCAGCAGAGCCAGTCGACCGAGCCGTCCTTCCCCACGAGCGCCGCGGACTCGCAGTCACCGATCAGGGCGTAGTCCTCGAGGGGGAGGGGCATGCGGGCTCGGGGTGGGAGGGACAGGGCCGGGATGCTTCGGAACATCACCCGGGCGATGCGATGACGCGAGTTGCGGGCCGGGGCTCCGGTCGTGGACCGGCCGCGCTCCCTGGACCTTGTGCGGATGCGGTGCGACCGCGCGATACTTGGGGAGCACGAAACGCACGAGCCACATCCCCTCCCTCGACGAGCCCCATGCCCGCGGAGACCGTCCCCACCTCCCTCGCCCCCTGGCTCGCGGAGCCGCACGCCGACCTCCGCGCCCGCGTCCTCGCGCTGCTCGGGACGCCGCCCTTCCGCTTCCCGGTCGAGATCGATCGGGCGGCGTACCGGGAGCGGGTGCTCGAGGCGGTGCGGCGGCTCGCGCACGAGGGGCTGGGGCGGCTCGGCTATCCGGCGGACTACGGCGGGGCGGGGGCGCCGGGGCAGGCGATCGCGGTGTTCGAGACGCTCGCCTTCGGGGACCTCTCGGTGCTGGTGAAGTTCGGCGTCCAGTTCGGGCTCTGGGGCGGGAGCGTGCTGCAGCTCGGCACGGCGAAGCACCACGAGCGGTGGCTCCGGGGAATCGGCACGCTGGAGATCCCGGGCTGCTACGCGATGACCGAGGTGGGCCACGGCTCGAACGTGCGCGCCATCCGCACTACGGCCACCTGGGACCCGGGCCTCGACGCGTTCGTCGTGCAGTCGCCCGACCCGGCCGCGTCCAAGGACTGGATCGGGAACGCGGCGCTCCACGGCCGCCTGGCCACGGTCTTCGCGCGGCTCGTGGTCGGGGGCGTCGACCGCGGCGTGCACGCGCTCGTGGTGCCGCTCCGGGACGAGTCGGGGCGGACGCTGCCGGGCGTCCACATCGAGGACGTGGGCCCGAAGGTCGGGCTGAACGGCGTGGACAACGGCCGCATCCGCTTCGACGGGGTGCGGGTGCCGAGGGACCATCTGCTGGACCGGTTCGCGGCGGTCACGCCCGAGGGCCGCTACGAGAGCCCGATCGGGAGCGAGGGCCGGCGCTTCTTCACGATGCTCGGCACGCTCGTCGCGGGCCGCATCTCGATCGCGGCGGCCTCGGTGAGCGCGGCCAAGATGGCGCTCACGATCGCGGTGCGCTACGGGGAGCGGCGCCTCCAGTTCGGCCCCGACGACGGCCCCGAGGTGGCGCTCCTCGACCACCGCGTGCACCGGCGCCTCCTCCTCACCCGCGTCGCCACGACATGGGCGCTGCACTTCGCCGCGCGCGATCTCGTGGCGCGCTACGCGCGCGTGCTCGAGCGGCGGGGCGCGGGGGACGAACCCCCGGAGGAGGAGGTCCGCGAGGTCGAGACGCACGCCGCCGCCCTGAAGGCGATCGCCTCGTGGCACGCCGTGGACGTGGTGCAGGCCTCGCGCGAGGCGATGGGCGGGCGCGGATACGATGCGCTCAACCGCCTCGGCCAGCTCCGCGACGACGTCGACGTGTTCACCACCTTCGAGGGCGTGAACACGGTGCTCCTCCAGCTCGTGGCGCGGAGCCTCCTTACGGAGTTCCACGAGGAGATGGGCGACCTCGACTTCATGGACATCGTCCGCTACGTGGCGGACCGCGCGGGCACCCGGGTGCGGGAGCGCAACCCGATCGCCACGCGCCGCACGGAGCGCGACCACCTGCGGGACCCGGACTGGCACCGCGCGGCGTTCCGCTACCGGGAGGAGCGGCTCGTCGAGTCGGCCGCGCGGCGGCTGAAGGCGCTCATGGACGACGGGGTCGAGCCCTTCGCGGCGTTCGACGCCGCGCAGGATCACCTCGTCGAGGCCGCGCGGGCGCACGCGGAGCGCGTGGCGCTCGAGTCCTTCCTCGACGCGGTGGGCGCGGCTCCGGACGAGGCCCGCCCGCTCCTCGCCCGCGTGGCGTGCCTGCACGCGCTCTCGCGCCTCGAGCGGGACCGTGCCTGGTTCCTGGAGGCGGGCTACGTGGAGCCGCCGAAGAGCCGGGCGATCCGGGCGGAGGTGAACGCGCTGGTCGACGAGCTCCGGCCGCTCGCCGTGGGGCTCGTCGACGCGTGGGGGATCCCGGACGCGGTCCTCGCCGCTCCGGACGGAATCCGGACCTGACGCCCGAAGAAGAGGCCCCCGCGGGCGCATCACCCGCGGGGGCCGTTCACTTCTTCGCGCCGAGCGGCGGCCTTCGTCGCTACGCGTCCGCCAGCCGCTGGACCGCGTCGGCGAGCATCCGGACCTTCTGCCCGTCGCTCGATCGGCCGGCCTCACCCTCGAGGTCGTCCGCCAGCGTCTCCAGCGCGCCGCGGCGGGCCGAGCCCGACGCCCGCTCCGCGCCGGTGAGCGCCGCGCGCACGCCCGCGATCCGCTCGGGCGAGAGCCCGCCCGAGCGCTCGAGCTGGTCCACGTACGCCCGCGCGAGCGCGAACGAGGCCGGCCATTCGAAGCGCGGCTGGCCCTGCGGGTTCAGGTAGGTCAGCTCGACGGTGTTCGCCGCGTCGATCTCGTTCTGCGTGATCCACGGGCTCGGGGTGAGCTCGACCGGGGGCAGGCCGGCGCCGGCCCGCCGGGCGG
>CAZOYA010000289.1:0-3366 GCA_964583815.1 uncultured Gemmatimonadaceae bacterium | reverse complement strand
CGGGACTTCGTGCCCATCGGCGACCGCGGGTGAGCGCGCCTGGCGCCGCCGGAGCCGGATCCACGGAGGGGCGCCCGCGGGCGCCCCTCCTCGCGTATGGTGACTGCATCGACCTCCGCCACCTCGACCTCGAGGGGGCGATCGCCTGCTACCTGATCGAGCACGCGGAGCCGACCATCGTCGATCCGGGCCCGACGACCTGCCTGGAGCGGCTGGAGGAGGAGCTCCGGGCGCGGGGAATCGGGCCGGACGACCTCCGGCACGTCGTGCTCACGCACGTGCACCTCGATCACGCGGGCGCGACCGGGCACCTGCTCGAACGCTTCCCGAGGGCCGTCGTGCTCGTGCACGAGGACGGCGCGCCGCACATGGCCGATCCCACGCGCCTCGTGGCGAGCACGCGCCGGACCTTCGGGGAGGCGCACGATCGGCTCTGGGGCGAGGTCCGCGCGGTGCCGCGGGACCGGCTGCGCGCCTGGCGTCCCGGGGAGCGCGGGCCGTGGAAGGACCTCCGGCCCATTCCCTCGCCCGGACACATCGCCCACCACGTCGCCTGGCTCGACGAGCGGGACGGCACCTTGTTTTCCGGGGACTCGATGGGGATCGTCCTGGCAGGAGGCCCGACGCACCCGCCGACGCCCCCGCCCGCCGTGGACCTGCGCGCCTGGCCCCGGACGCTCGAGGAGATCGGCCGGATCGGTCCGGAGCGCGTGGCGGTGACGCACTTCGGGGTCCACGAGGACGTGGAGCGCCGGCGGGTGGAGCTCGGCGACCGTCTCGCGGCGCTGGAGGCGCGGGTGCGGAGGGCGCTGGAGGAGGGGGACGAGCAGGACGCGGCGCGCTTCGACGCGGAGGTGCGCGAGGAGCTCGCGCCGTACATGGGCCGGGAGCAGGTCGATCGCTACTTCGACATGTTCTCGGCGGCCACCGATTGGGAGGGGGTGGCCTTCTACGTCAAACGGAACCCGTGAGGTCGACGAGATGAGCTCGCTCGTGGCGGAGTCGGTGCGGAGGGAGGGGGCGGACGCGGGCGTGCCGTGGGCGCTCCGGGTGCTCGGGGGGGCGATGCGGCGGGTGACCGGTCCGGCCCCCCGCCGGATGCGCGGGCGGGCGCTCGTCCGTGCCGCGCTGCTCGGGGTGGCGCTCGGGTGGACGCCTCTGGCGGGCGCGCTTCCCGGCCTGACCTCGGCCCGGCTCGTCGCGCAGGAGCCGGCGGTCGCGCCGCCTCCGCCGCAGGCGGGCGAGGCCGCGGCCGGGGCCCTCTCGGTCCGGCCCATCCCCGCGGCCGTGGTGCCCCCCCGTGCGTTCCAGCAGGCGCTCGAGCGGGGTTGGCGGAGCGCGGACGGGAGCCCGGGCGCAGGGTACTGGCAGCAGTGGACCACGTACGATCTCGACGCGCGCCTCGACCCCGAGACGGCCCGCCTCGAGGGATCGGTGGTGATCCGCTACGCCAACAACGCGCCGGCGCGTCTCGGGAGCGTGTGGCTGCATCTCCACCAGAACCTGCACGCGGAGGGCGCGCCGCGCTCGAGCGTGGAGGAGGTCACCGGCGGCGTGGAGCTCACGCGGGTGGTGGCGCAGGGGGACACGCTCTCGGAGGGACCGCTCGGACAGGGGCCGGCGTGGCGGGTCGAGGGGACGCTCATGGAGGTCCGCCTCCCGGAGCCGCTGGAGCAGGGGGACACGCTCACGCTCGACCTCGCGTGGGCCGTGACGCTGCCGCAGAGCGGCTCGGGACGGATGGGCTACTCCGAGCACGAGGTCTACATGGTCGCCTACTGGTTCCCGAAGATGGCCGTGTTCGACAACCTGCGCGGCTGGGACGCGCAGCCCTATCTCGGGAACGGCGAGTTCTACGACGGATTCGGCAACTACCGGGCGACGCTCCGCGTTCCCGCCGGCTGGACCGTCATGGCGACCGGGCGGCTCGAGAACCCCGAGGAGGTCTTCTCGCCGCTCACCCGCCAGCGCCTCGAGGCGGCCGCCACGGCCGACACCCTGGTCACGATCGCCGGGCAGGGCGAGCGGGACGCCGGTGCCGTGACCGCCGAGGCGCCGGACGGCTGGCTCGAGTACCGGTTCGTGGCGGACAGCGTGCGGGACTTCGCGTGGACGGCGTCGAACGTGCAGCGCTGGGACGCGACCTCGGCCGTGGTGCCCGACCGCGACGGGGACGGACAGGAGGACCGGGTGCTCGTCCACTCGTTCTGGCGGGAGGATCGCGCGCCGCTGTGGGCGAGCCAGTGGCGGCACGCGAAGCAGTCGCTCGAGTTCCACGCCCGCTACACCGGCCGCTCCTATCCCTGGCCGCACATGACGTCCGTGGAGGGGGCGGACATCATCGACGGGGGCATGGAGTTCCCCATGCTCACCGTGATCGGCTCGTACCAGGGACTCGGCGAGCAGGAGCTCTTCAACGTGACCTCGCACGAGATCGCGCACATGTGGGTGCCGATGGTCGTGAGCACGAACGAGAAGCGCTGGGCGTGGATGGACGAGGGGATCACGACGTTCCTCGAGGATCAGAGCCGCATGGAGATCTGGCCCGGAGTCGACCATCACCGGGTGGAGGCGCGCATCTACCTCCAGGCCGCGGCGGCCGGCGTCGAGCAGAGCATGATGCGGCACGCCGACTACTACGAGCCCGGACCGGGCTACGGGGTGGCCTCGTACATGAAGCCCGCGACGCTCATGGTGGCGCTCCGCGAGCTCGTCATGGATCGCGCGCGGTGGGAGGAGGCGTACCGCACGTTCCTGGACGAGTGGGCGTACAAACACCCCACGCCCTGGGACTTCTTCAACACCTTCGAGCGCTTCGCCGGCGAGGACCTCGACTGGTTCTGGACGTCCTTCTACTACGAGACGTGGACCCTCGACCACGCCGTGCAGAGCGTGCGGGAGGGGCAGGGGGGTGCGGTGGTGGAGATCCGCGATCTCGGCCTCGCACCGTTCCCGGCCCGGGTCCGCGTGCGCACCACGAGCGGCGAGACGATCGAGTACGACATTCCCGTCGAGCACTGGCTCCGGGGCAACGTGACCCACGAGCACCGCCTTCCGGCCGAGGCCGGGCGGGTGACGCGGGTGGAGATCGACCCCTCCGGCTACGCCCCGGACGTCGACCGCGCCAACAACATCTGGCCGCGGGGGTGAGGCGGGACGGGAGGTAGGGGCGCCCGCGGCACGGCGGGCTCCGGTCGATCCGGCCGGCCCGTTTGGCCATGGACGGGCCCGTGTCGCGGGGAGGGCGCGGCGGGCCAGGCTCATCCGGCCATGGACAGGCCCATCGCACGAGGCGCTCGCGCGATCGTCCCATCGAGCCGTCCCATCCAGCCATGGACGGATTTCGCGCGGCGTATCGCCCCGGGT
>CAZOYA010000288.1:0-3390 GCA_964583815.1 uncultured Gemmatimonadaceae bacterium | reverse complement strand
CGATCTCCTCCACCTCCTCCTGCGGCGCGCTCGCGAGCGCCGCCGCGTCCGGGACGCGCCGGAAGAGCTCGGGCGTGACCATGTTCACGCGCTGGTCCGTCGTCTGCGCGGAGAGGATCGTCGCCACGGCGAGCTGGAAAGGCGTCTGGAAGTCCAGCTCGCAGTGCGCGTCGGGATACTCCTCGAGGAGCAGGTCGTACACGCGCTCCGCCCGCTCGCGGCGGGCCTTCTTCGATTCTCTCGGCATGCGGCCCGGCCTTCCCCCTTCCCTCGGTCGTGTGCTCATCGCTCCTCCTGCGTCGCCACGTCGATCCGGACGTAGGGGAGCGCGGAGGGCGGCGGCCCCTCGGCGCTCCCGTCCGCTGCCGGCTCCCGGGGCACGCCCGGCTCCTCCGCGAGGAGCGCGAAGAAGCGGGCGAGCAGCTCGAGCGCCTCCCCCGCCGTGCGGATCCCGTGGAGGCCCTCCAGCTCGGAGCCTGGAATGCCGCTCCGGAAATCCGTCCCGTCCCCCCGCGCGTCCGCCTCCTTCCAGGCGTCCGCCTCGGCGAGCGGGGCTTCGGGCACCGGGATGGCGCCCAGCCCCGGCCGGTCCGGCCGGAGCCCCGTGGCGAGCAGGGAGTGCAGCAGCCCGGTGCCGTCGAGGGTCCAGAAGATCCCGTCGATCGGCTCGGGCACCTGCCCCTCCGGCTCCAGCCAGAAGAGGTGCTGCGGGAGCTGGAGATAGCCGGCTTCGGCCGGTGGCTCCGGACGTCCCCCCGGCGCGCGGCGCACGACCGCGCGCGCGGCCTCCTCGCTCGCGAGGTAGAGCCGTCGCCCCGCGCGCTCGAAGTGGATGCCATGATAGGCGAGCACGCCGAACGCGTACCCCGACTCGGGCGGCGCGTCCTCCGCCCGGATCTCCCGGAGGAACGCGCCCACGGATCCGAGCGTCAGGAAGTGGTGGGGGTGCCGCGCGTCGACCCCCAGTCCCTTGGCTTCCGCCTGGACCGACTCCGCGATCGCCGTCGCGCGGGCGGGGTCGGGAAAGAGCAGCTCGAACGCGGTCCGGCGCGCGTAACGGTCGTGGATCGCCATCGCGGAGGGGCTTACCCCGCCGGTCCGATCGGTTCCGCCACCGCGCTGGACTCGTGCACGACCGGTTCCCGCAGCCCCACGGCGCCGCGAAGCGAATCGAGCCACCCGGTGCGGCGGACGAGGACCAGCTCGACCGTCTGCTCCTCGCCCTCGAGCCCCTCGAGCCAGACGAAGTGGACGTCCCCGAGCTCCGACGGTCGCGGGATGCGGTAGCGGGTGCCGCGCCAGTCCAGCTCGATCGCCTCGACCTCCCGGAACCGCTCCTCCGCCCAGACCTGCTCCACGTAGAGGCTCCGCTCCACCCGGTAGACGCCGCCGCCGAGGTCGTCCCCGCGCTGCCAGTACCACGGATCGAACGGCAGGCCCTCGTCCCGCTTGAAGGTCTCGTCCGCCGCGTAGTCCACGCCCTCGAGCGCGTCCTCGCGCGCGAGCGACTCCAGGTGGTGCCGGAGCTCGTGCGTGAGCGTCTCCCAGAGCTCGCCCTCCCAGTCGAACTCGTCCTCGCGCTTCGCGAGCTCGCGGAACGATCCCCAGTAGAGCGCGATGACGGAGCGGGTCGTGTCGGGCCCTCCGAACTCCGAGGGATGATCCTCCGTGAGGCACTCGCCCAGCGTGTAGACGTGCGGGAGCGTCGGGTGCGCGGGGGCCTCGCGCGAGATCACGAGCCCGTCCACGCCCCGCTTGTACTCTTCGGGAATCTCCTCGAACGCGGTTCGTGCCTCGCGCTCGAACATACGGAAGTCCACGTGCGTCAGCCGCTCCCCCCACGCGGCGCGCGTGCCCATCCTCCGCGCGCGCCTCCGCGCGCGAGCGGAGGCACGGCACCCGCCGTCGGTGCCGTCAGACCGCCGGCGCGAGCTCGGAGGTGCAGTGGGGGCAGCGGCGCGCGGCCAGGGGGATCGTCATGGCGCACTCCGGGCAGGGCTTCTCGTCCGGCGCCGGGGGCGGGGCGACCTCCTCCCGCTTCAGCTTGTTGATCCCCTTCACGAGCATGAACACCGCGAACCCGACGATGAGGAAGCTGACGACCGAGTTCGTGAAGAGCCCGAGGTTCAGCGTCACGGCGCCCGCCTCCTGCGCGGCGGCCAGCGTCGCGTACGGCCCCGTCGCCGTCGCGCCCTCGCGGAGCACCACGAACAGGTCCGTGAAGTCGACGCCCCCCAGGAGCAGCCCGATCGGCGGCATGATGATGTCGTCGACCACACTCCGGACGACCGTGCCGAATGCGCCGCCGATGATGATTCCCACGGCCATGTCCACGACGTTCCCCTTGACTGCGAACTCGCGGAACTCCTTGAGGATACCCATGAAACCTCGCCCAGAATGGAGTCGGAGCCGGGGTGCCCGGCCGGATGCGCCCATTCTGCGGGGCGCCCGCGCCGCGGGCAAGCACGCGGATCAGCTCCCGAGGCGCTCGCGGATCCAGTCCGGTACGCGCTCGCTCGCGACGCGCACCTGCTCGAGCGAATCGCGATCGCGGATGGTCACGGTCCCGTCCTCGTTCGTGGTGCCGTCCACCGTCACGCACCACGGCGTTCCCGCCTCGTCCTGGCGACGGTAGCGCCGGCCGATCGAGCCGGAGGCGTCGTAGAAGCTGGGAATGCCGCGGCTCCGGAGGTCCGCCACGAGCTTCTCCGCGCGCTCGGGCAGCCCGTCCTTCTTGACCAGCGGGAAGACGGCCACCTTCACGGGCGCGAGCCGCGGATCGAGGCCGAGCACCACGCGCTCCTCCCCCTCGACCTCCTCCTCCCGGTACGCGTCGGCGAGGACCACGAGCAGCGCCCGGTCCACGCCCATGGACGTCTCGATCACGTACGGCACGTAGCGCTCGTTCGTCACCGGGTCGATGTACTCGAGCCGCTTGCCGGAGTACTCCTGGTGGCGGCTCAGGTCGAAGTCGGTGCGGTTGTGGATCCCCTCGAACTCCTTCCAGCCGAAGGGGAACTCGTACTCCACGTCGAACGCCTTCTTCGCGTAGTGCGCGAGCTCGTCCGGGCCGTGCTCGTGGAAGCGCAGCTTCTCCTTCCGAATGCCGAGGTCCTCGTGCCACTGCATGCGGAGCGCCTTCCACGTCTCGAACCACTCCTCGTCCGTGCCGGGCTTCACGAAGAACTGCATCTCGGCCTGCTCGAACTCGCGCGTGCGGAAGACGAAGTTCCCGGGCGTGATCTCGTTGCGGAACGCCTTGCCGATCTGCGTGATGCCGAACGGCACCTTCTGGCGGGACGCGCCCTGCACGTTGAGGAAGTTCACGTAGATCCCCTGGGCGGTCTCCGGCCGGATGTAGACCGTCGCCGAGGAGTCCTCCACGGACCC
>CAZOYA010000287.1:0-3411 GCA_964583815.1 uncultured Gemmatimonadaceae bacterium | reverse complement strand
CTGCTCGCCCGCCACGGTCGCTGCGAACGGCGTCGACTTCTTGGAGCCCTTGAAGCCGGCCTTACCGGCGCTGGCCCAGGTGACGACGTTCCCGGCGTTGTCCGTGATCGTGATGATCGTGTTGTTGAACGTCGCCTTGACGTGGGCGACGCCCTCCGCCTCGACGACCTTCTTGCTGCGCTTGGGGCGCGCTTTGGGCTTGGCCACTCGGGTATTCCTCTTCTACGTCCGGGATGTGCCGGGGAATCGACTACTTCTTGGGCGGCTTCTTCTTGCCCGCGATGGCCCGCCGCTTCCCCTTGTGCGTCCGGGCGTTCGTGCTGGTCCGCTGGCCGCGGACCGGCAGGCCGCGACGGTGGCGAAGCCCGCGATAGCAGCCGATGTCCATGAGGCGCGTGATGTTCATGGACGTCTCGGTACGCAGCGCGCCCTCGACCTTGTACTTGCTCTCGATCTCGCGGCGGAGACGGTTCACCTCCTCGTCCCCGAGATCCTGCGTGCGCACGTGCGGCGCGATCGCGCAGGCCTCGATGATCTCCCGGGCCCGCGAACGGCCGATCCCGTAGATGTAGGTCAACGCGATCTCGATCCGCTTGCCGCGCGGGAGGTCGACACCTGCGATGCGTGCCATGGGCTACCTGTCGTTCCTGCTGTTCCGGGACTGCGAGGCGGGGCCGCGCCGCTCGGCGCTCAGCCCTGCCTCTGCTTGTGCTTGGGGTTCCGCGAGCAGATGATGCGGACGACGCCCTTGCGACGCACGACCTTGCAGTGCTCGCAGATCGGCTTGACGCTGCTTCGGACCTTCACGTGGATTCTCCGCGTGCGTTTGTTGCAGAGCTAGGTAGTATAACCAGGGGTCCAGGGCCCTTCAAGCGCCGCCCGAGGCGCGCACGTAGGCCCCGACCGAGCTGTCCAGCGCGGTGAGGATCCGCGGGCCTTCCGCGGTGATCCCGACCGTGTGCTCGAAGTGCGCGGAGAGCGCCCCGTCGCTCGTGACGACGGTCCAGCCGTCGTCGAGCGTGCGGATCTCCGGCGAGCCGGCGGACAGCATGGGCTCGATGGCGAGCACCATCCCCTCCCGGAGGAGCGGACCGTGCCCCGGCCGGCCGATGTTGGGCACCTGCGGGTCCTCGTGCACCCGCCGGCCGATGCCGTGGCCGACCAGGTCGCGCACGATCCCGAAGCCGGTCCCCTGCACGGTGCGGACCACGGCGGCCCCGATGTCGCCCACGTGGCGCCCGGGCACCGCCTCGGCGAGCGCCGCCCACAGCGACCGCTCCGTGACGTCGAGCAGCTCGCGGGCCTGCGGGCTCACCTCCCCGACAGGGAAGGTCCAGCCCGAGTCGGAGCACCATCCGTCCAGGCGCACCCCCACGTCGACCGTGACGATGTCGCCGTCCTCCAGGATCCGCTCCTCGGAGGGGATCCCGTGCACGATCTCCTCGTTCACGGAGATGCAGACCGCCCCGGGGAAGCCGTAGAGCCCCTTGAACTCCGGGTGCGCGCCCTCGTGCGAGGTGATGAAGTCGTCGCAGAAGCGGTCGATCTCGAGCGTGGACACGCCCGGGCGGATCCGCGACGGCAGCTCGGCGTGCAGGGAGGCGATGATCGCCCCGCCGCGGCCGATGGCGTCCATCTCCTCGGGGGTGCGCAGCGCGATCATCGGCGCGCCCCGGCGATCGCCTGGCGGAAGTCCTCGTGGACCGCCTCGGGAGAGCGGTCCGCGTCGATGCGCACGACCTCCGCCGGATGCGCCTCGTAGTGCTCGACGAGCGGCCGGGTCTGCTCGTGGTACACCTCGAGGCGGCGCCGCACCGTCTCCGGGTGGTCGTCCTCGCGGTGCACGAGCTCGCCCCCGCAGCGGTCGCAGATCCCTTCGCGCTCCGGCGGGCTGAAGTGCACGTTGTAGACGGCGCCGCACCGGGGGCAGGAGCGGCGGCCCGCGAGGCGCTTCACGAGCGTCTCGTCCGGCGCCTCGAACACCACGACCCGGTCGACCGCGCGTCCCGTCTCGGCCAGCACGCGATCGAGCCCTTCGGCCTGCGCGATCGTGCGCGGGAAGCCGTCGAACAGCACGTCGCCCGAGGCGGGAAGCTTCGCCAGGTGCTCGCGCACGAGCCCGAGGATCAGGTCGTCCGGCACGAGCTCGCCCGCGTCCATGTACGCCTGGGCCTTGCGCCCGAGCTCGGTGCCCTCGCGCCGCGCCGCCCGGAGCAGGTCGCCCGTGGACACGTGGGCGGCGCCCGTCTCGTCGGCGAGGCGGACCGCCTGGGTCCCCTTGCCGACGCCGGGCCCCCCGAGGAGGATCGCGATCATCCGCCGATCCTCACATGTACCGCTGTCGACCGCGCATCTTCACCCGACCCTTCTTCATGAAGCCGTCGTAGTGACGCAGGAGCAGCAACTGCTGGGCCTGCTGCACGGTGTCGAGCCCCACGCCCACGACGATCAGGAGGCTCGTGCCCCCGAAGAAGAACGTCTGGATGTTGAAGATCTCGAAGATCCAGAAGGGGATGAGCGCGATGAACGCGAGGTAGATCGAGCCCGGGAGCGTCACGCGCGTGAGCACCCGGTCGATGTACTCGGCGGTACGCGTGCCCGGCTTCACGCCCGGCACGAACGCGCCCTGCTTCTTCAGGTTCTCCGCCAAGTCGACCGGATTGAAGATGATCGCCGTGTAGAAGTACGTGAAGAAGACGATGAGGAGCCCGTACGTGACGTAGTACGTCGCCGTCTGGGGCTGGAACAGCTCGGCCAGCGTGGAGAGCGGGCCCAGGTCCATGAACGCCGCGGCCGTGCCCGGCACCACGATGAACGACTGCGCGAAGATGATCGGCATGACGCCGGCCGAGTTCACGCGCAGCGGCACGAAGCTCTTCTGGCCCTCGCGGATGCGCCCGCGCCCGACCACCTTGCGGGGGATCTGCACGGGGATCTTGCGGGCGGCCATCGTCATCGCGACCACCGCGGCGCACACGGCCACGATGACCACGAGCAGCGCGACGAGCGCGAACGCCGAGATCTCGCCCACGGTGAAGGACTCCCACGTGCGGCCGATCGCCGCCGGGAAGCTCTCGATGATCGAGAAGAAGATGAGCAGGCTCATCCCGTTCCCGATGCCGCGCTCGGTGATCTGCTCGCCGAGCCACATCACGAAGATCGCGCCCACCGTGAGCGCGATGACCGTCGTGAAGGTGAACAGGAAGCTGCTCACCACCACCGCGCCCGGGATCGAGCGCAGGAAGACCGAGTAGCCGTAGGCCTGCGCGACCGAGAGGACGACGGTCGTGTACCGCGTCCACTGCGTCAGCTTCTTGCGGCCGTCCTCGCCTTCCTTCTGCAGCTTCTCGACGGTCGGGAAGACCGCGGCGAGCAGCTGGAACATGATGCTCGCCGAGATATACGGCATGA
>CAZOYA010000286.1:0-3521 GCA_964583815.1 uncultured Gemmatimonadaceae bacterium | reverse complement strand
GGGGCGCCTCCGGATCGCCGCGGCTCCGATCGTGGAGGGCGGGGCGGCCTCGGATCCGTCGCGCTACACCGATCCCGTGCCGCAGGCGCTCGTCCTCACCGCCATCGTCATCGGCTTCGCCATGACGGCGCTCTTCCTCGTGGTCCTGCTCGCGTCGCGTGGGCTCACGGGCACGGACCACGTGGACGGGGAGGAGGTTCCGGGATGGCGCTGAGTCACCTCCCGATCTGGCCGATCCTCCTGCCGCTCCTGGTCGCGGCCGTGTTGATGCTCGTGGACGACCGGCGCTGGAAGCTCAAGGCCGTGGTCGGGACCGGCTCCTTCCTTGCGCTGCTCGCGATCGCCTGTCTGTTGCTCGCCCGGGTCGACGCGGACGCGATGCCGGACGCCGTGAGCTACCGCATCGGCGCGTGGCCGGCCTCTTTCGGGATCGTGCTCGTCGTCGACCGGCTGTCGGCGATGATGCTGGTGCTGACGGCGACGATCGCAATTCCGACCTGCGCCTTCGCCTCGGTCCGCTGGCAGCGCGCGGGCTCGCGCTTCCACGTGCTCTTGCAGCTCCTGGTCATGGGCCTGAACGGAGCGTTCCTGACCGGGGACCTCTTCAACCTCTTCGTCTTCTTCGAGGTCCTGCTCGCGGCGTCCTACGGCCTGGCGCTTCACGGCTCCGGGGCGGCCCGGGTGCACGCGGGACTCCATTACGTGGCGGTCAACCTCGTCGGGTCCTCGTTGCTCCTCGTCGGGATCAGCCTGATCTACGGCGTGACGGGAACGCTCAGCATGGCCGAGCTCGCCACCCTGATCCCGGCGCTCACGGGGGACGAGCGGGCGCTGGCCGAAGCGGCCGCCGCCATCCTCGGGGTGGCCTTCCTCCTCAAGGCCGGGATCTGGCCGCTCTGCTTCTGGTTGCCCACCACGTACGCGGCGGCGAGCGCGCCCGTCGCCGCGGTCTTCGCGATCATGACGAAGGTGGGCGTCTACGCCATCCTGCGGCTCGGCTTCCTGGTCTTCGGGCCGGGCACCGGACAGGCCACGCGCTTCGGCGCGGGCTGGCTCCTCGGCGCGGGGCTCGTCACGATCGTCTTCGGGATGATCGGCGCCCTCGCGTCCTCCAACCGCAGCCGGCTCGGCGGGTACTGCGCGATCGTGTCGTCGGGCACGCTCGTGGCGGTCATCGGCACGGGCAACGACGCGGCGATCCCCGGAGCGCTCTACTACCTGGCCGCATCGACGCTCGGGCTCGCCGCCTTCTTCCTCCTCGTCGAGGTCGTCGAGCGCGGGAAGGAGCCGGCTTCGGACGACTTCCTCCACTCGATGGAGACGTTCGAGGACGAGGACTACCTGGAGCCCGGCGAGGAGGAGATCGGCATCGCGATCCCGGGCATGCTCGCGGTCCTGGGCATGGCTTTCGTCGGAAGCGCGCTCGTCCTGTCCGGCATGCCGCCGCTCCCGGGATTCGTCGGCAAGTTCGCGATGCTCACCGCGCTGCTCGACCCGGACGGGCCCGGCGACGCCGCCTCGGTCCCGGCGCTCACCTGGCTCGTGATGGCGCTCCTCATCGTCTCCGGTCTCGCGCTCCTGGTCGCGACGATGCGCGCCGGCGTCAACGCGATCTGGACGCGGGAGGGCGAGGAGACGCCGGCGGTCAACTCCGTCGAGCTCGGCGCGGTGGGATTCCTCCTCGCCGCGTGCGCGGGCATGATGCTCTGGGGCGGACCCATCATGCGCTACCTGGACGACACGGGCCGCTCGCTCTCCGTCCCCGGCATCTACGTCGAGGGCGTGTTCCCGGAGGAGACCGCGCTCGCACCGGAGGACGGGCCACGATGAGGCGGCTCCTCCCCTATCCGGTCCTGTTCCTCGTCCTCTTCCTCGTCTGGATGGTCCTGGGCGAGGCGATCACGCCGGGACGCGCGGTCCTCGGGCTCGTGGCCGCGGCCGCCGGGACGTGGCTCATGCGGGCGCTCCGCCTCGACGAGCCGAGCCTGCGCCGGCCGGCCGCCGCGCTCCGTCTCGCCGTCGCCGTGTCCGTCGACATCGTCCGCTCGAACATCGCCGTGGCGCGGATCATCGGGCGGCCCGGCCGGGAGATCACCTCGGGCTTTCTCGCCGTCCCCCTGCGCATGAAGCATCCGACCGCGCTCGCGATCCTCGCGGGCATCGTGACGGCGACGCCCGGGACGATCTGGGTCAGCTACGACCCCCAGGACGGCACGCTCGTGCTCCACATCCTCGACCTCATCGACGAGCGAGCCTGGCTCGACGTGATCCAGGGCCGCTACGAGCGCATGCTCATGGCGGTGTTCGAATGAGCGGGACCTTTCTCTCCTGGGCGATCGCGATCTCCCACGTGCTGCTCGCGCTCGCGATGCTGTGCGCCACCTGGCGGCTCTTCGTGGGGCCGCGGGCGCAGGACCGCGTGCTGGGGCTCGACACGCTCTACACGAACGCGATGCTGCTCCTGCTCACCCTGGGCCTGAGGGACGGCACGAGGTTCTACTTCGACGCCGCGCTCGTGATCGCCCTGCTCGGCTTCGTGTCGAGCGCGGCGCTGGCCAAGTTCCTCCTCCGCGGGGAGGTGATCGAGTGACGCCCTCCGCGCCCGCTCTGCCGCCCTGGGCGGCGATCGTCGTCGCCGTCCTCGTGCTCACGGGCTCGGCGATGACCTTCGTCGGCTCGCTCGGCCTCGTGCGCCTGCGGTCGTTCTACAATCGGATCCACGCACCCACGATGGGCTCCTCGGCGGGCGTCGCGTGCATCTCGGCCGCGTCGATCGTCTGCTTCTCGGTGCTCGGGACGCGCCTCGCGGTCCAGGAGGCGCTGATCTTCGCCTTCCTGACGATCACGACCCCGGTCGCGTTCACGCTGCTCGCCCGCGCGGCGCTGTTCCGCGACCGGAACGAAGGGAACGATCCCTTCCCCCGGGTGCGCCCGGAGCCGGAGGAGCGGTCGACCGGGTCCGGGCGCTGAGCCCGGCGGCCGCTCACCGGAACCCCGCCAGCACCTCCTCCAGCCGCTCGCTCCCCGGGCACAGCGTCTCGAACGGCAGATCCACGAGCGCGCGGTCGTCCACGGACCCGAGCGTGTCCACGTGGTCCGGCGCGTCCGCGTCCACGTAGAGGAGCCCCGTCGGCACTTCGCCCTCGGCCTGCCGCGCACGGACGTACCGGTACACGGCGTCGCGGTCCTCGGGATCGTAGTCCTCGGGCACCTTGCGGAAGCGGACGGTGCTCCCGTCCGGCAGGCGCACCTCGCGCGCGGTGCCGGGCTCGTAGGCGGCGGTGATCTCGGCCATGGGGAGGACGAGGTCGGCCTCGACGGCGCGCTCGACGTGCTCGCGCGTGTACTTGTAGCTCTTGGTCGAGCCCTCGTGGTCGTTGAACGCCACGCACGGGCTCACCACGTCGACGAAGGCGAAGCCCCGGTGCCGGATCCCGGCCTCGAGGATCGGCACGAGCTGCGCCTTGTCGCCCGAGAAGCTCCGCGCCACGAACGTCGCCCCGAGCGAGAGCGCGAGCAGC
>CAZOYA010000285.1:0-3529 GCA_964583815.1 uncultured Gemmatimonadaceae bacterium | reverse complement strand
GGCGCGCGCCAGCTCGATGCGCCGGTTCGGACCCTCGGCCGAGAGCTCGCGCAGGTCCGCGGCGTTGGTCGACAGGCCCGTGAGCGTGCGCCCGTTGTCGTCGTCCACCAGCTGACCCTCGATGTGCTTGAGGGAGCGGAAGACGACGAGCCGCGGCCGCTCGGCCGTGCCCGTGACCTTGTTGCGCACGCGGTGATGGCGGCGCTTCCGCTGGAGGACGCGGCTCTTCCTGAGCTTGCTCTGCTTGATCATCGTCACGATCCCGCCGTCTTGCCGGCCTTGCGCCGGACCTGCTCACCCTGGTAGCGGATCCCCTTGCCCTTGTACGGCTCGGGCGGACGGAATCCGCGGATCTCGGCGGCCGCCTGGCCGACCTTCTGCTTGTCGATGCCGGTCACGACCACGGTCGTCGGGTTCGGGCACGCGACCTCGACGCCCTCCGCCGGCTCGTAGTTGACCTGGTGGCTGAAGCCGACGTTGAGCACGAGCTGCTTGCCCTTCGCCTCGGCCCGGTAGCCGACGCCGACGATCTCGAGCGTGCGGCTGAAGCCGTTCGTCACGCCGTTCACCATGTTGGCGACGAGCGTGCGGGTGAGGCCGTGCAGCGCCCGGTGCGACTTCTCGTCGGAGGGCCGCTCCACGCGGATCTCCCCGTCGTCGATGCGCACCTGCATCTCGGGATGAACGTCGAGGTCCAGCTCGCCCTTCGGCCCCTTCACCGTGAGCCGTCGGCCCTCGAGCCGGATGTCGACTCCCTTGGGGACCGGGATCGGCAGCTTTCCGATACGCGACATCTTCTCTCTCTTCCTCTGCCTACCAGACCAGGGCCACGAGCTCGCCGCCCACGCCCCGGCTGCGGGCGTCGCGGTCGGTGAGCATACCGGCCGAGGTGGACAGGATGGCCATACCGAGCCCGTTGCGGACCCGCGGGATCTCCTGCGAGCCGACGTAGCGACGACGCCCGGGGCGCGACACGCGCTCGAGGTGCCGGATGACCGGCTGGCCATCGTGGTACTTGAGGTACACGCGCAGCACGCCGAAGCGCCCGTCGTCGAGCACCTTGTAGGAGTGCACGAAGTGGCTCTGCTCGAGCAGCTTCGCGATCTCGACCTTCACGTTCGAGACCGGCAGATCCACCCACTTGTGGGAGGCCTGCACGGCGTTGCGGATCCGCGTGAGCATGTCCGCGATGGGATCGGTCATCATGGCTCTTGGTCCTACCAGCTCGACTTGCGTACGCCGGGGATCTCGCCGCGCAGCGACATCTCCCGGAAGCAGATCCTGCAGATCCCGAACTTCCTGAGGAACGCCCGGGGACGCCCGCACCGCTGGCAGCGGTTGCGGTGGCGCACCTGGTGCTTCGGCTTGCGCTTGCTCCTCTCGATCAGCGCCTTTCTGGCCATCGACTCGCTCTCTCTCGTTCTCAGGACGCGGCGGCGCCGATCTGCACCGGCACCTCGCCACGGAAGGGGAAGCCGAGCTCCTTGAGCAGGGCGAAGCCCTGGTCGTCTCGGTCGGTCGACGTCACGAACGTGATGTCCATCCCGTGGATCTTTCGGACGTCGTCGAACGAGATCTCGGGGAAGATGATCTGCTCCTTCACCCCGAGCGTGTAGTTGCCACGCCCGTCGAAGGACCGGGTGCTCAGGCCGCGGAAGTCCCGCACGCGCGGGATCGCCGTGCTGATCAGCCGGTCCAGGAAATGCCACATGCGGTCGCCGCGGAGCGTGACGGACACGCCCACCGGCATGCCCTCGCGCAGCGCGAAGTTCGAGATCGAGCGGCGGGCGCGGTTCACCACCGGCCGCTGGCCCGTGATGATGCCCAGCTCGGAGACGATGCTCTCGAGGAGCTTCTGGTCCTTCGACGCCTCGCCCACCCCGACGTTGACGACGATCTTCACGAGCCGCGGGACCTGGTGCGGGTTCCGCAGATCGAACTCCTCGCGGAGCTTGCCGGCCGCGTGGGTCTCGTAGTGCTCTTTCAGTCTCGGCTTCATGTTCGCCATGCGTTTCACCGGGGCCGCGGAACGGGGTTGCCGCCCTTGACGGCGATCCGCTCCTTGGTCCCGTCCTCCTCGACCTGGATCCGCACGCGGCTCGGCTCGCCCGTCGCCGGGTCGATGAGCATCACGTTCGATACGTGGATCGGCGCTTCGAAGGTGATGATCCCGCCGTCCGGGTTGGCCTGGCTCGGACGGGTGTGCCGCTTGCGCTGGTTCACGCCCTCGACCCGCACGCGTCCCTCGTCCCGCAGCACCT
This sequence comes from uncultured Gemmatimonadaceae bacterium, assembly GCA_964583815.1. Taxonomy (GTDB): domain Bacteria; phylum Gemmatimonadota; class Gemmatimonadetes; order Longimicrobiales; family Gaopeijiaceae; genus JAWLHJ01. The sequence continues at coordinate 1,268 of CAZOYA010000285.1, read as the reverse complement.
CGAGGACCGTGCCCTCGAGGTCGCGGTAGTTGCCGCGGATGACCCGGACACGGTCACCCTTCATGATCTTGTGCTTGGGCTGGCTCATCACAGCACCTCGGGGGCCAGCGAGACGATCTTCATGTATCTCTTCTCCCGCAGCTCGCGGCCGACGGGCCCGAAGATCCGGGTGCCGCGCGGCTCGCCCTGCGGGTTGATGATGACCGCGGCGTTGTCGTCGAACCGGATGTAGGTCCCGTCCTTGCGCCGGGTCTCCTTCGCGGTCCGGACGACGACGGCCTTCACCACCTCGCCCTTCTTGATCCCGGCGTTGGGGATCGCGTCCTTCACGGTGGCCACGATCACGTCGCCCACACCGGCGTAGCGGCGGCGGGAGCCGCCGAGCACGCGGATGCAGAGCGCCGACTTCGCGCCCGTGTTGTCGGCGATCCTGAGGATCGACTCCTGCTGGATCATCTCGGTATTCTCTCTATCGTGCCGTCGTTGGCCGTCGGGTCCGGGTCAGCTCGGCCGCTCGATGAGCTCGACCACCCGCCACCGCTTCGTCTTCGAGAGCGGACGGGTCTCGGCGATCCGCACCGTGTCGCCGATCCGGTACTCGTTGTTCTCGTCGTGCGCGTGGTACTTCTTGGAGCGCGTCACGCCCTTCCCGTAGAGCGGGTGCGGGAAGCGCCGCTCGACCCGGACCGTCACGGTCTTGTCGGGCTTGTCGCTCACCACCACGCCCACGCGGGTCTTCCGCGCGGCGCGCGCTCCCGTGGCCGCGGCGGTCGCCGCGTCCGTGCCCTGCTGCTTCTCGTTCTGGCTCATGCCTTCTCCCGTCCGTCCACGCCGGCGAGCTCGCGCTCGCGCAGCACCGTCTGGAGGCGCGCGATGTCGCGCCGTACCTGTCCGATGAGACGGGGGTTCTCGATCTCCATCATGGCGCCGGAGAAGCGGAGCTTGAACTGCTCCTCCTTCAGCTCCCGGAGGCGCGCACGGATCTCCGTGTCGTCCCAGTCCCGGATGTCCTCAGCCTTCATCTCTTCCGTCTCCGACCTTTAGAGCTGCTGCTCGCGCACGACGAAGCGGCACTTCACGGGCAGCTTGGCCGCGGCGAGCTGCATGGCGCGCTCGGCGATGTCCTGGGTCACGCCCTCGAGCTCGAACATGATCCGCCCGGGCTTGACCACGGCCACCCACGACTCCGGGTTGCCCTTCCCCTTGCCCATGCGGGTCTCGGCCGGCTTCTGCGTGATCGGCTTGTCGGGGAAGATGCGGATCCAGAC
>CAZOYA010000284.1:0-3539 GCA_964583815.1 uncultured Gemmatimonadaceae bacterium | reverse complement strand
AGGGCGAGCACCTTGCCGACCAGCCGGTCGTACGCCTCCTCCTCCGGATGGAACTGCGACATCCCGAGGATGAGCAGCATCTCCGGGCTCGCCACGAACCGGTGCCCGCTGCCCGCCTCGCCCTGCAGGAGCTCGACGAGCCTGTCGAGCCGGGCGAGGTGCGCCACCGGGTCGTCCGCGTCCCACGCCCGCATCGTGCAGAGCGTGAGCACGTGGAGGAGGTAGTGGTCGAGCAGCAGCGCCAGGGAGCTCCGCTCCGTCCCCTCGACCATCCCGATGTCGCGGAAGTAGTCGAGCAGCATGACGGGCGTGTTCTCCCGGCTGAACTCGTGCGTGCGGTAGTTCCAGGCGTGCAGGACGCGGAAGCCTTCGCTCCGCGTACGCCGGTCGAGCCGCTCCACGCCGTCGGCGAGGTCGAGCACCGTGCCGCCGGCGCGGAAGCGGTGGACCCGCATCGCGCTCCTCAGGCGATCGAGGGCGCGGGGGAAGTCCCCGGCGGCGAGGGCCTCGTCGACGAAGGCACGGCGGAACGGGCCCGCGAGCGCCGGCTCGAGGAGGTCCGTCACGCCTTCGACCGTGACATCGGTCCGGACGCTCACGGCCACAGGCCGATCGGGAAGAGAGCCACGGGCTTCACTGCCATCCGCTCCATGAAGTTGTGGGTGTAGGCCCGGATCTCCAGGCCGCGCGCGTACACCTCGAGAAGATAGAGCTCGTGCGGCCGGTAGGTGGTGAGGTAGTCGAGACCGCCGATGAGCGGGACCTCGTCGATGAAGACCCGCGGCTCGACCGGCCGGCCCCGGCGCCAGACGCAGGCGCCCGACCAGCTCGCCCGCCCGCAGGCCGTCATGTGCAGCATCCCCTCCGTCTGGATGAACTCCAGCAGATCGCGGGCGGAGCTGCCCACGAGGCGCTCCTGCTCGAACGCGTGGACCGAGGAGGCGACCGCGGTGCGGCGCGAGCGGAGCCGGCGCTCCATCAGCTCGAGCCGGTCCATGACGACCGAGAGGCCGTCGACCAGCACCGCGCGCGGGGTGAGGGGCACCTCGATCGCGAGCTCTTCGCCGGGCGGCACCGTCGCGATCACGTCCAGGATCTCGTAGCCGTACTGGCGGACCGTGAGCCCGATCCCGCCGCTCGCCACCTCGCCGAGGTCGAACGCGCCGAGCGAGTCGGTGAGGACCGCGCGGTCCTCCTCGAGCACGACGAGCGCGCCGCCGATGGGCGCGCCGCCGAGCGCATCGACCACCGTCCCGCGGAGGCGGCCGACGTTGGGGTCGCTCCGCTCCTGCGCGTGCACCGTGGTGGACAGCGGCGCGGCGAAGAGGAGCGAACCGAAGAGGGCGGCGCGGAGCGCGCGATCCGCCCGCGCCGAAGTCGCGGGGCGCCGGGCGCGACGAGCGGCCGCCATGGCGGTCCCGGCCCGATCGCGACTCCGCCGTATCCTGCGTTCTCCCTGGTGGAACACGTCGCTCCTCCCGCGCCGGGGTGGCGGCCCTCCGTCCTCGACGAGCCTCCCCGGGCTACCCCCGACGGTTCCGTGTCGTTCTTCGGCGCGGGCGTCCTTCGTCCGGCCGCCTTGCCGGCCGGGGCCGCGGCGCGCATGGTGCTCACCGGGCCGCCCTCCGTCCGGGTCGCCTGTCACTCCAGCCCGGGGCAGCCATGCCACGACACGCCCCTGCCGTCGCCGGCACGCGCGGGGCGGCCTGCCGGCCGGCCGCCGTGGGCGCGCTCGACGGGGGCGCCCTCGCGACGGCGCCGTTCGGCCCGGCCGCCGGGCGGGAGCTCCGGGCGTGAGCGAGCCCTCCGGCCCGGTCGTTCGGTCCGTCCGGCCGCCGCCGCTCCCGCCGGAGGTGCCGGGCCGCATCTCCTCGCCGGCCCAGCGGCTCGAGAGCGACAACCGGCGCTTCGCGCTGATCGAGGACGCGGTCTACACCTGGTGGCACCCGCTCCGGGAGCCGGAGCCCGCGCGCACCCTCTACCGCGTCGTCGTGCCCGAGGGCTTCGACCACGACTTCGCGAGCGTGCCGCGGATCCTCTGGGCGCTGATCGCGCCGCTCGATCTCGGGCTCGGGTCGATCTTCCACGACTGGCTGTACCGGAACGGCGGCCGGGTGCCGACGCTGCGTTGGGACGCGCGCGCCGGAGGCTGGGAGACGGTCCACGAGCCGTGGACGCGGGTGCTCGCGGACGAGCTGTTCGCGCGCATCATGCGGGAACAGGGCGTGCCGAGATGGCGCAGGCGGTGCGCGTATCTCGCGGTGCGGGTGGCCGGCTTCGGGTACTGGCGCGCGTGCGTCCGGGCCCGCTCCACGTGAGCGGGAGCGCCCCGGCCCCGGCTCCCCGATCGGGAGCGGGCGGCGCCCGCCGCCGTTGACCCACCCCGCGCGCTCCCGGTACCATAGTGGGTCGGCCGCCGGCAGCTTCGCCGGCCGCCGCGCCGTCCGAACCGAGCACCGCACGATGACCCTCTTCGCGCACGACCTCGACATGTGTCGCTGTTGTCGGCCCTCCCTGGGAGGGGCGCGGAGCCGGTCGTGTAGCTGACGGAAGCGCGACGCTTCCGGGCACGGCCCGGAGACCCGCGGCCCCTCTCGCCAGGAGAGGGGCCGCTTTTTTTCGTGACTCGTCCAACCAGAGGCAGCACGCCATGTCCCCCACAGGAGCCGACGGTCCGCGCGGGCCGATCGCCATCTATCACGAGCACCCGGACTGGTTCCGCCCGCTCTTCGCGGAGCTGGACCGGCGCGGGCTCCCGTGGGTCCGGCTGGACGCCGGCTCCCACACGTTCGACCCGGCGGACGAGGCGCCCGAGTGGTCGCTCCTCCTCAACCGGATGAGCCCCTCGGCGTACCTGCGGGGTCACGCCTCGTCGATCTTCTTCGCCGGCCAGTTCCTCGGCTGGCTCGAGGACGCGGGCGTGCGCGTCGTGAACGGCCGGAAGGCGTGGGAGACCGAGATCTCCAAGGCGGCGCAGCTCTCGCTGCTCGCGCGGCTGGGCCTTCCCGCCCCGCGGGCGCGGGTCATCCACCGGCCGGAGCAGGCCCCAGAGGCCGCCCGCGGACTGCGCTTCCCCGTGGTGGTCAAGCCGAACATCGGCGGGAGCGGCGCCGGCGTGCGGCGCTTCGACGAGCCGGAGACCCTCGCGGCCGCGGCGAGCGGCCTCGATCTCGGGATCGACTCCACGGCCCTCGTGCAGGAGTTCATTCCGGCCGAGGAGGGGCGGATCGTGCGGGTGGAGGTGCTCGACGGGCGCTTCCTCTACGCGATCCGCGTCTACACCGACGGGGCGGGCTTCAACCTCTGCCCCGCCGACGTCTGCCAGCGGGTGGACGGCGCCGAGCTCGAGCGCACGGCCTGCCCGGTGGACGCGCCGAAGAACGGCCTGCGCGTGGAGGGCTACCAGCCGCCGGCCGAGATCGTCGCCGACGTCGAGCGGATCATGGCGGAGGCCGGCATCGAGCTCGGCGGCGTCGAGTACATGATCGACGAGCGCGACGGCCAGCTCTACTACTACGACATCAACGCGCTCTCGAACT
>CAZOYA010000283.1:0-3587 GCA_964583815.1 uncultured Gemmatimonadaceae bacterium | reverse complement strand
CTGAAGACGGGGAAGCCGTCGAACTCCGGCGAGTGCGTGACCCGGACGAGGTTCGACCCGTCGAGGTCGACCATGTACAGCTCGAACTCGCGGCCCTGCGGGTCCTCGTGGTTCGAGCTGAAGAGGATCCGCTGGCCGGAGGGATGCCAGTAGGGCGCGAAGCTCGCGCCCCCGAGGTCGGTCACCTTCCGTTTGTTCGACCCGTCGGCGTCCATCACCCAGATGTCGAGCTCCCCGGGCCGGATGAGCCCCTGGTCGAGGAGGCGCTGGTAGTCCGCGATCTCCTCGGGCGTCTCCGGATAGTGGGCCCGCCACACGATCTGCGTGCCGTCCGGCGAGTAGAACGCGCCCCCGTCGTAGCCGATGCGGTCGGTGAGGCGCCGGACGTCGCTCCCGTCGAGGTTCATCGAGTACAGGTCGAGGTCGCCGTCGCGCACGCTCGTGAAGACGATGCGGTCGCCCACGGGCGAGATCGTCGCCTCGGCGTCGTAGCCGTCCTCGGTCGTGAGCCGCTCGAGGCCGGAGCCGTCGAGATTGGACACGAAGATGTCGTACGTGTCGTAGATCGGCCAAACGTAGCCCAGCGACATGTCCGGCTCCGCGGGGCAGGCCGCATCCCGGTGGTGCGTCGACGAGTAGAGGATGCGCTCGCCATCGGGATAGAAGTACGAGCAGGTCGTGCGCCCCTCGCCCGTGCTCACCAGCGTCGACTCCATCGACTCGAGGTCGAGCAGGAAGATCTGGTCGCAGCCCATCCCCTCCGTGCGCGCCTGGTACACGAGCGCGGATCCGTCGAAGGCCCAGTAGGCCTCGGCGTTCTGCCCGCCGAAGGTGAGCTGGCGGAGGTTGCGGAAGTACGTCTCGCCGGGCGCCGCCAGCGAGCCCTCCTCCGTCGCCTGGTCGGACTCGGACGCTCCGCCCCCGCAGCCGAGCGCGAGCGCGACGAACAGGAACACCAGCGAGCGATGGCTCAGCACCTTCATCCTCCTCGAGATGTACGTTCCGGGGCCCTTCCCGGGCTCAGAGTGGGGCCCGTCCGGCCGCGCCGCCAGCAGGGGCGCCCCGCTCAGCCCAGCAGGTCGAGCTGGCCGCTCCCGGGGCCGCCCGCGGCTCCGTCGTCGCCCGCGCTCCGATCCTCCACCGCGACGTCGTCCTCCTCGTCGTCGTCCTCCTGCACGCCGCCGCCCCCGCCCGGGCCGCCGTTGCCGGACGGCCCCCGCGAGGGCAGCGCGCGGGTGACCTCCACCAGCCGGTCGCCCGCGTCCAGCTTCGTCACCCGGCGGCCCTGCGTCCTCCGGCCCTGCACGGGCACGGCGTCGGCGCGGATCCGCTCGACCCGCCCCCCGGACGTGATCAGCACGAGCTCGTCGCCCTCCAGCACCTCCAGCGCGCCCACGATCGGCGCCGGGCGACCGCCCCCGACGGCGATCGTGCCGAGCCCGCCGCGCTTCTGGAGGGGGAAATCCGAGACGGGCGTGCGGCGGCCGAGGCCGTCCTCGCTCACGGTCAGCACCATCGCGTCCCGGCGCAGCAGGAGCATCCCCACCACGGCGTCGTCCCCGCGCAGCGACATCCCCTTCACCCCCTGGGCGCTCCGGCCCACCACGCTCACCTCCTCCTCCGGGAAGCGGATCGCGCGCCCGCTCCGCGAGAAGAGGATCAGCTCGGCGGTGCCGTCGGAGAGGACCACGTCGATGACGGCGTCCCCGTCGCGCACGCCCGCGGCGCGCACCCCGCCGCTCCGCGGGTTCGAGAACTCCTGCAGGGCCGTGCGCTTCACGAGCCCCTGGCGGGTGAGGAAGACCAGGTACCGGTCCGGCTCCTCGAGGTCGTCGACCGGGATCATCGCCACGATCCGGTCCTTGCGGTCGGCGCCGTCGAGGAGCGCGTAGACCGACTGACCGCGCGACGCGCGCGCTCCCTCGGGGACGTCGAGCACGGGCAGGAAGTGGCAGTGTCCGCCCTCGGTCAGCGCGAGGATCCAGCCCTTCGTGCGCGCCACGAACACGCGCTCGAGCCAGTCGTCCTCGAAGCGCTCCATCCCCGCGAGCGGCTTCCCCGAGGCGACCCGCCGGCGGTACAGGTGCATGGGCACGCGCTTCACGAAGCCCTCGTGCGAGAGCGTGACGACCACGTCCTCGTCGGCGATGTCCTCGGCCACCGCCGGCTCCGCCTCGCCGTCGTCCTCCTCGTCGTCGAGGATGACCGTGCGCCGCTCGTCGCCGTAGCGGCGCACCACCTCGCCCAGCTCGTCGAGCATGACCTCGAGCTGCCGCTCCTCGGAGGCGAGCAGCGCGCGCAGCTCCGCGATCATCGCCTCGAGCTCCCGCAGCCGCGCCTGGAGCTGCGTCCGCTCGAGCGCGGTGAGGCGGGCGAGACGCATGTCGAGGATCGCCGCGGCCTGGATCTCGGAGAGCCCGAAGCGGTCCTGCAGGCGCTCCGACGCCTCGGGGCGGTCCTTCGATCCGCGGATGATCCGGATCACCTCGTCGATGTGCTCGAGCGCGGCGAGCAGCCCCTCCACGACGTGCCGCTCCGCCTCGGCCTTCTCGAGGTCGTGCCGGCTCCGCCGCTGGATCACCTCGAGGCGGTGGTCCCGGAAGCGCTCGAGGAGCTGCTTCAGGTCGAAGATCTTCGGCTCGCCGCCGTCGAGCGCGAGCATGTGCGCGCCGAACGTCGCCTGCAGGTGGCTGCCGCGGTACAGGGTGCGGAGCACGGCGGCCGCGTTCGCCCCGCGCTTCAGCTCGATCACGAGCCGGATGCCGTCCCGGTCGGTCTCGTCGCGGATGTCCGTGACGTCGTCGATCCGCCCGCGCTTCGAGAGCGCCGCGATCTGCTCGATGATCTTCGTCTTCGAGACCGCGTAGGGCAGCTCGGTCACGACGAGCTGCTCCTTGCCGCCCCGGAGCGACTCCTTCACGACCCGCGCCCGCATGACGATCCGTCCGCGGCCCTCCCGGTACATCGCCTCGATGCCCTCGCGGCCCACCACGAACCCGCCGGTGGGGAAGTCCGGCCCGGGGATGTGGCGCAGGAGGTCGTCGACGGTGCAGTCCGGGTCGACCACGAGCTGGCGCACGCCGGCCGCGACCTCGGCCAGGTTGTGCGGCGGCACGTTCGTGCTCATCCCGACGGCGATCCCCGACGAGCCGTTCACGAGCAGGTTCGGGAAGCGCGCGGGGAGCACCGTCGGCTCCCGCCGCTGGTCGTCGAAGTTCGGCTGGAACTCGACGGTGTCCTTCTCGATGTCGTCCAGGAGCTCCGTGGCCACCGCCTCGAGGCGCGCCTCCGTGTAGCGGTACGCGGCCGCCGAGTCCCCGTCGATCGAGCCGAAGTTGCCCTGACCGTCGACGAGCGGCATGCGGAGGGAGAAGTCCTGCACCATGCGCACGAGCGCGTCGTAGACGGCCGTGTCCCCGTGCGGGTGGTACTTGCCCAGCACCTCGCCCACGACGGTCGCGCTCTTCTTGTACGGCCGGTCCGGCGAGAGCCCCATCTCGTGCATCGCGTACAGGATGCGCCGGTGCACGGGCTTGAGGCCGTCCCGCACGTCGGGGAGCGCGCGCTGGACGATCACGCTCATCGAG
>CAZOYA010000282.1:0-3635 GCA_964583815.1 uncultured Gemmatimonadaceae bacterium | reverse complement strand
GGAAGACTTCCGCACGGAGTCCGTGGAGTTTTCCATCGTTCCCGCCGGCTCGTAGGGCCCCGCTGACTCAACTCTTGAAGTACAACACGCGACGCCACGTGTGCTCGCGTGTTGCATGGCATAGCCCCGGGAGGCGGGCGGGTTCGTGAAGAACCCGGGACAGGAGGACCGATGTCATACCGAAGATTTCGGGATGCTGCTCTGCTGATGGTTGGCAGCGTCGGTCTCCTTGCGGCGCCCGCGGTCGCCCAGGTCTGCACCGAGCCATGGACGTTGGAGGAGACCCTCCGAATCGGATCCCTCGATGGTGAAGACGCGCTGTCCGGCGTACTCGATGCCGAGGTGGGTCCGGATGGCCGGCTCTACGTGGCCCAGCAATTCCTGCCAGCTGTTGCGGTGTTCGATCAGAACGGGCGACCGAGTGGCCGCATCGGTAGAGCCGGAAGCGGTCCGGGAGAGTTCGACGGCTGGCCGGTTAGGCTGGGATGGATGGGTGACACGCTGTGGGTATCCGACCTTGCCGCCCTGACCTTCTTCGACTTGGACGGGCAGACCCTGGGCCGAGTCTATTTTCGGCAAGTCAGACCTGCCGAGGCTTCCCTTATGATGCCGATGCGGCCCCTGGCCGATGGCACGCATCTCGCTCGGCGCGCAGCCACCACCGCCGGGGGTGGGAACATGGAATCCTTCTTCGCCGCCGACCGGATGTCGGTACCTCGTCTATCGTCGGACGGCGAAGTTGTCGGAACGATCGCGTCGGTCCGGAACCGTATGTACGTGAGTATTCCGACCCCGAGTGGTCGGTATGCCTACGCCGCGCACCCACTTGGTGGAAGCTGGAACGACCTGACCTTCGCTGTAGCAGCAGACGGATCCTTCATCCTCAGCGTGGGCGCCGTCCAGGACGCGGGCTCCGATCCGCACTTCGAGCTGCTGAAGATCGGGATCGCCGGAGACACTCTCGTGAGCCGCCGCATTCCGTACGAACCTCGAAGGATCACGAGGGATGATCGTGCGTGGCTGACCAAGGAGTTCGGAAACGCCCAGGCCGGTGAGTACGATGTGGACTCGGGCTCTTCACCTTTCGGGCGTCGTGACGAGGCAGCACGGGAGCGTGACCGCCGCACTGCGGAGCAGGCGATCCGGTTTCCGGACACCTTCCCTCCGGTCCGCCGCATCCTCGCGGGAACGGACGGATCCATTTGGCTTCTGCGAGAGTTGGACCTCCCCGCGCTCAGGGACCGATGGCAGATCTATTCGGCCGATGGGACGCTCGAGGGAGAGATCGTGCTCGAAGCGGGTCGCAGTGGGCCCCTTCCCTGGGAGCCTCGACTCCACGTATTGCGAGCAAGCCGTGAGGAAGTGTGGGGTGTCACGCTCGGGGATTTTGACGAGCCGTACATCCATGAGTACCGGGTAGGCTCGACCTGCCGTTGAGGTGGAAGGCCCGAGGTCAGGGGTAGACCCGACGGGCCGTGATCGCCGCCCCGTCCACCTCCGCCTCCTACGCGTCCAGCAGCGCCCGGAGCCGGCGCTCCACCTCCGGCCGCGCGCTCGTGAGATCCTGGCGCTCGGCGAGATCCCGCCGCACGTCGAACACGAACGAGTTCCGCCCCTCGACGATCAGCTTCCAGTCGCCGCTCCGCACGGCGCGGCTGGGTGAGCGCCGGAAGCGTGAGGGCCGCGAGCGCCCCGGCTCCACGCGAGACCTTCGATGCCCCTCGCATGCGCGCGTCCTCCTCGTCTACGTCGCCGGCCCCAGCACCTGCTCCACGAGACGGGGGATCTCGCACTCGGGCAGGGGCTCCGCCGTCATGATCCGACGGTAGAAGATCGGCCCCGAGAGCGCCAACGAGGCCATCTCCGGATCCAGGTGCGGGGGGAGCTCGCACGCCTCGATCCCCTGCCGGAGCACACCGGTCAGCGTCGCGCGACGGCGCTCGCTGTAGCCGTGCAGGAAATCCGCCACCTCCGGGTGGCGCTCCGCGGCCTCCACCAGCGCCGGGATGCATCGTGACAGGACGGAATCGGAGAGCGCGCGGGCCAGGTGCCTCAGCAGCCGCTCGACCCGGGTGCGCGCGGAACCCTCTTCGAGCTCCACGGCCGGCTGGCGGTTCAGCTCCTCCAGCGCATCGCGGAGCAGATCGAGCCTCGTCGGCCAGTGCCGGTAGATGGTGCTCTTCGCGACCCCCGCGGCCTCGGCCACGCCCTCCATCGTGAACTCCGCGAATCCACGCTCGGCGAGCACGGATAGCGTTGCGGGAAGGACGGCGTCCCGGGTACGTCGAATACGGGGATCCATGGTGCGCTACGCTAGCACCCTCCCCGCCCTCTGTGCAACGCGGGCGTATCGTTTTAACTTGTGATACGCCAGCGTATCGTTTCTCGTGACCTACGACCCATGGCACGGGCCGAAGGAGGACCTCATGGCCGCCGTCCGATACATCGTGCACGACGTGGCACAGGCGATCGCGTTCTACCGCGACCTGCTCGGGTTCGAGGTGGACATGCACCCCGCGCCCGGCTTCGCGGCGCTGTCCCGGGAGGGGCTGCGCCTGTACCTGAACGCGCCGGGGGCCGGCGGAGCCGGACAGGCCGGCGGATCGCCCGAGCCGGGCGGGTGGAGCCGCTTCCAGCTCGAGGTCGGAGACCTCCGGGCGCGGATCGAGGGCCTGCGCGAGGCCGGCGCCCGCTTCCGCGGCGATCTCGTGGAGGGCATCGGCGGCGACCAGATCCTCGTGGAGGACCCCTCGGGGAACGTGGTGGAGCTGTTCCAGCCGAAGGCGCGGGCGTGAGGGGCTAGCTGCGATCGAGCGCGTGGAGCACCACGCGCTCCACGCCGAGCTCGTCGCGGGTGGTGCCCAGCACGTAGTCGGGCCCGGCGTCCAGGAGCGTGAGCCCCACGGGCAGCGCGACCGACCCGAGCCACCGGCCGGAGGGGTCGAACACCCACCAGGGCGCATCGGCCTCCCAGTCGGTGGCGTAGGGCTTCACCCAGAGGCAGCCTTCCGGGTCGGCGCGGAGGACGTCGTACACCGGCAGGTGATCCGGGAAGACGATCTGCTCCAGGAAGCCGAGGACCAGCCGGCGCGCCTCGGGCGTGGTCGCGCTCTCGATGCTCACGTCCCGATACGTCTGCTGGATCGCGGGGGTCACCGGCCGCGGCTCGACGCCCCAACGCACGATCCGGAGCAGCGTCCCGTCGGGGCTCCGCTGGCGCACCTCGGGCTGGGTGGGGTCGCCCAGGTAGACGCTCGCTCCGCCCGTGGCGTGCGGCGGCGAGAAAATCGTGAGCGGGGCCGCCGCGTAGGCGGGGCTGCCGTTCGTCTCGAAGCCCCATTGAGGGCCTTGCGGCACCACGCCGATCGGGTTGAGGGGCCGCCCCTCGGCCGAATACCGGTCGAACGCCCGCATGCCTCCGTCGAACAGGCCCGCTGTCGGGTCGGCCGGCCGGCCCGGCAAGGACACGAGCAGGCTCTCGTCGTCAAGCGTGCCCCGGCCGAATGCCTGGCTCGGCGTCGCGGGCTGCAGCAAGATCGTGCGGCCGAAGCGCGCCTCGGCGTCGAAAACCGTGAGACGGCCGAGCGCGTTGTCCGCGGCCACGATCGAGTCGCCCGGACCGCGCCACACGTCCG
>CAZOYA010000281.1:0-3642 GCA_964583815.1 uncultured Gemmatimonadaceae bacterium | reverse complement strand
TGTATCCAGCCAACCGAATCATCCGTTCGGCCAAATCCAGGATTCGTACCGGCTTGCCCATGTCGAGCACCATGATCTTGCCGCGCTCGCCCTGGCTGCGGATCGCATGGGCGGATGCGTGCAGGACCAGGCGGACCGCTTCGGGTATCGTCATGAAGTACCTGACGATGTTCGGATGTGTGACGGTCACTGGTCCGCCGGCGGCGATCTGTTCCTGGAACCGTGGTACTACGGACCCGTTCGAGCCGAGCACGTTGCCGAAGCGGACCGCCACGAACGACGTGGAGGGATAGCGCTCCTGGCAGGCCATGATCACGAGCTCGGCCGCGCGCTTGGTCGCGCCCATCACGCTGGAGGGCGCCGCGGCCTTGTCCGTCGAGATCAGGACGAACTTCTCGGCCCGGTAGCGCACCGCCAGCTTCGCGACCTCCCACGTACCGAGCACGTTGTTCCGCACGGCCTCGCGCACGTTCGACTCCATCATCGGCACGTGCTTGTACGCGGCGGCGTGGAAGACCCGGCAGGGGCGGTGCGTCCGGAACACCTCGTCCATCGAGGCCGGGTCGAGGATGTCCCCGACGATGGAGACGATCTCGATCTCGGGATGGCGCTCGCGGAGCTCGAGCTCGAGGAAGTAGAGATCGCTCTCGGCCTGGTCGAACAGGACGAGGCGCTCGGGATGGTGCAGCGCGACCTGCCGCGCGAGCTCGGAGCCGATCGACCCCGCCCCGCCCGTGATGAGCACCCGCGCGCCCCGGAGGTCCTCGGCCAGCTCCGGCAGCTCGAGCATGACCGGCTCCCGGCCGAGCAGGTCCTCGATCCGCAGGTCCCGCACGTGATCGACCTTCACGTTGCCGTCGAGCACCTCCTGGATGCCCGGCAACACCTTGAACGGCACGTCGATCTCCTCGCAGCGCGCCACGATGGCCCGGATCTGTCCGGGCGTCGCGCCGGGAGTGGCGATGATGACCTCGTCCGCGCGTGCGAGCTCGACGACCTTCGGGAGGTCGCTCGTCGCCCCGACCACCGCGACCCCGTGCAGCGTGGAATCCCACTTCGACTCGTCGTCGTCCACGAACGCGACCAGCCGGTAGCCCGTCGGAAAACGGAGGATCTCGCGCGCGAGCAGGTTCCCGGCCTCCCCCGCGCCCACGACCACCACGCGCTTCCGGTCGCCGTTCTGACCGGAGCGGACGAAGCGGAGGTGCTCGAAGAGTTTGCGGTAGGCGAGCCAGCCGGCCTCGACCCCGAGGATGAACAGCGCCCAGTCCATCACGATGACGGACCGCGGGATCCGCGGCTGGACGGGAAGGATCTGCCAGAGCACGAGCAGGATCGCGCTGCCGACGGTCCCCGCGAGGAAGAGGCGGACCACGTCACCCGTGCCCACGAACCGCCACTGACCCGTGGTGAGCCGGAAGGCCACGGAGAGCCCGAGCTTCACGACCACGGCGGAGACCGCCGCGACGAGCATCGGCACGAGATACCGGTCGGGAATGCGTCCCTCGAACCGGATCAGGAAGGCGACGAACACCGCGCCGGCCGCCATGGCGCCGTAGATGAGGAGCGCCGTGGCCCGCCGCCGCGCGCGGAGTCGGGCGAGCGCGCTCCTGGCCCCCTTTGTCAGCTCAGCCGTCACGAGCGTTCCTTCTTCCTGTAGTGATCGCACCCATTCACGCCCTGGATACGCGCGGCGGTGATACCCCGGGCGCTGTGGCGCGCACACGACAGGTGCAAATCAAGCTGTGGTCGAAGCCCCGATACGGCAACCAGATTCTCCCGAACACATCGCGGCCGTGGGGGGCATCACATACCGCGACCCGCGCAGCACGCTTCGCGCGCACGTGCCGCTCGCTAGTGATAACGCCCCACCCTGATGAAGTGTGACACCGTCGAGCCAGGGCGTTGAAGGGGCTAATGCCCGCCGGGACCCGATGCGTCGCGCGTCCGCGCCGATCGACGCCCGAAGCGCAGCCCCGCGGTTGCCTCCTGCCACGCGGAGCGCATCCGGTGGTACTCGGGATCCGGCGCCGTGGGCCCTTTTACCAGAAACTCCCGCAGGAACGCAATTCCCGCGCCCACCAGCGCGCCGAAGAGCAGTCCGAGGATGGCACGGAGGGGAATGCGCCGCGAGTCGGGATATACGGGCGCCTCCGGCGTCTCCACGACGGTGATGAGCGGAGTGTCGCGGATCTGGTTGATCCTGGCGCTCTCGTAGGATTCCTGGAGCCCCGTGTACATCTGTTGCCGGTGGGCCAACTCCCGCTGCAGCCGATCGTGCTCGAAGACGAGCTGCGGAGAGTTCTCGAATTGGCGGTTGGCCTCGAGAAAGGCACGCAGCTCGCCCTCCGTGTGCCGCAGGCTGTCACGCGCGTCGTCGAGACGGGCCTCGACGAACCGTCGCTCCGCCGCCGCGTTCGATTGGCGTGTCTCCAGATTGAACTCGTTGATCAGCTCGATCAGCCGCGTGGCGACCGACGACGACAGATCCGGCCACGGCGACGTCACCTCGAGACGGACCAGCCCCGTCGGCGTGGTCGTGGCGGCGATCATCCTGGTGAGCGCGCGCATCGCACGCACGCGACGGCGCTCCGGGTCGGGTGCTTCGACCTGAAGGAAGTCCGCGAGGGTCCCCGAGTGCACCGGTGGCGGTGCCTCGACCTGGTCGGCTGCCACCACGAACGTGTCCTTCAGGAGCCGGCCGAGGAGCTCCCGCGAAACCGCGATCTCAGCGTAGAACTGGGGCGATTGGGTGGGCTCGGCCTGCGGAACCGAGAAGCCGAGCTGCCCGGCGAACGCGGCCAGATTCCCGCCCGATGCCGACGAACCCTGGGGCATGAAGGCTCCGCTCGCCGTATAGGTCCGGTCGCCGAAGAGCGGCGGGACCGCCACGACCATCGCCATGACGATCGCGATGAATCCGATGACACGGCGATTCTGCAGGAGCACCCGCAGAGGCGTGTACAGCGAGACCCCGGGGATCTCGGGCTGCCGCGCCGGCGCATCGTTCCTGGGATCGTCCATCGCGAATCGGAGGTCCTGAACGGAGGTCGTGCGGAGGCAGGGACGGGCGATCCGACCGTTGCCGCGGCTCGATCAGGCGGGAGGAAGGTAATGGGAGCGCGGCCGGCCTGTCGATCGACGAGGCAGGGCGCGGCTTCTCACGCTCCCCGGTGCAGGGCGGCCAGCACGTCGACCACCCGCTCCTGGTCCTCCTCGCTCATGCCGCTCCCGCTCGGAAGGCACAGCCCGTCGCGGAAGAGCCGCTCCGAGACGTCCCCGCCCACGAACCGGCACGCCCGGTAGACCGGCTGCAGGTGCATGGGCTTCCAGAGCGGGCGCGTCTCGATGTTCTCGGCCTCCATGGCCTCCTGGATCCGGCCGCGGCCCACCCCGAACGCGCCTTCGTCCACGAGGAGCACCGTGAGCCACCGGGAATGCATGCCCCACGGGGCCTCCGGCTGGAAGGTGAGCCCCGGGAGCTCCGCGAGCCGCTCCCGGTAGCGCTCGAAGATCGCGCGGCGCCGTGCGACGCGCTCGTCCAGGCTCCGGAGCTGCCCCCGCCCCACCGCGGCGAGGAGGTTCGAGAGGCGGTAGTTGTAACCCACCTCCGAGTGCTCGTAGTGCGGGGCCGGATCGCGC
>CAZOYA010000280.1:0-3679 GCA_964583815.1 uncultured Gemmatimonadaceae bacterium | reverse complement strand
CGGAACTCGCCCTTCCGGCCGCGGACGAGCGGGGCGAGCAGCTCCACCCGGGTCCCCTCCGGGAAGGCGAGCAGGCCGTCGACGATCTGCGAGGCCGACTGCCGGAGCACCGGCTGGCCGCAGTTCGGGCAGTGGGGGACGCCCGCCCGCGCCCACAGCAGGCGCAGGTAGTCGTAGATCTCGGTGACGGTGCCGACGGTGGAGCGCGGGTTCCGGCTCACCGTCTTCTGCTCGATCGAGATCGCGGGGGAGAGCCCCTCGATCGAATCGACGTCGGGCTTCTCCATGAGCCCGAGGAACTGGCGCGCGTACGCGGAGAGCGACTCCACGTAGCGCCGCTGGCCCTCCGCGTAGATCGTGTCGAAGGCGAGCGAGGACTTGCCCGAGCCCGAGAGCCCGGTGATCACGACCAGACGCTCGCGGGGGAGCTCGACGTGGATGTCGCGCAGGTTGTGCTCCCGCGCGCCGCGCACCACGAGCTTCTCGTCGGGGCGCGCGGGGCCGGAGGACACGGGCGGGGAGACGGCACGAAGCATAGCCCGTGAAGCTAACCGGGAGGGTGCGTCGCGCTCAATTCCCGGGGGTCGCCGGGGCGTGCATCCGGGCTCCGGAGCGGGTAGCTTCCGGAAGCCCAGGAGGTCGCATGTTCCGATCGCTCCTCGTCCCGCTCGACGGCTCGGCCTTCAGCGAGTGCGCCCTTCCGCTCGCGCGCAGCCTGGCGCGCTGGTCGTCGGGCATCGTGCACCTGGTCAAGGTGCGCCCGGCCGCGGACGCCAGGGCATTTCTCCCCACCACGCCCTTCCAGCTCTCGGAGCTCGACATCGAGGCGTACGCCGCGCGGTACCGGGAGGAGTCGAGGATCCACCTGGACCGCATCGCGGCGCAGCTCGCGAGCGAGGGGGTCCTGGCGGACGCGTCGGTGCTCGAGGGGCGGGTCGTCGAGGCGCTCGTGGAGCGCGCCGGCGCGCTCCGCGCGGATTCGGTCGTCATGACCACGCACGGCCGCTCCGGCGCCCAGCGGATCTGGCTCGGCAGCGTCGCGGACGGGCTCGTGCGGCATCTCACGATCCCGATCCTCCTGGTCCATCCGGACGCCGAAGAGGAATGTCGGGTGGACACGTCCACGATCGGTCGGATCCTCGTGCCCCTGGACGGCTCGGAACTCGCCGAGGCGATCCTCGAGCCGGCGAGCGCGCTGGCGCGGGCGAGCCACGCGACGGTCGTGCTCGCGCACGTGATCGCGTCCTCGCTGCTGCCGGGCGGGACGCTGCCGCTCGGACCCGTCGACACGGCCCGCGTGCGCGCCCAGGCCGAGGCCTACCTGGAGCGCGTGGCCGAACGCCTGCGCGCCGACGGGCTCGAGGCCGACGTGCACCTGGTGGAGCGGGAGACCCCGGCCACCGCCATCCCGGAGATGGCGGACGAGGTGGGCGCGGACCTCATCGCGCTCGCCACGCACGGCTACGGCGGCCTCCGGCGGATGGTGCTGGGCAGCGTCGCCGACAAGGTCCTGCGGGCCAGCCATCGCCCGCTCCTCGTGATGCGGCCGCACGAAGCGGGGACGTAGCCCCCTCGCGGCGCGGTGGGCGGGCCGGAACGGGCCCGCTCCCGTCGCCGCCCCGGTCAGGCCCGGAGATCCCGGAGTCGCCGGATCCGCTCCTCGGTGGGCGGGTGCGTGCGGAAGAGGTTCAGGAATCCGGCCCCCCGCACGCTCGCGAGCGGATTCACGATCGCGAGCTGGGCCGCGGCCGGGTTCACGTCCATGGGGATCCGGTGCGCGGCGGTCTCGAGACGCTGGAGCGCGGAAGCGAGCCCCTCCGGGTCACCCGTGATGCGCGCCGCGCTCGCGTCCGCCTGGAACTCGTTCTGGCGGCTGATCGCCATCTGCACCACCGCCGCGGCGATGGGCGCCACGAGCGCCATCACGAGGAGCGCGATCGGGTTCTGGTCGCGGTCGTCGCGGCCGCCGAGTCCACCGAAGATCATCCCCCAGCGCACGATGCTCGCCAGCATCGCGATCGCCCCGGCCATCGTGGCCGCGACGGTGCCCACGAGCATGTGGCGGTGCTGGATGTGCGCGAGCTCGTGCGCGATCACCCCCTCGAGCTCCCGGGCCGAGAGCGCCCGGAGGATGCCGGCCGTCACGCAGACCACGGCGTGCGACGGATTGCGCCCCGTCGCGAAGGCGTTCGGCTGCTGCGAGGGCGCGATGGCCACGGTGGGCATGGGAAGCCCCGCCTGCTGCCGCAGCCGGTCGACCATCCCGTAGAGCTCGGGCGCGTCGCTCGGCCCGATCACGCGCGCGCGGTACATCCGCAGCACCGCGCGATCGCTGAACCAGTACATGCCGAAGTTCATCGCCGCCGCGATCAGGAAGAAGAGCACGGCGCCGTTGGAGCCCCCGAGGTAGGACCCGAAGGCCACGAGCAGGACCGAGAGCCCGGTCATCAACCCGATGACCTTGATCATCTGCATGCCATTCATCTCCGTGGTGTCGTGCGCCGCTCCGGGCCGCCCCGCCCGGGGACCGGCCGCCCGCGGACGCGGGCCGGCGAATCGAGCCTGCACCGAGTACCCCCGAAAGGGGCCGCGGGTTGCCCGCTATTCGTTGAACCCCCACTCGCGGAAGAGCAGGATCCCGTAGATCTGCTGGCCGCCGAACTCCGGGACGCCGAAGACCCCGCTGCCGCCCCGCAGGAAGCGGTCCTCACGGTACGCCTCGACGTTGTAGGCGTCGGTGAGCGCCCACTCCACCCGCACCCCGCCGACCCGGCTCACCTCGGGCGTGGAGAGCGGGCGGACCACGAAGACCACGAAGACGTCGTCCGTGATGTAGCGGCCGAGCTCCACCTGCGCGGTCGAGTAGTCGGTGGCACCCGCCGACGACAGCGACAGATAGTCGAAGCCGAGGTTCTGGGCGATCGTCGAGCCGAGCTGGCTCGCGAAGGCGCCCACCACCACGCCGCCGGCCCCGGTGGTCAGGTCCCCGAGCATGGTCTGCTGCTGCAGGCCGAGGTCGCCGGCGGGCCGGTTGAAGACCAGGTACGAGATCAGGTCGGACTGCGAGAGCGCGCCGTCCTCGGAGGTGAGCGTCACCCGCGGCTGCAGGAGGGTCCCCTCCATGGTGGCGATCACCTCGATGGTCTCCTCCGCGGTGCGGACCTGCGTGCGCGCCGAGATCGCGAGACCGGGGTTCACGCCGGGGGTGCCGATGAACGAGATCGTGCCGGTCTCGACATCGAAGCTGCGGTTGAAGACGAGATACGTCCCGCGCAGCGCCTGCAGCTCCCCGACGAGCACGAGATCGCCCTCGGTGCGGTCGTAGCGGACGAGCAGCTCGCCGCCCATCTCCACGTTCATCTGGTTGGAGCGCAGCCAGACGTTGCGCGGCACCGCGAGGTCGACGTCGAGGCGCAGGTTGTCGAGGAACGGGTTGCGCACGTCCGCGAGGATCGGCTGCGCCACGAACACCGTGGTGTCGACGGCGAGCCCCTCTCCGAAGAGGCGGGGATCGGCGAGGTCCACGACGCTCGCGCTGCGGGAGAACTCCTCCACGAAGAGCGTCCCGCCGTCGACGCTCACCGCCCCCTCCACCAGCGGCCGCCGGTAGGTGCCCCCGAGGTGGACGGCACCGGTGATGACCCCCTCCATGTCCCGGCGCTGGAGCGCCCGGAACCCC
>CAZOYA010000279.1:0-3682 GCA_964583815.1 uncultured Gemmatimonadaceae bacterium | reverse complement strand
TCACGGACGGGAGCTGGTGGGTGCCGGCGGGCCGGATCGGCGGGGGCGACAACCCGACGAGCGGCATCCGGCTCGCGCTCGGACTCACGCTGCGGGCGGGCACGGTGTTCGGCAACGCCGACGCCTTCCCGTTCGACCGGTTCTGGATGGGCGGCGTGCAGTTCGGCCAGACCCTGCGCGGCTACGACGAGACGTCGATCACGCCCGTGGGCTTCCGCCCGGAGGCCGACGCCGAGGTGGCCGACATCGAGCGGCTCGGCAACGCGTTCTTCAGCCTCACGGCGGAGTACGCGATCCGGCTGAGCGGCCAGATCGGTCTGAGCTTCTTCTACGACGCCGGGAACGTCTGGCGCGACCCCGGCGACATCGATCCCACGAGGCTCTTCCGCGGCGCCGGCGTGGGGGCCCAGATCGTGACCCCGTTCGGGCCGCTCGGGCTCGATTTCGCCTACGGATTCGACAAGACGGTGCCGGGCTGGCAGTTCCACTTCCGGATGGGGCCGGGGTTCTAGCCCGGACGGAACCCGGGAACCCGGGAACATGAACGAGCGACCGGCCTAGGAGCGTGGCGAATACGGGCTTCGACGCCCTGGTTCGGCCGCGAGGATCCTTTCCGCGCCCGTCCGAGCTCCCCTCGGATCGTACACACACGGAGTGACCATCATGCGACGCATCCCGTTCCCGCTCATGGCGCTGGCGTTCCTGCTCCTCGCGGGTCGTGCGGACGCGCAGGCGCAGCCGATCAAGATCGCCTACCTCAACTCGCAGGAGGTGCTCAACGCCGCGCCCGGCGCGGCGGAGGCGCAGGCCACCTTCGACCGCGAGATGGAGGGCTTCCAGGCGGAGATCCAGCAGTTCGAGGAGGAGCTGCGTCGCATGGAGGAGCAGTACCAGCAGCAGCAGCTCACGCTCTCTCCGGAAGCCAAGGCGAACCGCGAGCGCGAGCTCCAGTCCCGGATCCAGCAGTACCAGCAGCGCGGGCAGGCGCTCCAGGAGCAGGCGGCCCGTCGCCGGGCCGAGCTCGTGCAGCCGGTGATGGACCACATCACCGAGGTGATCGAGCAGCTCCGGGCGGAGCAGAACTACGCGCTCATCCTGGACGTCTCGGCGGGCTCGATCGTGTCGGCCGATCCCGCCCTGGACATCACCCAGGAGGTGATCCGGCGGCTCCAGGCCAGCGGCGACGACGGCTCGCGCTGACCGCCGGCCCGCGCACGGCACGCCGGGGAGAAGGCGGTCGCGGGAATGACCGCACGCGCGGAGGGCGCGGCGGAACGGGGCGGGGGACCCGCCGACGGGTCAGCCCGTGAGGCCGGCGGGCCCCTGACGCTCGACGAGATCGCCCGGATGGTGGGGGGGCGCGTCTCGGGCGACGGCTCGGTCGCCGTGGCCGGCCTGCGTCCGGTCGACGAGGCGGGACCCGAGGACCTCGCGCTCCTCTCGAGCCGCCGCTACCTGGCGCACGTCCCGGAGACCCGTGCGGGGGCCTGGCTCGTGACGGAAGAGCTCGAGGGCGCCCTCGCGGACGATCGTCCGCGCGTGGTCGTCCCGGACGCCGCGCCCGCCGTCGGCGCCCTGCTCACCCACTTCCACCCCCCCGACGAGCACGGGCCGGACGTCCATCCCACCGCGGTCCTCGGGCGCGGTGTGCGCCTCGGTCGGGGCGTGCGCATCGGCCCCCACGCCGTCCTCGAGGCCGGCGTGTCCGTGGGGGACGGGAGCCGCCTCGAGGCCCACGTGTTCCTGGGCCGCGACGTCTCCGTCGGCGCCGGCTGTCACATCCATCCGCACGTGGTCGTCTATCCCCGAACGTCCCTCGGTGACCGGGTGGTGGTGCACGCCGGCGCGTGTCTCGGGGCGGACGGCTTCGGATACACGACCGTCGACGGGGAGCACGTGAAAATTCCGCAGGTCGGCTCGCTCAGGATCGGGCACGACGTCGAGATCGGCGCGAACACGACGATCGACCGGGGGTCGATCGGCGATACGCGGATCGGCGACGGCGTGAAGATCGACAACCTCGTTCATCTCGCGCACAACGTGCGCGTGGGCGCCGGGACGTTGATCGCGGCCCTGGTCGGCGTGGCGGGCTCGACGCGCATCGGGCGGGGCGTCTGGCTGGGCGGCCAGGCGGGCCTGATCGGGCATCTCCACATCGGGGACGGCGCCCGGATCACCGTGGCGTCTCGGGTCATGCGGGACGTGCCGGCCGGCGAGACGGTCTCCGGCCACCCCTCGCGCCCCCACCGTGAGGACCTGCGTCGCCAGGCCCACCTCGGGCGGATCCCCCGGCTCCTGGAGCGCCTGGAGGCGCTCGAGGCGCGGCTGGACGGCGGCCCCCTCGCGGACGCCGCCCGGGAGGTCCCCGAGGTGGACGCGCTCGAGCGGCGCGTGGCGGCGCTCGAGGCCCTCCTGGGAGACGCCGGGAGCGGTGCGGCGGGCGGCGGAGAGACGCCGTGAAAGCCCTACGCGATCCGGCGAATGCTGTTAACTTCGCTACCGTGATTTTGCGAGTTCCGCGGTTATCCGCCGCACCACCGTCGGGGGACCTGCGTGAGTGATCCGGCATGAAGGTCGCGCGTCAGCGGACGATCTCGCGCCCGATCCGGATCCAGGGCTGCGGCGTCCACTCCGGCGAGCCGGCGAGCCTCACCTTCCGGCCCGCGGAGCCCGGTACCGGCATCCGGTTCCGGCGTGTCGACCTGGAGGGGGCACCCGAGGTCCCGGCGACCCTCGAGCACGTCGTCGGGACGGACCTCGGGACGACCCTCGCGTCGGACGGGACCCACGTCCATACCGTCGAGCACGTCATGGCGAGCGTATCCGCGCTCGCGATCGACAACCTGGTGATCGAGCTCGACGGCCCCGAGGCCCCGATCCGGGACGGCTCGTTCCGCGAGTACGTGGACGCGCTCGACGACGCGGACCCGGTCGAGCAGAAGGCGCCCGCGAAGGTCCTCGTGCTGGACGGCACCGTGACGACCTCGGGTCCGGACGGCCAGTCCTACGTCGCGCTCCCCGCGTCCCGCCTCCACATCGCCGCCACGATCGACTTCGATCACCCGGCGATCGGTCGCCAGCACGGGTGCTTCGACATCGAGGAGCCGACGTTCCGCCGCGAGCTCGCGCCGGCCCGCACGTTCGGCTTCATGGCGGACGCGGAGGCCCTGCGGGCGCGCGGCCTGGCGCGGGGCTCCTCGCTCGAGAACTCGGTCGTGCTGGACGAGCGGGGGGTCATGAACGACTCCCTCCGCTTCCCCGACGAGTTCCTCCGACACAAGGTCGGGGACATGGTGGGAGACCTGGCTCTGCTCGGCGCCCGGCTCGATGCGCGTATCGTGGCCGAGCGGCCGAGCCATACGGGCAACGTCGGTCTGGCCCGGGCCGTGCAGGAGCACGCCCGGCGCCGCGGGAGGCAGTGCCTGGTGGACATCAACAAGATCATGGAGTACCTGCCGCACCGCTATCCGATGCTCCTCGTGGACCGGATCACGCACTACGAGGAAGGGAAGCGGATCGTCGGCATCAAGAACGTCACCATCAACGAGCCGTTCTTCCAGGGACACTACCCGGGTCACCCCGTCATGCCGGGCGTGCTCATCATCGAGGCGATGGCACAGGTGGGGGGGCTCCTGCTCATGGAGAAGGTGGAGGATCCCGAGCGGAAGGTCGTCTACTTCAT
>CAZOYA010000278.1:0-3709 GCA_964583815.1 uncultured Gemmatimonadaceae bacterium | reverse complement strand
AGCTCGTCGCCGATTACCACGTCTGGGTCTACGCGATTCTGTTCGCGATCATCTTCTGCGAGACCGGCCTGGTGGTGACGCCGTTCCTGCCGGGCGACTCACTGCTGTTCGCGGTCGGAGCGCTCGCGGCGTCGGTGGTCCTGCTCGTCGCGGCCGGAACGCCCGCCGCCGCGCAGGTCGCGGACACCGTCCGGCTCGCCAACGGCGACCGCCTCCACGGGAGCATGCTGGGGATGGAGGCGGGTCAGCTGACCCTTCGAGCCGGAGCCGCCGGCACGGTCACGGTCGAGTGGAGCGCGGTCGTCGGCCTGGCGAGCCGGGAGACGTTCGAGATCGAGCTGGACTCGGGCGAGCGGCTCACGGGCCGGCTCGCGTCGCCCTCTCGGGGTCAGGTGGTGGTCGACACCGAATCGGGCCCCACGGAACCGATCGACCTGTCGACGATCGTGGCGATCGCCCCGGCGGCGGCGGGCCCGCCCACGCGGCTGAGCGGATCCGTCGAGCTCGGGCTGACCTCCGCGAAGGCCGCGAACACGAGGACGTGGACGCTCGACGCGGAGGGGGACCATCGCCTCGGCGCCTACGAGACGTTCGGCCGCGTGGAATCGTGGCTGTTCGCCCGGGACGATGCCGCCACGACGGACCGACACGAAGCCTCGCTCGAGACGCGACGCCTCTTCGCGCGGGGCTGGTTCGCGTTCGGCAGGCTCCAGGCGCAGGCGGACGACGAGCTCGAGCTCGACCTGCGACTCCTGGTCGGGGGCGGCGTCGGGAGATACCTGCTTCGCTCCGATCGCCACCGCCTCTCGGTCGCGGGCGGCTTCGACTACGACGCGGAGTGGTACGACGGGGTCGAGGACCGCGGCGACGCCGTCGAAGCGTTGGCGTCGCTCGCATGGGACTGGCTCCCCACGGGCGGGAGCACGGAGGTGACGTTGCGGGCGACGACGTTCCACGCGCTCGACCGGGAGCGCTGGCGCCTGGACCTCGACGGCGATCTACGGCGGAGGATCCTGGCGGGCCTCTACCTGGGGCTCCACGTCTTCGACGACTTCGATTCCGCCCCGCCGGGCGACCGCACGCGCAGCGACCTGGGTGCCTCGCTCGTCCTCGGTTGGAGCTTCTGAGCGGAACGCACGGCCAAGCGGATCACCGCCGGGGCGCGCGCCCCCTCACCCCCCCGCCGCGAGCCGCTCCAGCAGCGTCCGCAGCTCCGTCAGGGCCGCTCCGTAGGCCTCCCAGTCGCCCGCCCGCGCCCGCTCCTCGGCGCGCTGCAGGAGGCGGAGCGCCTCGGCCGGCCAGGCCGCGACGGCGGGATCGACGCCCCCCTCGACGGCCCGCTCGGGCCCGTGGCCGCCCTCACCCGGCCCGCCGAGCAGCGTGAGCGCGTCGGCCAGGTCCTCGGTCATCACCACGCGGAGGCCGTCGCTCACCAGGAAGCGCCGCAGCTCGGGGATCGACTCCCGCTCGGCCGCCAGGAAGACCGGCTCCACGTAGATCATCCGCGACCCGACGGGAACCAGGTGGAGGTGCCCCGTCCACACCTCGCTCCCCCCGGTCCGCCAGAGCGAGAACTGCTGCGAGATGATTGGGTCCTGCTCGCCCAGCGCTTCGACCTGCCGGGGTCCGGGCACCTGCATCCCGAGCGGCACCTCGAGCAGGTCGAGCTCCGGCACGCCGTTCGCGTCGGTCCGGCCCACGAGCAGCCCCGTGAGGTTCTGACGCCCCGCGGGCACGAACACGGTGGTGAGGTTGAACCGCGGCTCGGCGTCGCCCGGGAAGCGGTAGAGCCCGTACTCGCCCACGTACGGCTCGGGGACGCCGGCGGCGCCGGTCTGCTGCGCGCGCGCCCAGACGTCCTGCTGCCCGTGGAAGCCGGCGGCCGTGGTCTGGTGATACTGGTGGAGGACGGTGGCCTGCAGGGACAGCAGCGAGCGCGGATACCGCACGTGCGCGCGCACGGAGGTCGGCATCTCGGAGATCGGCGCGAAGAGGCCCGGGAAGGCGCGCTCGTAGGCGTCCGCGAGCGGGTCGGGCACCGGGATCCGGTAGAACCGCACCTCGCCCGTGAAGGCGTCCACGGTCGCCTTCACGCTGTTCCGGGCCCAGGTCACGTCCGGCCGGTCGGTCCCGAGCTCGTAGACGGTGGCGAGCGGGAAGGCGCGCGTGGCCGTGAAGGCCTCGAGCACCCACACCACCCGTCCCTCCGCGACGAGCGCGTAGGGCTCCTCCGGGAAGCGGAGGAAGGGCGCGATCGCCGAGGCGCGCTCGCGGACCTCCCGGCGATGCACGAGGCGGGTGGTCGCGCTCAGGTCCGAGGCGAACATCAGGTTCGCGTCGGCGAAGCGCCACGCGAGGACGGCCCTGCGCGGGCCGGACCCCAGGTCGATGCCCTGGGGGCGGCCCGGCCCGGCCTCGCCGCCGGACGTCCCGAGCGCCGCGACCCGCTCCACCGCGGAGGGCTCGACGAGGGCGTAGCCCTGGGACCTCGACCCGAAGTAGATCTCCGGGCGCTCGAGCGCGAGCCCGGGGAAGTCCGCGGCGCGCCCCGTGGCGACGGGCGGGATGCCCGACAGCAGCATCTCCGGGCGGCTCTCCCGCGCCCGCGCCGTCGCGAGGCTCGCCGCCACCCCCATGCCGCGCACGTACAGGTCGCGCACGTGCAGGTTCTGCCAGCTCGGGTCCTGGATCCCCTCGGGATCGATCTCGCGCGCCGACAGCGCGATCAGGTCGGGACCCTCCGGCCCGGGGTAGCGGGCCATGGTCACGTCCGAGAAGTCGTAGTAGGGGAAGCGCGCCTCGACCGCCCGGAACGTCTGCAGCACGGAGCTCCGGTTCCAGATCGGGAGCCCCTCGAGGTGCGCCATGACCTCGTCCCAGTCCACGGGACCCGTGGGCCGGTACTCGAAGGGGTGGCGCTCCAGGCCGTCGAGCCCGAACCCGATGCGCGTGAAGCGCAGGTTGTGCTCGATGTAGGGCGTCTCGCGCGCGAGCTCGTTCGGCTCCACGCGGAAGCCCTGGATGAGCGAAGGATAGATCTGGCCGATGATCACCGAGGCGACCACCACGGCCCCGAGCGACAGCGCCGCGGGCCCGATCCGGTTCCGCCGCGCGCTCCACACGACGCCGACCGCGCCGCCCACGCAGATGATCGCCAGGGTCTGGAGGGCCGGCAGCCGCGCCTCGGCGTCGGCGTATCCGAAGATCCCCTGCACCGCCGAGCCCCCGTCGAGCAGGAGGAGCGACCGGCCGAGCCAGAGACGCACCGCGACGAGCACCAGGAAGGCGGCCACGAGGCTCGCCAGGTGGACGCGCGACAGCTCGTGGACGTCGAGACGTCCCCGCACCCAGCGGACGGCGCCGGTGGTCGCGTAGGCGGCCATCGCGAGCGTGAAGACGAGGAAGACGACGACGAGCCCGAAGGTCACGAGGCTCGTGAGGATCGGCAGGACGAAGACGTAGAAGCCGACGTCGCGCCCGAGCACGGGCTCCACGATGCCCCACGGCTCGGCCCGAGTCCACGTGAGGAGCTGGAGGCCGAGGCTCTGCGGGATCGCGGCGCCGAACCAGAGGCCGAGGAGCGCGGCCACCGCGGCGATCCCGGCGCTCACGTAGCTGCGGGGGAGCTGCTCCGAGATCTCGATGTTGCCGAACCGGCGCCGGATGTGGATGCCGCCGAGCGTCAGCGAGGCGATCCGGAGGTTCAGGT
>CAZOYA010000277.1:0-3718 GCA_964583815.1 uncultured Gemmatimonadaceae bacterium | reverse complement strand
CCGGCCGGGCGCGGCCGGTCCCCCCGCGCGGGGGTCGGCGGGCGGCGAGCCGTCCGCGCCCGGCGCCCCGCCCCCCCGGCCCGGCCACCGGCCGCGGCTCGCGCCTCCGGAACCCCTTCCGGCGCCGCGCGGGTAGGACGGCCATGCTCCTCCGCCTCTTCCTGCTCTTCGTCGCCTTCCCGGTGCTCGAGCTCCTCCTGCTCGTGCAGATCGGGCGCGCGATCGGTCTCGTGCCGACCGTCCTCCTCGTCCTCTTCACTGGCTTCGGCGGCGCGTGGCTCGCGCGGGCGGAGGGGCTCCGCGTGCTGCGGGGCTTCCAGGCCGAGCTGGCGCGCGGGCGGATCCCGGAGCGGGCGGCGTTCGACGGCGTCTGCATCCTCGCGGGCGGCCTCATGCTGCTGATGCCGGGCGTCCTGTCGGACGTGGTCGGCCTCGCGCTCCTCTTCCCGCCGACGCGGCGGCTCGTGCAGACGCTCCTGCGCCGGAGGATCGAGCGCGGGATCCGGCGCGGGACGATCCGCATGACGACGATCGGCGGGGCGAGCGGCTTCGGCTTCGGCGGCCCCGGATTCGGGGGGCCGGGCTTCGGCGGCTCCGGATCAGGCCACCGGGTGCACCCGGACGCGCGGCCCGACGACGCGCCCGATCTCGATCCCCGCTACGGCATCGAGGTGCCTTCGAAGGAGCGCGACGACCGCTGACGCCGGTCGTGGACCCCCGGGCCGGGTGCGCCTAACTTTCGGCCTTCCCCGAGCCGGCGGAGCCGATGAGCCAGGACATCTCCTTCCTCGAACGACTTCTCGACGCACCCGGACCCTCCGGATTCGAGGTGCGCGCGGCCCGCGTCTGGCGCGAGGAGGCCGGTTCGTTCGCCGAGGACGTCCGCGTGGACGTCAGCGGGAACTCCTTCGCCACGCTGCGGGGCTCCTCCGATCGGCCGCACGTGATGCTCGCGGGGCACATCGACGAGATCGGCCTCCAGATCACGCACATCGACGAGAAGGGCTACCTCTACGTCGACGCGATCGGCGGCTGGGATCCGCAAGTGCTCGTGGGACAGCGTATGACGATCCTCGGCCGCGACGGTGATGTCACGGGCGTGGTGGGCAAGAAGGCGATCCACCTGATGACGCCCGACGACCGCGAGAAGGCGTCGAAGATCAAGAACCTGTGGGTCGACGTCGGCGCCGGGTCGCGCGACGAGGTCGCGGAGCTCGGGATCCGGGTGGGCGACCCCATGGTCATCGCGCAGCGCATGACGCGCCTCGGCGGCGACCGCATCGCGAGCCGCGCGATCGACAACCGGATCGGGGCCTTCATCGCGCTGGAGGCGCTCCGGCGGCTCGCGGAGGATCGACCCGTCGCGACCACGACCGCCGTGGCCACCGTGCAGGAGGAGATCGGCTACTCCGGGGGCGGCGCGCGCACGAGCGCCTACGCGCTCGAGCCGGACGTGGCGATCGTGATCGACGTGACGTTCAGCACCGACGTGCCCGACGTCGAGAAGAAGGAGCTGGGCGAGCACGAGGTGGGCGGCGGGCCGGTCCTGAGCCGGGGCTCCGCCTCGCACAACGAGGTCTTCGAGGCGCTCGCCCGCACGGCCGAGGAGGAGGGGATCCCCTTCACGATCCAGGCCTCGCCCATCGCCACGCGCACCGACGCCGACGGGATCCACCTGACCCGCCGCGGGGTGCCGACCGCGGTCGTCTCGGTGCCGAACCGCTACATGCACTCGCCCAACGAGGTCGTGAGCGTGCGCGACCTCTTCCGGGCCGCCGAGCTCATCGCGGCGTTCGTGCGTCGCCTCGACGGGGACACGGACTTCACACCCCGCTGACACGCGCGCGGGCGCCGGCTCCCCGGGGCCCGTGCCGGGGGCGCCGGCCCGCCCTCCGTCGGGGGCGCCGTCACGTTGACGCCCGCCGGGCGCGGGTCTAAGGTTCGTTCTCCCCCGGCCGGGGCCGCGGCCTCCTCTCGCGTCGAGAGACGCCGGCCGAGCACCACACCAGCAGGAAGCCCGCAGCGGGACCGCGCCGCGACGGGTGCACACTCCGCACGGAAGTCATCGATGGTCGAGGCAGGGAAGCTGATCAAGGAGCTGCAGGGCATGCGCGACGAGGGACACCTCTCGGACGCGCTCCTGCGCCACGCGGTGCGCACCCTCTCGAAGGACGAGCGCTTCTCCTGGGTGGGAGTCTATCTGCTCGGCGACGAGGGGCTCTGGCTCCACAACTACGTGGGCGAGCCCACGGAGCACGCGAAGATCCCGGTCGGCACGGGCGTCTGCGGGCGCGCCGTCGCCGAGCGGCGGAACCTCAACATCCCGGACGTGAGCAAGGAGGAGAACTACCTCGCCTGCTCGCCGGACGTGAGGAGCGAGATGGTGATCCTGATCCGGGCCGGCGACGAGATCTTCGGCCAGATCGACATCGATTCCGAGGAGCCCTCCGCGTTCACGGAGGAGGACGAGATCGGCCTCATCGGCGTCGCGGACAAGCTCGCCGAGCAGCTCGTCGCGGAGCAGCGCACCTGACCGAAGCGCCCCGCGTCCTCGACGCGGGCAACGCGGGGCCGTTCACGCTGGACGGCACCCGGACGTGGCTCGTCGGGAGGGAGCACGTGGCCGTGGTCGATCCGGGCCCGGACGTGGAGGACCACGTCCGGGCCCTGCTCGTCGAGGTCGCGGACGCGAAGACCGTGCGGCTGCTGCTCACGCACGGACACGCCGATCACGCCGGGGCGGCGCGCGCCCTCGCCGACCGGATCGGCGCCGAGGTCCTCGGCCCCGCGATGCCCGGCACGGTCGACCGCGTCCTCGCGGACGGGGACGTGACCGAAACCGACGCGGGCCGGCTGGTGGCCATCCACACGCCCGGCCACACCGCCGATCACCTGTGCTTCCACTGGCCGGAGGCCCGGGCGCTGTTCGCGGGCGACCTCCTGCTCGGACGGGGCGACACGACCTGGGTGGCGGAGTACCCCGGGTGCGTGGCGGACTACTTCGCCTCGCTCGACCGGCTGCGGACCCTCGACCTGCGGGTGATCTATCCCGCGCACGGCCCGCCGATCGAGGACCCGGCCGAGGCGATCGACCGCTACGAGCGGCACCGGCGGGAGCGCGTGCGGCAGGTCGAGGAAGCGCTCGCCACCATGCCCGAAGCGGATCTCGAGCGGCTCATGGAGCTCGTGTACGGCGACGAGGTGCCGCACGGGCTCGCGCGCGCCGCGCTCCGCAGCCTCGGGGCGCTCGTCGAGTACGTGCAGGAGCACGGTCCGTCCGATTCGCGCCAGGAGCCGCGCCGGACCCGGTGAGCCGCGTTGCACGGGCCTCCGGCAGCGGGGTATCGTCCGGGATGGAGCGCCCCCTTTCCTACGCCCTCGTCGACCGGCTGCGGCGTGCCGTCGGCGCGGATCACGTGATCGTCGATCCGGCCCGGCTGCTCGTGTACGAGTCCGACGGCCTCACCCAGTACCGCGTGCGCCCGGCCGCGGTCGTGCTCCCCGCCACGACCGGGGAGGTCTCCGAGGTCGTGCGGCTCCTGCACGGCGAGGGCGTGCCGGTGGTGCCGCGGGGCGCGGGCACGGGGCTGTCGGGCGGGGCGCTTCCGGTCGAGGGCGGCGTGGTGGTCGGGACCGCCCGCATGAGCCGCATCCTCTCGATCGATCCGGCGAACCGGCTCGCGCGGGTCCAGCCCGGCGTCGTGAACGCGCGGCTGAG
>CAZOYA010000276.1:0-3719 GCA_964583815.1 uncultured Gemmatimonadaceae bacterium | reverse complement strand
TGGTCCGCGTCCTCCACCGGCGCCTCGTCCGCCTCGTCCTGCCCGGCGAGCTCCTGAAGCAGCCTCGGGCGCCACGCCTCCTCGAGGGCGCGCCGGCGTGCTTCGAGGCGCGTCGCGCGCGCGTGCAGGAGGAAGGCGTAGGCCATGAGGGAGAGCGCGAGCAGGGCCAGCGCGATCGCCACCGCGGCGGCGAAGCGGATCCCGGCGTCGCCCCCCGGCGTCACGATCGACGGACCAGGCGGAGGACGCGGGCGAGCAGCTCACCCGGAGAGAAGGGCTTGGTGACGTAGTCGTCGGCCCCGAGCTCGAAGGCGCGGGCCACGTGCTCCTCCCGGCCCAGGGTGGTGAAGACCAGCACCGGCACGTCCCGGGTGGCCGCATGCTCGCGCATCCGGCCGAGGATCTCGAATCCGTCCATCGAGGGGAGCTGCACGTCGAGAACCGCGACGTCCGGAGGGTCGGCGTGCATGGCCGCCCACGCCTCGGCGCCGTCCTCGTGGTGGCGCACCGCGAAGCCGCTCCGCTCCAGCCGGTGACGCACGAGCCCGTGCGTGATCGGATCGTCCTCCACGACCGCCGCGAGGGGGCGCTCGCGCCGCGCCGCCTGCGCCACCGCCACGGGCGCGCGGTCGCGCTCCGGCCCGGGCGCGGTGGCCATCGCCGCGACCGCGTCCAGCAGGTCCTCGTCCCGGCCCACGACCCGGACCCGCCCGAGCAGCCGCGACCGGAGCCCCGGTGCGCGGGCGACGCCGTCGAGGAGCGCGACGACGGCATCGGCGGAGCGGCGCTCGCTCACGAGCAGGAGCTCGTCCGCGCTCCAGCGGGCGAGCAGGTCGCCCGGCTCCAGCCGCGGCTCGAGGGCCTCGACCACCCGGCGGAGCAGGGACGCGAGGGTCCCGGAGCCGGCCTCCGCCTCGCTCCCGCCGGCGCCGTCACGGACCTGGAGGAGCGCGAGCACGAACGGCGGCCCGGGCTCGCCACGGACCGCCGTCAGGCGCTCCTGCAGCTCCCGGAGCGAGAGGGGACGCACGAGCGGGTCCGGCGCCCCTCCGCCGCGGCCGGCCGTCTCCAGGGTCCGGCCGATCGCCGCCCCCAGCGCCCCGGGCTCCACCGGCTTCTCGAGGAACGCGTCGGCACCGAAGGCGAGGCACTCCTGCCGCAGCCGGGCGCCGCCGCGGCCGCTCAGCACGATGACCCGGACGTCCCGGGTCGCTTCGGTCCGCCGGATCTCCGCCAGGAGCGTGCGGCCGTCCGCGTCGGGGAGCACCAGGTCGAGCACCACCAGGTCCGGCCTCTCCGCCGCGAGGGCCTCGCGGGCCGCGGCGGCGGAGGACGCGAGCGCGACGGTCCGGCCGGCCCCCGCGACCACCCGCTCGAGGAGCGCCGCTTCGCCGGGGTCGTCGTCCACGAGGAGGATCCGGTGCGTCCGGGCGGGTGCGACCGCGGGCATCGGCTCCGCGGCCGGCGGGGCGGGGGCTTCCGACCGCACCGGCTCGGCCGCGCCGTGCAGGCGCACGCCCGCACGCGCCGCGAGGACCTGGAAGGCCGCCCCGTGCGCCAGGACCTCCACGCCGTCGCGCACGGCCGTGGCGGCGACCAGGCAGGCGGAGAGCGGCACCGGCTCCCCCGCGTCGCGACAGAGCCGGTGCAGCCGGGCGGCCCGCTCGAGGTCCAGGAGGCTCGCCGGCTCCGCGCGATCCACGGACGCCGCCAGGCGCGAGAGCCGGGCCGCTTCCTCCTCGTCCCGGGCCCCCGCCAGGAGCTCCGCCACCACCCCGTCGGTCGTGCGGAGCGGCGCTCGGGCCCGGAGGAGCTCCGCGAGGGCGCGGTCGGCGAGGGAGCCCGTGCCGCGGAGGAATTCGCTCCAGGCAGAGGTGTCGACGAGGATCATCGAGGGCGGATCATGCGTCGCGGTCGCCCACGAGCGCTCCGGCCCAGCCGCTGCCGCGGAGCGCGAGGAGGTCCGCGGGCGTGAGCGCCGGCTCCGCCGCGCGGACGAGCGCGTGGCGCAGCGCCTCCGCCGGATCCCGGAACCCGTGCCGCTCCATGACGGCCCGCACGAGCCGGGCGTCCACGGGCGGCGCGGCCATGGGTGAGGTGGGCGGGGCGGCTTCCGAGCCCGTGTCGGGGTGCGGCTCCGCGGGCGGCCGCTCGGCGCCCGGCGCATCGCCGGGCCCCCGGACCGCCAGCCCCCGCGCAGGGCCGTCCGCGGCCCGCTCGGCCGAGCGCGCGTCGCGCAGGACCTGGCGGACCCAGGCGGAGACCGTCAATCTCCGCGCGTCGGCGAACGCCTGGATCTCGTCGTACTCGGCGTCGTCCATGACGACCTGCAGGCGCTTACTCATATTTTGAGTATGGCGTACTCAACCCGGACGGCGCAAGCGCGATCCTCGGCCCGGCGGAGGGGCGCCCTCCACCCTGCTGGTCGCGCGCCCCGCTTCCGTCCATCTTTCGAGATGCGTCCGCCGCCACCTCCACGGGGCTCCTTCGGGGGGCCGCTCGCACCGAGGGTCCGGAGCGTCGCGCATCTCGGGGCGTGGCTCCTCCTCGCGGCCTGCTCGGACGACCCCACCGTGCCGCAGGAGCCCGTGCCCACCGAGCTGGTGCTCTCCGCGACCTCGATCGCCTTCGAGGCGCTGGACGACACGCTCCAGCTCACGGCCACGGTGCAGGATCAGTACGGCGAGTCGATGCCGGATTTCCCTGTGGCCTGGACCTCCACGGCCGAGGACGTGGCCACCGTGTCGGACGAGGGGCTCGTGCGGGCGGTGGCGGTCGGCGAGGCGACCGTGCGCGCCGCGGCGGCGGGTCTCGAGGCCCAGGCGGAGGTCCGGGTCGATCAGGTGCCGTCCCACCTCCGGTTCGAGCCCGACGTGATCGTGCTCGAGGACCCCGGCGACACGGTGCGGGTGCGCGCGAGCGTCCGCGACGCGAACGAGAACGAGGTCCCGGCTCTGTCCGTCTCGTGGGCCACGTCCGATCCCGAGGTGGCGTCCATCGACGCGGACGGGCTCGTGACGGCCGTCGGGGAGGGCGTCACGACCGTGATCGCGTCCGCCGGAGAGGCGGAGACGGCCCTCTCCACCTTCGTCGGCGAGCAGCGCCTCATCGTGAACGCGCTGGAGCCGGAGATCCTCGTCGAGGGGGAGATCGCGACCGTGCGCGGCCTCGGCTTCTCCCAGGACGCGGAGCGCGACGAGGTGCTCCTCGACGGAACGCCGGCCTCGGTGATCTTCGCGAGCTCCACCGAGCTCCGGGTGCGGGTGCCCGACGCGGACTGCCGCCCCGCGCGCACGGGCCTCGTGCGGGTGACCGCGTTCGCGCTCTCCGACTCGACGGAGGCCGAGGTCCGGCCGCGGACCCTCGACGCGCTCGAGGTGGGGGAAGGGGTGTGGAGCGCCGACCAGTGCCTCCACCTGGCCGCCGGCACCGGCACGGAGCGATACCTCGTCGGCATCCTCAGCGGCTCGGAGGTCTCCTCGAGCCTGACGCCGGCGAGCCTGCGGGCGCGCACGGGCGAGCCGGAGCTCCTGGCCGACCTGTTGCCGACGCCGCCGGATGCCGCGGGCAGGACGGCCACGCGTTTCGAGGCGCCCCGCGGGGACCCGCTCCTCGCGGAGCGCGACGGGGCCGGCGTGCGGCGCCCCGCGCCGGCCGGGCCGATCGACCCGCAGCGCCTGCGTGCCGCGGTGACCCGGCGGAGACGCGCGGCCGCCGCG
>CAZOYA010000275.1:0-3723 GCA_964583815.1 uncultured Gemmatimonadaceae bacterium | reverse complement strand
AGATGTTGCCGAAGCCGCCCTGGAGGTCCTCGAAGGAGAAGCCGCCGGCGCCTCCCGGCTCCGGGCGCGGCCGCGCGCCGGGCGCCCCGCCGGGGGCCGTGCGGCCGCCGAAGCCGAAGGCGCCGTAGCGCCGCATCTGGTCGTACTGCTTCCGCTTCTCGGGGTCCTTGAGGACGGCGTAGGCCTCCCCGACCTCCTTGAAGCGCTCCGCCGCCTGCTGGTCCCCGGGATTGGCGTCGGGATGGTGCTTCTTGGCCAGCTTCCGGTAGGCCTTCTTGATGTCGTCCTGGGACGCCTTCTCGTCGACGCCCAGGATGCGGTAGAAGTCCTTGTTCTGTGCGGCCATGCCGTCCGCCCCTTCTCAGTCGGCCTTGTACACGGCCACCCGCGCCGGACGGACGAGGATCCCCTTGATCTCGTAGCCCTTCTGCAGCACCTGCGCGATCCGGTCGTCGAAATCGGGTGACGGCGCCGGCACGCGCATCATCGCCTCCATGCGCGTGGGGTCGAAGGGCTCGTCCTTCGGATCGATCACCTCCACGTCGGACTCCTCGAGCGCGCGCACGATCTTCCGCGCGACCAGGTCCACGCCCTCCATGATCGCCTCGACGGTCGCGTTCGAGAGATCGAGCGCGGCCACCCGGTCGATGTCGTCGAAGACGTCGAGGAGGCGGGAGAGCAGCTCGCCCTGGGCCCGGGACCAGGTCTCGAGCCGCTCCTGCTCCTGTCGGCGCCGGTAGTTGTTGAACTCGGCGGCGAGGCGCAGGAAGCGGTCGTTCAGCTCGTCGAGCTCGCGCCGGAGCTCCTCCGCGTGCGTGGCGATCTGGTCGGCCGCGCTCTCGGCGTCCGTGACGGCCTCCGTGCGGAAGCCGGCGGGCGCGCCGCGGTCGCCCCGCGTTTCCCCTCCCTCCGCGGCTCCCTCCGCGGCCGAGGTCCCCCCGCCGCCGAGCTCGCGCTCCGTCGGTTCCCGGGCTCCGCCCGAGGCGCCGTCGGGAGGCTCACCCGCGGCCGCCGTCTCCTGCACGTGCTCGTCCCGACGGGACGCGCGCGTACGAGGCGTCGATTCCTTCATCAGATGCCTTCCTCGAATTCGGTGCTCGGGTGCCCGCGCCTTCTCGGCCGGCGCGTGCGTACAAGATACCACGTCCGGGATCGGCGGTTCACGGGCCGCCCCGCTCCGCGGACCCGCCGTCCGGCGCCGGCGGGCGACCCGTCCCCTCGGGCGGGGCGGGATCCACGTCCCGTCCATCGAGGAGATCCAGCAGGAGCAGGAGCGCCGCCTGGGCCGCGCGCCGCTGGACGTCGTCCCGGTTTCCGGGCAGCACGACCCTGCGGGTCTCCGTGCGCTCGCCCACCGACGCCCCGAGCCACACGGTGCCCACCGGCTTCTCCGCCGATCCCCCGGAGGGTCCGGCGATCCCGGTCACCCCGACGCCGGCCTCCGCGTCGAAGCGGGCGCGGACACCCTCCGCCATCGCGCGCGCGACCTCCTCGGAGACCGCGCCCACCCGCGCGATCGTGTCGGGCGACACGCCGAGCAGCTCGGTCTTCGCGCGGTCCGCGTAGGCCACCACTCCGCCCACGAGCACGTCCGAGGCGCCCGGCACCGCGGTGATGCGGTGCGCGACGAGCCCGCCGGTGCAGCTCTCGGCCACGGCGAGCCGCCGTTCCCGGGCGCGCAGCCGCGCGAGGAGCGCCTCGGCCAGGTCGCCCGAAGGAGCCTCGAAGCGCCACCGGGCGATGAGGGGCGCGATCCGCGCCTCCAGCTCGTCGAGGCGGCGGAGCGCTTCGGCGTCGGAGAGGCCCCGC
The DNA here is from genome assembly GCA_964583815.1 of uncultured Gemmatimonadaceae bacterium. GTDB lineage: Bacteria > Gemmatimonadota > Gemmatimonadetes > Longimicrobiales > Gaopeijiaceae > JAWLHJ01. The sequence goes on along the minus strand of CAZOYA010000275.1, from coordinate 1,914 downwards.
ACCGTGAGCCGTACGTCGACCCCGGCCACGTCCGGGAGGAACGCGAGCGACACGGGACCGAGGTCCTCCGGGAGCACGCCCTCCACGATCTCGGAGAGCCGCGACTCGGGGACGCCCGCGGTGTGCAGGAGCCGGTGCACGACCGGCGCGAGCCGGTCGCGGAAGCGCCCCGCGAGCAGGGGCTCGAGCTCGTCCTCCCAGATCGCCTCCAGCTCGGCCGGCACGCCGGGGAGCAGCACCACGAGCGCTCCCTCGTGGTCCATGGCGAGGCCGGGCGCGGTTCCGCGCGCGTTGCGGAGCACCCGGGCGCCCTCCGGCACCTCCGCCTGCGTGACGTTGGGCTTCGGCATCCGGTCGTAGCCGCGGGCGAGGAAGCGGCGCTCGAGCGCCGCCAGGAGGTCGGGGCGCACGCGGAGCGGACGGCCGAGGAGCTCCGCCACCGCGGGCCGGGTGCGATCGTCGCGGGTGGGGCCGAGGCCGCCCGTGACGAGCACGAGATCGGCCGCGCCGAGGGCCGCCCCCACCGCCTCGCGGATGTCCTCCTCGCGGTCGCCGACCGTGAGCCGCCGGCGCACGTCCACGCCGAGCGCCGCGAGCTTCCGGCCGAGCCACGCGGCGTTCGTGTCGACCGTCTCCCCCAGGAGGAGCTCGTCCCCGACCGTGACCAGGACGGCCTGCGGGAGGGGCGTGCCGGTCGTCGCGCCGGGCCCCGTGCCCATCAGTCCCTCATGCCCACGAGCGCGCGGTACGACCAGAGATAATCGAGGAGCGAGTACACCGTCAGCACGACCGCCACGGCGAGCGTCACCGACGAGAAGGTCCCGTGGAACCACGACCACCCCGTCCAGACGGGACCGCTCCACCCGCGCGCCGCCGCGAGCTCCGTGAGCGGATACCACAGGAGGGCGCCGCCCGTGAACAGCGACTGGAAGAGCGCCTTCTCCTTGCCCGCCCGTCCGGCCGCGATCACCACGCCCCGGCGCGCCGCCCAGGCCCGGAAGACCGTGATGAAGATCTCGCGGCCGAAGATCACCGCGAGCACCCAGAGCGGCATCGCGCCCCACCACGGCAGCGGCGTCCCGTCCCGAGACACGAGGTAGATGGGGATCCACGTCGCCGCGAGCAGCAGCTTGTCCGCGATCGGGTCGAGGAGCTTGCCCATGTCGGTGACGAGACCGTCCCGCCGGGCGATGTAGCCGTCCCAGATGTCGGAGGCGGCCGCCGCCAGGAAGAGCACGAAGGCCGCGATCCGCGTCCCCGTCCCGCTCGACAGCGCCAGCACGAAGATCACGGGGCAGGTCGCGATCCTCGACAGCGTGATGATGTTGGGGAGGGTCATGCGGCGCCCCGCCACCGGCGGCCTCAGGAGAGCGTCTTGACGACCAGCTTGCTCACGCACGACAGGGTCTCGAACACGCCCTTCCCCTCGATGGCCGTGGCCACGAAGTCCGGCACGCCCATGGGGTTGATCTGGGCGCGCAGCTCCTCCACGGACAGCACGTCCGGAAGGTCCCGCTTGTTGTACTGGATGGCGAAGGGGATCGTCTCCAGGTCGTACCCGTACGTCTCGAGGTTCTCGTACAGGTTGTGCATGGACTCGATGTTCGCCTCGGCGCGGCTCGCCTGCGAGTCGGCCACGAACACGATCCCGTCCACGCCCTTCAGGATGAGGCGCCGGCTCGCGTTGTAGTAGACCTGCCCCGGCACCGTGTAGAGGTGGAAGCGGGTCTTGAAGCCGCGGACCTCCCCGAGGTCGATCGGCAGGAAGTCGAAGAACAGCGTCCGCTCGGTCTCGGTCGCCAGGGAGATCATCTTGCCCTTCGTTTCGGGATTCACCTTGGAGTAGATGTACTCCAGGTTCGTCGTCTTCCCCCCGAGCCCGGTGCCGTAGTAGACGATCTTGCAGTTGATCTC
>CAZOYA010000274.1:0-3736 GCA_964583815.1 uncultured Gemmatimonadaceae bacterium | reverse complement strand
GCAGGAGCTTCACCTGCGTGGACGGCGTCATCTCCCCGATCTCGTCGAGGAAGAACGTGCCGCCGGCCGCGGCCACCAGGAGGCCGTCCTTGTCCTTCACCGCGCCGGTGAACGAGCCCTTCACGTGCCCGAAGAGCTCGCTCTCGAGCAGGCTCTCCGGCAGCGCGCCGCAGTTGATGGACAGGAAGGCGGCGTCGGCGCGGTCGGAGAGCTCGTGGATGTAGCGCGCCAGGACCTCCTTCCCCGTGCCGCTCTCGCCGGAGATGAGCACGGTCGAGCCCGTGGCGGCGACCGTCTCCGCGAGCTCGAGCACCTCGAGGAAGCGCGGCGCGCGCCCGACCGGCCGCCGTCCGTTCGCCCCTCCACGGCGCCGGATCTCCTTCCGCAGCTGCCGGTTCTCCACCTTGAGCTGGCGCGCCTCCGCTGCCCTCCGGCAGATCGCCAGCAGCTCGTCGTTGGCGAACGGCTTCTGGAGGTAGTAGTAGGCGCCCTCGTTCACGGCGCGCACGGCCGACTGCAGCGACGCCTGCGCCGTCATGAGGATGACCGGCAGCTCCGGGTCGACCTCGCGCGCCTCGGCGAGCACCTCGAGCCCGGTCACGCCCGGCATCCGGATGTCCGTGAGCACGAGGTCGGGCTTCTCCTCGCGGAGCGCCTCCTTCCCGCGCGCGCCGGAGGACGCCCGCACGACGTCGTAGCCCTCCCCGCGGAAGAGGATCTCGAGGGTGTCCAGGATGGACGCCTCGTCGTCGATGATCAGGATCCTGGCCGAGCCGCTCACGTGCGTGCCTCTCGCTCCGCTTCGAGGGCGCCCACCGGCGGCGCCGGCAGGCCCGGAATGAAGATGACCAGCTGCGCCCCGCCCTCGACCGATCGCTCCACGAAGATCACCCCCTGGTGCGCCTCGACGGCGCGGTGCACCACGGCCAGGCCGAGGCCGGTGCCCCCCGGCTTGGTCGTCACGAACGGCTCGAAGATACGTCGCTCGACCGCCGGGTCGATGCCCGGCCCCGAATCGCGCACCGACAGCCGGACGGGGCGGTCGACCTGCACGCCCCGCGGCTTGGTCCGGTAGCGCTCGTCCTGGAGCGTGACCACCACCCTGCCGCCGGTCCCCGCGGCCTGGGCGCCGTTCAGCACGAGGTTGAACACCGCCCGGTGGAGCAGGTCGGCGTCCCCGGCCACGAGCAGCGGCTCGTCGTCGACCTCGACCGCCACCTCGGCCTCCTCCACGTCGGGATGCTGCCGCGCCACGGCCACCGCGTCGAGCACGACCCGCCTCAGGTCCACCGCCTCGCGCGCGCCGAGCTCGAGGCCCGAGTACTCCAGGAACTCCGTGAGCAGCCGGCTCAACCGGTCCGACTCGCCGAGGACGAGCCGGCGGAGCACGTCGCGGTCCTGGTCCCGCAGGCGCCCGCCGGTGAGCTGCTCCACCGCGCTCCGGATGGAGGCGAGCGGGTTCTTGATCTCGTGCGCCATCGACGCGGCGAGCGTCGCGACGGCCTCGAGGCGCTGCGCCCGCAGATCGAGCTCGTCCAGCCGCTCCAGGTCCGTGATGTCCTCGAAGATCGCGGTCGCGGAGGGCGGTGTCTCGCTGCCCCGATCGAGGAGGGCGGTGCTGATTCCGAGTCGCACGACGCCCCCGTCCCGGGCCACCGACGCGCGGCTCCGGGTCCGCGCGCGCTTTTCCCGGAGCGTCCGTTCGAGCGCCTCGCCCATGCCGGGCGCCTTGCGGTCGAGCGCCTCGAGGATGGGCTGTCCGATCATGCGGTCGAGGTCGAGCCCGAGGAGCGCCTCGGCGGCGGGATTCGTGTAGGCCAGGCGGCCGTCCCCGTCCACGGTGAGCACCCCCGTCGAGAGGTTGGCGAGGATGTCGTCCGTGTCGAGCCGGAGCTGATGGAGCGCCGAGGCGACGGCACCGAGCGCCTGCCCGGCGTGCCGGAGGCGGTCCGCCAGGATTCCCGTGACGACGGCCACCACCGTGAAGAGCGCGATCCGGAGCGTCACCTCGACCGTGAGCGCTCCGGCGTACCCCCACACGAGATCCGCGAAGTACACGAGGCTCGCGAAGATCCCGATCAGCACGCCGCCCGGGAGCGGAAGGAGGAGCGCGCCCGCGCTGATCACGAGGATGTAGAGCCACGCGAAGCTGCTCTCGGGTCCGCCCGTCACGTGGACCACGCCCGTCACGAGCAGCACGTCCAGGAGGACGTGGAGATAGAGGAAGCTCTCGCCGGGCTCGCGCCCCCGCACGTGCGTGTGCCACGCCGAGGTCGCCGTGACCACGAGGGCCACGAGGAACATCACGGTCGAGACGAGCGTGTCCTCGGGTCGCGCGTCGAGCCAGGCGAAGAGGGCGCCCGCGAGGATCCCCGAAACCAGCGTCAGCCTGCCCAGATACAACCATCGGAGCAGGTCGGTGCGGAAGAGCTGTTGCTCCGCGCCGCGCGGCGCGGGCGTGACGACGGCCTCGGCCAAGGGAGCCGGCTCCTCTTGCGGACGCTGCCAGGCGGTGGACCCGCGGACGCCGGGCGTCCCGGCGGGCCGCGGCAACGTTAGCCGTCCGGCCGGGACCGAAGCAATGGCGAAAGGGGCGTCAGCGGCTGCCGGCCGGCAGGTCGATCACCTGCCCCGCGTAGATCCGGTTCCCGTCGAGCCCGTTGACCTCGCGCAGCGCCTCGACCGTGGTTCCGTGCTGACGCGCGATGTCCCACAGGGAATCGCCGGGCTGGATCTCGTAGCTCGTGTGCTCCGCGAACCGCGTCACCGACTCGGTGGCCCGCCCGCCGTCGATGCGGGCGACGTAGTCCACGTACGGACGGGGGAAGAGCGCGACGTGGTAGTGCACGGGATAGCGCTCGCGGGTCACGTCGAGCACGCCCGCGCGCTCGAGGCTGAGCAGCACACGCTCGAGCCATTCGCGGCACTTCGCGTCCCGGCTGTAGCGGAGGTCCACCGCCATGCCCGTCGGGTGGACCGAGCGATCGGAGGCGTTGCGCGGCTGGCGCGTGGTCGGGCGGGTGAGGCTCGTGACGACGAGCTGCTCGCCGCACGCCGCCCGGTACTGCTGCCCGAGGCGCTCCACGAAGAGCGCGACCTCCGGCCGGGCGTAGGGGAACGACACGGCGTGGAGCGTGAAGTCCTCGGTGGGGCGGACCCGCACGAGCCACCCCTGCTCCACGAAGTACTGCACCCGCTGCGGCGTCTCGAGGTACGTGTAGTCGTGCTCGCGCGCCATCCGGTTCTGGAGGTCGAGCGACACGGGCGAGCCGCGCAGGCTCTGCGCCGAGACCGGATGCGCGCCCAACAGCAGGGCGAGGAGGAGCGGCGGTAGGATCGAACGGACGCCGCGCGACCACGCAGGCGGGCAGAAACGGTCTCGACTCATCGCACCCATCGAGAGCAAGAGGGGGGAACCAGCCCCGGGCAGCGACCGCCGCCCGGATCTCGCTCCATACTTGTAAACGGATGTTTGCCGCCGCACAAGGATCCCGTCCGGCGGGGCCCCGAACGATCGCACGAATGCAACGGCCCGGAGCGCCGCACACCGCCGCGCTCCGGGCCGCTGGTGCGGGGGGACTACAGCGTCAGCGCGAGCGCGCGGCAGTGTACCGGTCCTCTACCGCGTTCCAGTTCACGACGTTCCACCACGCCGTGAGATAGTCCGGTCGCCGGTTCTGGTACTTGAGATAGTACGCGTGCTCCCCGACGTCGACGCCGAGGATCGGCGTGAGGC
>CAZOYA010000273.1:0-3805 GCA_964583815.1 uncultured Gemmatimonadaceae bacterium | reverse complement strand
GTGGCCATGCGCTCGAGCGTGGTGCTCGCCTCGCGCCAGTCCGCGAAGTTCGGCCAGGAGGTGATGTCCTCCTCGATCCCCTGGACCGGGTTGGACATCCAGACCGTGACGAGCTCCCCGGACTCGGGGAAGGGGAGCGGGGCGAGCACGATCCGGTAGACCACGCTGAAGACGGCGGTCGTCGCCGCCACGCCGAGCGTGATCGTCGCGAGGGACGCGAGGGCGAACGCGGGGGCACGGAAGAGGCCGCGCACCGCGAGGCGCACGTCGCGCACGCCGTCCTCGAGCCAGCCGGTCCGGCGGCTCTCGCGCGTCCCCTCCCGCCAGCGCTCCTCGCCCCCGAAGGCGAGCCGCGCGCGCCGTCGCGCTTCACGGGGGTCGAGTCCCTGACGCTCGTACTCGGCGGCCTCCATCTCGAGGTGGAAGCGCAGCTCGTCCTCGATGTCGTCCTCCGAGCGCCGCCATCCCACGAGGCGCCGCAGCCTCAGCCAGATCCCCTTCATCGTCCTCGCCTCCCGCCCGTGTCCGTCGCCTGCGCGCTATCCCCCCACGGCCCCCGGGGACGCGTCCAGCACCCAGTGCATGGCCCGCACGAAGCGCTGCCACTCGGTGCGCTCGACGCCGAGGCGCCGCTCGCCCTTCGCCGTCAGCGCGTAGATCTTCGCGCGCCGGTTGTTCTCCGACGTGCCCCAGTCGGCGCGCACGAGCTCGCGGTACTCGAGCCGGTGCAGGGCCGGGTAGAGCGAGCCCTGGTTGACCTGGAGCACGTCCCGTGAGAGCTCGCGGATCCGCCGCGAGATCCCCCACCCGTGCATGGGACCCATCGAGAGCGCGTGCAGGATGAGCAGGTCCAACGTCCCCTGCAGCATGTCCGCGCGTTCCCGATCCGAGCGAGCCATTCGCCCTCGCCTCCGGTTCCCTCGAGCTTCGACAGGTGCCTCCGGGACAGCGTACGGGGCGTGTTGTCGAAGGTCAAGGGGAGGGGCCGAGACGGCGCAGGAGCACGTGACGGATGCGCCGCGCCGCCGCACGGGACACTTTGCGAGGTCGGATGTGCGTCCACGGCGGAAACCACCGGACCGGGCCCGCCGGGTATCTCCGGATTTCCTCATCCTGGATGGAGGAGCGACATGGCCGCATCCCACGTCGTGGCGGCCCAGGGGCCGCTCCGGGCCCTGTATCGGTCCGATCCCGCGCAGGCGAAGGTCACCGATCACGCGGTGGCAGCCGGCAGCAGCGCCGCCGACCCATTCCATTCCACGGTGCGGCCGATGCCGCGCTCCGGGGCCGAGCTACCCGTGGGCGTCCATCGCGCGGTCGGCGGACCGCACGACGCTCCCACGCCCGGCGACCTGCTCTGCGCGGCGCTCGCGGCGTGTCAGGACTCCGCCGTGCGCATGGTGGCCGACGCGCTCGGGATCGAGCTCGAGCACCTGGAGGTCGAGGTGACGGGCGACGTCGACGTCCGTGGGACGATGCGCGTGGATCGCGGCGTGCCCGTGGGCTTCCAGGCCATGAGCTGCGCCGTTCGGTTTCGTGCCGCACGCGGCACGCCGCCGGCGCTCCTCGAGCGGCTCCGGTCCGTGGCGGAGGACATCTGCGTCGTGCAGCAGACGCTGCGGAATCCGCCGAAGGTGGATACCACCTTCACCATGGGCACGGCCGGATAAGCGGACACGTCGCCGGCGCGCTGAGGGCGATCCCGGGCCGCCCATCCCGCGACCGAACCGCCTCTGGACGATACATGGCAGCCCTATGTATACTGGCTCTATGCATCGCCGCGAGCGTCGCACCGCGGGGTGACGACGCGGCCGCTCCCGGGACGGACGACTCCCGACGCGAGCCGCGACGATGAACGAGGACGACGAGGAAGGGGAGGTGGGCTCGTGGATGCGATGAAGCGATTGGGCGGGCTGCGTGTCTCGCCGCTGGACTTCCGGGTGGGACTGCGCATGCTCGCGCGGTATCCCGGTCTGACCGTGGTCGGGACGATCGCGATCGCCGTGGCGATCGCGCTGGGCGCGACGTACTTCGAGGCCGTGGACAAGTGGCAGAATCCGCGGCTGCCGGTGCCGGAGGGAGGCCGCCTCGTCTCGATCCACGTCCTGGACACCGAATCGACCGTCCCGGATCGGCGGATGCTGCACGACTTCGCGATCTGGCGCGGCGAGGTCGGGACGGTCCAGGATCTGGGCGCCGCCGTGGTCTTCTCGCGCAACCTCGAGACGGCCGACGGCCGGATCGAGCCGGTGCGGGGCGCCGAGATCAGCGCGAGCGCCTTCCGCCTCGCGGGCGCGGCCCCGCTCCTCGGCCGCACGCTCACCGAGCAGGACGAGCACACCGCCGAGCCGCCGGTCGCGGTGCTCGGTCACGCGCTGTGGCGGACGCGCTTCGAGAGCGATCCGGACGTGGTCGGCCGGACCGTCCAGCTCGGCACGAGCACCGTCACGATCGTCGGCGTCATGCCCGAGGGCTTCGCCTTTCCCGTGAACGAGCGGATCTGGGTTCCGCTGCGCGTGGACGGGTCGACGCTCGCCCCGCGCACGGGACCGGTGGTCTCCGTCTTCGGGCGTCTCGCGCCCGGGGTCTCGATCGAGGAGGCGCAGGCGGAGCTCGCGGGGATCGGGGCGCGCCTCGCGGCCGACGCCCCGGACACCCACGCGCGTCTCCGGGCGCGCGTGCTGCCCTACGGGAAGCCCCTCACCGACGCGGGCCCCTGGCTCGTGGTCCGGAGGGTGCTCTACGCGCTGAACGTGGTCTTCCTGATGCTGCTCGCGATCGTGAGCACGAACGTGGCCACGCTCGTCTACGCGCGGACCGCCACGCGCGACTGGGAGATCACGGTGCGCACCGCGCTCGGGGCGGGCCGCGCCCGCATCGTCATGCAGCTCTTCGTCGAGGCGCTCGTGCTCGCGGCGCTCGCGGCGACCGTCGGGCTCCTCCTCGCGAAGGCGATCCTGGGATGGGGGCTGGGCCTGCTCGCGGGGAACGAGGCGATGCCGTTCTGGATCGACGACGGTCTCTCGTGGCGGACCGTGCTCTACACGGCGGCGCTCACCGTCTTCGGCGCCGCGATCGTGGGCGTCCTGCCGGCGCTGCGGGTGACGAGGCTCGAGGTGCAGGACGCGCTGCGCCGGGAGGGCGCGGGACGCGCGACGCTCCGCTTCGGCGGGCTCTGGACCGCGATCATCGTGGCGCAGGTCGCGATCACGGTCGCGTTCCTCCCGCTCGCGGCGGGCGGCGCGTTCCAGTCGAACCGGTTCGCGCAGCGGGCGGAGGGGATCGGCGCGGATCGCTACATGACGGCGAGCGTGGGCTACGACCGGGAGGATCACCAGGCGGACTCGGCCGACTTCGTGACGCGCGCCCGGGTCGGGCTCGACGAGATGGAGCGCCGGCTCGCCGCCGATCCGGAGGTCGAGCACGTGACCTTCGCCGACCGCCTCCCCGTCATGGACCAGTTCAAGTACCGGATCGAGATCGAGGGGACCGACGACGCCGGCCCCGAGGCCGGCCTGCGCACGAGCACCCTCGTGCACGTCTCGCGCGGCTTCTTCGAGACCTTCGGCACCTCGGTGGTCGCCGGTCGCGATTTCGTGCCCCTCGACTACGAGACCCGGAACGTGCTCATCGTGAACGAGTCGTTCGCGCGCTACGTCCTCGGGGGCCGGAACCCGATCGGGCAGCGCGTCCGGATCGTCTCCGGGGAGGACTCGGAGGCGACCGGGGAGGCGTTCTACGAGATCGTCGGGATGGTGCGGGACTTCGGATGGCAGCTCCCCCTGCCGCAGGAGCAGTCGGCCAT